>NZ_JBDOQV010000011.1:0-195769 GCF_039839345.1 Roseovarius sp. CAU 1744 | reverse complement strand
CCACCCCGGCCGCCAGGGCGCGCTGCTGCCGCCGATCGTGGTCGACCGCGTGCCGCATGAGAGCGCGCTGGTGATGGAGGAAACCTTCGGGCCCATCGTGCCGATCGTGCGCGTGCCGGATGATGACGACGCGGTCATGCGGATCTCCAACGGCACCCCGTTCGGCCTCAGCTCGGGCGTCTGCACCAACGACCTCAACCGCGCCATCGCCTTCATCAACGGCCTCGACGTCGGCACCTGCAACATCTGGGAACAACCCGGATACCGCATCGAGACCTCCCCCTTCGGCGGCATCAAGGACTCAGGCAACGCCGTCAAGGAAGGCGTCACAGAAGCCATGAAGTTCTTCACAAACCTCAAAACATACTCCCTACCATGGCCACGGTAACACCTGATATCTCCCTGGACTGCGGGCCCGGTACTTGTGGGCCCGCTTTTTCCCGGACCTGACAACCCAGATGATCATCCTTGCCTTCCTGACCCAGCTTTTCGGCGCGACCATGCTGCTCTTGTTTGCAATCCGAATGGTACGCACCGGCATTGAGCGGGCATTTGGCGCGCATTTCCGCAGGCTCGTGACCTCAAGACGGGGGCCTATCCAGCTGATCCCGCTGGGTGTGATGCTGGCGATCCTTCTGCAAAGTTCGGCGGCCGTCACGCTCCTGGTGGCGGGCTTTGCGGCTGGCGGCACAATCGCGTTTGTGCCGGCACTGGCCCTGGTGCTTGGCGGGGACCTGGGATCGGCCCTGATCATTCAGGTGTTGTCGCTGAAGCTCGACTGGATGGCGCCGCTTCTGCTGGTGACCGGCGGCATTCTGTTTCTGAAGACCGAGCGCCGCGCGTTGCGTCAGGCCGGGCGCATCATCTTGGGCATCGCCCTTATCTTGCTCTCGCTGGACCTTCTGCGCGAGACGATGGGCCCCATTCGCGACAGTTCGTTCCTGCCGGCGATGTCCGCCTATCTTGAACGCGACTTTCTGACCGCGTTCATCGCGGGGGCGACGCTTGCGTTCGTCATGCATTCGTCGGTCGCGGCAATCCTGATGTGTGTGACGGTGGTGGCCATCGGCGCATTGCCATTCTCGGTGGGCATATCCCTGGTGCTGGGCGCAAATATGGGCTCCGCGCTCATTCCCGTGTGGCTCAGCCGTGGCTATTTACCGGACGCCCGGCGCATTCCCTTGGCAAACCTTGTGATCCGGGGAACGGCAGCCTTGGGTGCGGTGATGGTTCTCAACGGATTTCAGGCGCAACTGGAGGATTTCTCAGGGGCTGGGGCCCAGAATCTTGTCCTGTTGCATATCGCCTTCAATGCGGCTCTGCTGGTCATCCTGCCGTTCTGCAGATTCCTGGAAAAACCTGTGGCGGCCTTACTGCCGGGTGAGGATTCCGAAGCCGTGGAACATGACAATCCGGCCTATCGGTCCGTTCTTGTGAAAGGAGAGGCGCCGGCAATTCCGCAGGCCCTGGCCAATCTGCGCCGCGAAGTCTTGCGCATGGCTGGCATCGTCGGCGACATGTTCGATCCGGTGATGAGGATCTACGCTGCACCGGATGCGCACAGGGTAAAAAGCATCAATAAGCAGGATGAAGTCGTCAATGCAACCCTGGATGGTGTCAGAAGCTATGCGGCGGCGCTTCCGGCCGAGAAACTGTCGCGCGCTCAGCGAAAAGACCTGAGAGCGTTGGTGGATTACGCAATCGCATTGGAAGCCGCCGGAGACATCATCGTCAAACGCCTGTTGCCGCTGGCAGGGGAAATGCACGCAAGCGGCCAGAAATTCAGCCCATCCGGCCGCGGTGAACTGGCCTATATTCATGAATTGGCCGCTGGCAACCTTACCCTGGCGACCAATGTTCTGATTGGTTCGGACATAGAGGGCGCGCGCCTCTTGCTGGAAGGCAAAGCGGAGATGGGGCGTATCGAGCGGAAAAGCCGCAAACGCCATCTAAAGCGGCTCAGCCAGGGAGATGTCGATAGTCTCGAGACAAGCGATAAGCATGTCGAAACCGCCTACCTGATGAAAGAGTTCAATTCCTGGATCGTCTCTGTCGCGCACCCGATTCTGGATCGAGAAGGCCAGCTGTTGGAGACGCGTCTGGTTCCTGAAACGACGCCCGGCCAGATCGCCGAATAGCCGGGTCGATTGGATCAAAGCCGGGTGGAGCCGTGCAAGATTGCGCGTTAAGAGCCGTCCGATAGGTCCCGTGTGCAACGGCCCTCGAACACAAGGTCGTGCCAGCACGGGCTCGAATCCTTCATGCGCAGGAAGCCCGCGTTTTCACCGTTCCTGAAATACTCAAAATGCGCTTACCTTCACGCCATTTGACCGGGCAACGCTTGCGGCGCGGCCATCAACGCCGCCTGAGCACACCCGGCCCTTCTGCCTAGTTGATTGTCGTCGCCAGCCCCTCGGGTTTGCCGGTGACCACGAAGGTCAGGTTTTCCGGGGCCATCAACTTCTTGGCGACACGATTGACGTCTTCCAGCGTGACGGCGTTCACCATGTCGTTGCGATTGGCGATATAATCGGTGGGCAGGCCGTCCAACTGCATTCCGACCGCAATATTGGCAATCGGCCCGTTGCCATCAAAGCGCAGCGGGTAGGCGCCGGTCAGATAGGTCTTGGCGTCGCTCAGTTCCGCCGCGGTCACGCCTTCTTCGCGGATGCGGGTCCATTCGGCGCGGATCACCTCGATCGCCTCCGCCACGCGGTCATTCGCCGAGGCGACCGAACCCACCCAGAGCTGCGCATTATCCATGTCCAGCAGGTACGAATAAACGCCATAGGTCAGCCCGCGTTTTTCGCGGACTTCGGTCATCAGGCGGCTTTCAAACCCGCCCCCGCCCAGGATGTGGTTGAGGATGTAGGCGGCAAAGAAATCCTCGTCATCGCGGTCGATACCGGGCTGTGCGAACGTCACCACCGATTGCGGGGTGTCGAAATCAACCACCTTGATACCACCCGGCAGGTTTGGAGTTGCATCCTTGGGCAGCGGCGCGCCGGTTGCAGGCAGATCGCCCAGCAGATCATCCAGCAACGCCGTAAGCTCTTCGGCGGTGATATCGCCCACCGCGCTGACATAGAGCCGGTCGCGCGCCAGGGCGTTTCCATGTGCAGTCAGGAGGTCTTCGCGGGTCAGGGCCGTCACGCTCTCGACCGTGCCGGTGCGTGAACTGCCATAAGGGTGATCGCCGAAGACCAGCGCGTCAAAGGCACGGGCCGAAATATCCCGCGGGTCCTTTTCGTCGGACTGGATGATGGAAATTACCTGCGCCCGCACCCGGTCAATATCCGTCTGCTCGAAACGCGGCTCGACCAGGCTGGTACGCAACAACGCCGCCGCCTCGGCGCGGTTCTCCGTCAGCATCTTGGCGGAAACCGAAACACCGTCATCGCCCGTGTTATAGGAAAACGACGCGGCAAGCCCTTCGACCGCACGGGCAAAGCCCTGCGAATCCAGATCGCCCGAGCCCTCCTCCAGCAGCGCCATCATCAGGTTCGTGGCCCCCCGCTTGCCGGGCAGGTCCAGCGCCGCACCGCCGCGGAACCGCAGCTCAAGCGCCACGAAGGGAATCGAATGTTCCTCGACCAGCCAGGCATTGATGCCACCCGGGGTCGTCAGTTCCTGAATTTCGACCTCGGCCCGGGCGGGCAGCGCGGCGATCAGGGCCGTGAAGGCAATTACGAAACGGATCATTGGCTCACCTCCGGGGCGCGCAGCCAGCCGGTGACGGCATTCCTGCGGTTAAAGACCTTTTTCGCGACGGCCATGATGTCCTCCGCCGTGACCGCCTGCAGGATGCCGGGCCAGTCCTGCACGTCCTGCACTGTCAGCCCCTGCGCCAATGACCGGCCATATTCGTTGGCAATCGAGCCGACATCGTCCTGTTCGTAGATCAACGAGGCGCGAATCTGCATCCTGATCCGGTCCAGCTGCTCGGCATCGATCCCGTCTTTCATGAAATCGGCGATCACCTGGTCCATCGCCTGCTCGGCCTCTTGCAGCGACACGCCGGCGGTCGGCACCACATAGAGGTTGAACGTCGTGTCATCCAGCGACAGCCCGCCATACCAGGCGCCGCTCTGCACGGCGATCTGGGAATCGAATTGCAGTTTCTCGGTCATGACGGATGTTATCCCGCCGCCCAATATCTCTGCCAGCATGGTCAGTGCCGCCGCCTCTTCCTGTGCGCCGCTGTCCCGTTCCGGCGCCAGGTAGGACCGCGCGACATAGGGTTGGGCCACGCGCGGATCCTCGAACACCATGCGCCGCTCGGCCATCTGTTCGGGTTCCTGTGCGCGAATGCGTTCCGGCAGGTCGGGATTGGCGGGGATGGCGCCGTAATATTCCTCGGCCAGCGCCCTGACCCGGTCCGGCGATACATCGCCCGCCACGACCAGTATCGCGTTATTGGGCGAATAGTAGGTGCCGTAGAACGACAGCGCGTCCTCCAGTGTGAGCTCGGTCATTTCGTGACGCCAACCGATGATCGGCACGCCGTAGCGGTGATTGAGGTACTGCGCGGCGCTCATCTGTTCGCGGAACAGGGCCGCGGCGCTGTTTTCGACCCGTTGGTTGCGCTCCTCGATGATCACGTCCCGTTCGGTCAGGATTTCCTGCGGACCCAGCTGGATATTCTTCATTCGGTCGCTTTCCATCCGCATCATCAGTTCCAGCCGGTCAGCAGCGACGCGCTGGAAATAGGCGGTATAGTCATAGCTTGTGAACGCGTTGTCGGTACCGCCATTGCGCGCAACGGTGGCCGAGAACTCACCGGGGGCCAGCGTCTTGGTGCCCTTGAACAGCAGGTGTTCCAGGAAATGCGCAACCCCCGATTCGCCCGGCGGCTCATCCGCCGAACCGGCGCGATACCAGACCATATGCACCGCCACCGGTGCACGGTGATCCTCGATCACCACGACCTCCATGCCGTTTTCCAGCGTGAAACTGCTGACCTTTTCGTTGGCCAGCGCCGGCAGCGCGGCAGCGATGAAGACGACGGCGGCAATCAAATGGCGCATTCAGACTCTCCTCCTGGCCCGGAACCGGGCTTTGGGACAAAAGATACGAGTCCCGCGCCCCGGTTCAAGACCGGCTTGCACAAACTTGACGGGGATGTGAGATCAGGACAGACAGCCGCTGCGTTTCCCGTTCACTCTTATTCCTCGGGCGGCGCGGATGGCACGGTGATCCCGGCCCGGCGCAGACGGCGGAACTCGGCATCGCCATCCAGCCACTGGCGCTTGTAGGCGTTGGTATAGTCATCGACCGGACCGATATTGAAGATGTTGACCCGGCCGTGCCGGCGCCGGACCTGGGCGTCTTCGTTGCTCAGCGTCTGGCGGATTCCCGGCGTGACACCATAGCGGCTGGCATGGCGCACAAGGCCGGCATCGGTGGCCGGGATGCCCGCCGTCGCCAGCGCGGCCGCGTTCCCGCCCAGTGCCGCGGCGCTATCGGCAAGCGGATTCTGATCGGTCAGGTTCGATCCGCCCGGTGTCGGCGTCGGCAGCGCAGAATAGCTTTCGGGGGCCTGAAGCGGTTTGCCGGGAATGATCGTGAATTCATCCGGGCCGTCGCCCGTCTTGGGGATCCGCCTCAGCTTCTTGTCCTTGTTGCCGCAGGCCGCAACCAGCCCCAGCATCAGGATCACCATCAAAACGCGCGATAAACTCATCGCCCCTCTCCTGCACCATTTCGGTTCGGTTTATCGCATAGCTTTGCCAAGGTCACGAGGGCTTTTTGTCCGACGTGAACACGATCAGCCCGAGGGCCCCGGCGAAAACAGCTATATCGGCCACGTTGAAGGCAAACGGATTGTCGATACCGCAGCAGGACATGTTCAGAAAATCCGCCACCGCACCGTAATACAGCCGGTCGATGACATTTCCAAGCGCGCCCCCCACCAGCAGCCCGGCGGCGATTTCCTGCCAGCGATTGGTCTGGCTGCGCGCCATCCAGATCAGCACGGCAATCACAATGACCAGTGCCACCGTGATCAGGATCCAGCGGTTGGTTTGCGCCAGGCCGAAATTGATGCCGGTATTCCAAGCCATCCGAAAGTTGAGGTATGGCGGCAGAACATCGATACGCAGAACCTCCCTGAGGTTCAGCAAATGGACCACCCAGTACTTGCTGGCCTGATCCAGCAAAATAATCGGGAGCGCCGCCCAGAATGCCCGCCGCATCAGTTGCCCCTAGTGCCGGAAATGACGCATGCCGGTCAGCACCATCGCCAGGCCGGCCGCGTCGGCGGCGGCGATCACCTCGTCGTCGCGCATCGATCCGCCGGGCTGGATGACCGCGGTCGCACCCGCCTCTGCCGCGGTCAGCAGGCCATCGGCAAAGGGAAAGAACGCGTCTGACGCCACGACGCTGCCCTTGGCCAGCGGCGCGGGCAGGCCAAGCGCCTCCGCCATGTCCTGCGACTTGCGCGCAGCGATCCGGCAACTGTCCACCCGGCTCATCTGACCGGCGCCAACACCCACGGTTGCGCCGTCCTTGACATAGACAATGGCATTGGACTTCACGTGTTTCGCCACTTTCCACGCAAACAGCATGTCTGCCATTTCCTGACCCGTCGGCTGACGTTTGGTCACGACCTTCAGGTCCGACAGATCAACATGCCCGTTATCCTTGTCCTGCACCAGATACCCGCCCGAGACCTGCCGAAGGGTCAATGCCGCCTCGCGCGGGTCCGCAAGGCTGCTGGTCGTCAGCAGGCGCAGGTTCTTCTTCTTGGCAAAGATACTCACGGCCTCGGCATCGGCCCCCGGCGCGATCACCACTTCGGTGAAGATTTCGCTGATGTCTTGCGCCGTTGCCGCGTCCAGCGGCTGGTTGAGCGCGATGATCCCGCCAAAGGCCGAGGTCCGGTCGCAGTCGAACGCGCGGCCATATGCCTGTTGCAGCGTCTCTCCACGGGCCACGCCGCAGGGGTTGGCATGCTTGATGATCGCGCAGGCCGGACCCTCGGCCGGGTCGAACTCGCTGACCAGTTCGAACGCCGCGTCGGTGTCGTTGATATTGTTGTAACTCAGTTCCTTGCCCTGCAGCTGCGTCGCCGTGGCCACGCCCGGGCGGGCCGACCCGTCAGTGTAGAATGCCGCGGATTGATGCGGGTTCTCGCCATATCGCAGGGTCTGCGCCAAGGTTCCGGCCGCTGCCCGGCGGCGCGGCGCGTCCACGCCGATCGCGCCCGCCATCCAGTTGGATACGGCCGCATCATAGGCCCCGGTCCGCGCATAGGCGGTCTGTGCCAGGTGCCGGCGAAAGGCCAGCGTGGTCTGCCCGCCATTGGCGTCCAGTTCGGCCAGCAACGGTTCGTAATCCTCGACATCAACCACCACGCTGACAAAGGCGTGGTTCTTGGCCGCCGCCCGGATCATCGCCGGGCCGCCGATGTCGATATTCTCGATGCAGGTGTCATAATCGGCACCCTTGGCGACGGTTTCCTCGAACGGGTAGAGGTTCACCACCAGCAGGTCGATGGCGCCGATGCCGTGGGCCTCCATCGCCGCGACGTGATCGTCATTGTCCCGCAGGGCCAGCAGGCCGCCATGCACCATCGGGTGCAGGGTCTTGACCCGGCCATCCATCATCTCGGGGAAGCCGGTGATATCGGCCACATCGCGCACGGCCAGCCCGGCCTCGCGCAACGCTTTCGCCGTCCCGCCCGTCGACAGCAATTCGACCCCGCGTTCGGCCAGCGCCTTGCCCAGTTCGATCAGGCCGGTCTTGTCGGAGACGGAAAGAAGCGCGCGGCGCAGGGGGGCGAGGTCGGTCATGTGGCAGCAGTCCTGTGATCCTATGGTCAGTCAGGTGACCTGATAGAAGCTATGCGCAGCGCATACAACACGAGACCGCCACCACGGTTCCGTATTTGCCCGAAGTTTCGGATGTGGCGTTTTTTTATACACATTGAATATTGAGAATGGCCGCTTTGATCCCAGTACGGGCTTTGCCCCGCGCGGAATCAACGCCGAAGGCCACTGCTCGAAGGATCATGAACCACTGTTTCGTCCGCTTCGCGGCACCTCCTGCAAACCGGTGGTCAAATCACCTTACTCGTCGGCCACCGGTTCCAGCGCGTCCTGTTTCAGGTCTCGAATGCTGATTGGCGTGTCCTGCGCCTTGGCGAGCGACCACCGGATCCGGCTTGCGTATTCCATGGCCACGCCCGAAAGGACCACCTGTTTGGTCGCGCGCGGTTTGAGACGGGTTTTTTCGAGGTAAACACTGACATCCAGCGACAGTTTCATCGCGCCATCAATGCGGAAGATCCACATCTCGCCGGATTTCAGCGCCATCGATACCGCCCTGCCGCCCAGATCGACCGCCGCATCGACATCCGGGTGCAGGTGAAACCGGATGTCGTAGGGAACGCCCTGCAGCCCGCAGGTTTCCATCGCCTTGTCGAACTGTTTCTGCTGGGTTTCGTTAAGCGCGATCAGCATGTCCTCGCCGGCGATGCCGCGGCCGTCGAAGGTCATCTCGATCTTGCGCACATGGGTCAGCCCGAACGTGCCGGCATACCCGTCATGTGCCCCTTCGAACCGCAGCCCGTCGGGGGCCTGGCTGACCTGTACCGGCACGTCGCGCGGCGCTTCGGTCAGCCATTCTTTGCTCAGGCTGCCAGTGCCCAGACGCGCGCTGGACCGCCCCGCCAGCACCAGCGTCGAATGCGATGGCGTCGCCCGCCCGGCGCGCCGCCAGTCCCGGCCAAAGCTGGCGCCGGAGCCGCAGTTGACGATCAGCGGCCGGCGCCCGGATGTCAGTTCGAACGCCAGGGTCGAGGCGTGCCCGTTGGCCGAGGCCTTGCCCGCCGGCGGCGCAGCCGCATCAACGATCACGCTGGTGCGTCCCGCGCTCAACCGCGCATAGCCCATCGACAGCCCGTCGGGTTGGCGCGTCTTGATCCCGCTGGAGGCCAGCGCGTTGTCCAGCCGCCCTTCAAGCCCCCGCCCGCCACCGTGAAACCGGGCCAGGCCACCATCGGAATGGCGCAACGTCCGCAGCGTGGGGGCGATCCGTTCAATGGCCTGCCAATGATCCTTGCCCGGCGTCCGACCGGTCTCGGCCAGCGCCACGGCGGCCCAGTTCAGAAGCGTGAACACCTCCAGCAGATCCTCGGGGTTGCGGGTGGGCAACCCGCCTTCGGTGCCGATCTGGGTCCGGCATTCCTGGGCCAGCGCCTTGATCGCGGGCTCCACATGCGCCTCCATCCCTTCCAGCGACAGGCCCGCATAGACCAGCCCGGTCAGCGCTTCGAACCGGGCCAGGCCGGGCCGGGAGGCGCGCCAGCGGCGGCCCAGAAAGATCGTCTGCTGTGCCAGTGACCGGTAGAACGGCCCCGTGACCGCCGCATCGTTGCGCCCCAGCATCACGAACAGCGCGTGGTTGATCCAGCGGATCAGGCGGCGTCCGGTCAGTTCGGGCGTCCAGCCCGGCCCACGCCCGTTGCCATAGCGGTCGATCCACCCGCTGACCCAGTCCTGCGCCCTCTGGCGGGCGGGGGCGTCACCCGCGGCGGCCAGATCGTCCAGCCAGACAAACCCGTGCAGTTCTTCTTCGAATCCCGGATCGGGGCTGGGCAGATCCCAGATGCTGGTATCGGGCTGCTGCACCAGATGTCCGGCAAAGACGAAATTCCCCGCCGACAGCTGCCGCCCCCGGGCAAAACTGCCGATGGTGCGCGGCTCGGGCTGCTGGACGAAGGCGGTCGCGGGCCGGGTGCGCGCCGCACGCAGCGCCTGCACACGGTCCATCATCCGCGTCCACTGGAGCGTCAGGTTTTCCGAATTGAACATTACCTTGCCTCAAAACGCTCTTTCCGGCGCCGTTGGCGGCAGTATAGCGCCTGCCCGCCATTCGTCACGCAAAGATTGCGGCCAAAGGGAGGATCGGCACTTAGCGGCGCAGGCAGGCGATGTAGAACCCGTCCATGCCGCCCTGGTCGGCCCAGTAATCCGGGCGCAGGCGCAGACCGCCTTCCTCGGTGATCCAGCGGGGCTCGATCCCCGGCAGATCCAGCGCGGCAGGGTCGGTTCTCAGGCCCGCGTGCCGCGCCAGCGCGTCCTCGACCTGGCACTCGCCCTCATCCGGCAACAGCGAACAGGTGCAATAGATCAGCCGCGCGCCAGGTTTCAGCAGGCTGACCGCGTGATCGATCATCCGCGCCTGCAGGTCGATCAGGTCGGCAAAGTCCGATCCGTCCTTGGCATGGGGCAGGTCGGGGTGCCGCCGGATCGTGCCGGTGGCCGAACAGGGCGCATCCAGAAGGATCGCGTCATAGCTGCCTTCGTGCTGCAGGACGTCGTCGATCACGCAGGCCGCGTCCAGGCCGGTGCGCCTGAGGTTCTCGTCGACCCGTCGCATCCTGCGCTCGGATATATCCACCGCCGTCACCACCGCGCCGGCCGCGGCCAGTTGCAGTGTCTTGCCGCCCGGTGCCGCACAGAGATCAACGATCTTCTCGCCGGATTTCGGCGCCAGGATGCGCACGGGCAGGGCCGCGGCGGCGTCCTGCACCCACCAGTCGCCGGTCGCGAACCCGGCCAGCGCCGAGACCTGGCCGACATCCCGCACCCGGATCGACCCGGTCGGCAGCAGCGTACCGCCCAGCCGGTCGGCCCAGCCCGCGGCATCGCCTTTCACCGTGATGTCCAGCGGCGCACCGGCGAAATGCGCCTTTTCCATCGCGTTGACCGGGTTCGCCCCCCAGGCCGCGACCAGCGGCTCTCGCAGCCAGGCAGGCAGGCGCGGCAAGCGCAGGTCATGCCAGGGTTTGCCCGCGCCATCGGCCATCTTGCGCAGCACCGCGTTGACCAGCCCCTTGAGCTTGGCATGGCGGCGATCATTGCCCACCAGTCCCACCAACTCGTTCACGACGCCATGCGCATCGCCGCCCATGCACAGCTCGACCGTGCCAAGGCGCAGGATGTTGCGCACATGCAGCGCGGGCGGTTTACGCAGCTGGCGGCTCAGCAGCCGATCGGCCCTGTCGAGGCCGCGCAACGTGTCATTGGCCAGCCGCTGCGCGCGTGCCCGGTCCGGCGGCGGCAGGCGATCCAGCTTGCCCGCTGCGATCAGGTCCGACATCAGCCGGCCCTCGCCCAGCACCTGATCCAGCAAGTAGACCGCCGAGCGGCGGGCAGAGTGAGATGGGGTGGACATGGGCATTTTCCTTGGCGGCGGGCTGCGCGCGGCATATATCAGGGGCAGATGTGCAAAGAAAGCCCGGTGATGACCGACAAAACCAACGATCTTCCCCCCGAAGCGCGCCGCGCCCTGGCCGAGGCCGAAGAACGCCGCAGGAATGCCGAGGCGTTGGACCTGCCTAAGGAGCTGGGCGGCCGCAAGGGCCCCGAACCTGTGCGCTACGGCGATTGGGAGAAGAAGGGCATCGCGGTCGATTTCTGACCCGCAAGCAGCGCCCGCAAGACCAAACCCGCCAACCGGTCCGCCATCGCGGAAAGCCGTGATCGCCGCCATTGCAACGCCGATTGTCTCGTCGTTCAACGCCGGCTTGTAGACACGCATCTGAACGATATCGCCAATCCCGAGCGGAACCGTTCGGGCCGCAGCCCCTGACGCGCTTGGACGGCGGCTCTTGATGCCTCAGGTGCGAAGGTACCAGAAAGAATGGCCCGCCGTCCGTTTCGAGATCAGTTATTCGGATACCGCAAGCCGACTCATCAAGGACGGTTTCGACCTCGCTGTCCGGGTCGGCGTCACCTCCCCTGATACGTCCCTCATCTCCCGCACCTTGATGACTGACAGACCCGTGCCGAGTGCCTCAACTGCATATCTGTATGACCGGGGTGCGCCCGCGAACATTGATCAGCTCAGCACACCTGACCTGCTGATATTTTCGAGCGTAGGAATGCACCAGTCTTGGTCCCTGCAGGATCCGTCCGGGTTCTGGAGCAATGCGCCGGGGCAGGTTCGCTTGCGGCTCGACAGTGCAGAGGGACTTCGCAAGGCGGCCTTGGCGGGAATGGGGATAGCGTTTCTGCCCGGCATCCTGGTGAAGGATGACCTGACAGCCGGTTCCCTGATGCAGGTCGTGCCGGTCGTCGAATGTGGGGAGGTTCCAATCGTTGCCCTGTATCCGCATAGGAGGTTCCTGGAAGCTCGGATGCGGCGAGCCGGAGTTTTACCGGCTACCGAACTTGCCACTTATCTGCTGTTTTTCCAGAACATTTCCCGGGATCGGGTTCAGATAATTTCGTCCTCGTCATAGAGCGGTGCGGCCTCCAGATGTGCGGTTACGCCCTCGGCGGCATCATCGGCGCGCGGGGTTTCGGCGATGTGGAACAGCGCTTCGCCCTCATAGACCACGGGCATGTTGCTGCGGCCGATCACGATCCCTTCGATATCGGCGGCAATTTCGGTTTCGACCTCGCCGAAGGGATCGGTGATTGCGCCCAGGATCGTGCCGGGGCTGACCGTGTCGCCGATGGTTAGATAGCCGCGGAACAGCCCGCCCGCCGGGGCGCGAAACCAGCTGGAATTCCTGCAGAAAACAGGTTTGACCCGCGCCTTTGGCACACCCTTGGCCGGGATCATTTCCAGATGGCGCATGACCCGCAGAATGCCGCTGACCCCGGCCCGCGCCGCCAGTTCGTCAAACCGCAGCCCCTCGCCGCCCTCGTAGAGCAGCACGTCAACGCCGGCCTCCTCGGCGGCCATGCGCAGCGAACCCTCGCGCAGTTTGGAGTGCATCATCACCGGCGCACCGAACGCCTTGCCCAGATCGCGCAGGCGGTCATTGCCCGGCGTCAGGCGCAGCTGTGGCATGTTGGTGCGGTGGATCGCGGCAGAGTGCAGATCGATCCCCAGGTCGCACCGCGCCACCACCTCGGTCATGAAGATATGCGCCAGCCGCGAGGCCATCGACCCCTCGGCCTGACCCGGAAAGCAGCGGTTCAGGTCGCGACGGTCGGGCAGGTAGCGGGTATTGTTCAGAAAGCCGAAGGAATTCACGATCGGCACCGCCAGCAACGTGCCCGCCATGTTCTGCAGGGCCCCGGCCCTGAGAAGGCGCCGCACGATCTCGACGCCGATCACCTCGTCGCCATGGATCGCGGCGGAAACGAACATGACCGGCCCCGGCTTCTTGCCGTGAATGACATGCACCGAAAGATGCACCGGCGTATGATCGGACAGCGTGCTGACCGGAACGTCCACGGTTTCCCGCGTGCCGGGCGCTATCCTGGTCCCGTTGATCCTGAACGCGTCACGTTTGGCCATAGGGCATCATCCGGGTGCGACGGGTCGACAGGCAGGTGCCGGCACGCTGCCCATCGCCGGGCCGGAACCGGGTGAATGCCCGAAGCCCGGTGCAGCGGCGATGGGCTTTTGAGTATTTCGGGAACGGTGAACGGGCAGGGGGTCCGGCCCATGACGGCTTGGTGCCCAAGGCGTTACCTCTGTGCGATTGATTTGAAGCCCAGCAGGATGGCGGCCCCGATCATGAAGCCGCCGCCGATACGCTCGATCCAGATCCGGGCCGTTCCCTTGAAGCGTTTTGCAACCCAGCTTGCGCCGGCCCCGTAGGCAGAGAGAAAAACCCCGTCCAGCGCAATATAGGTCGCGGACAGGATGAGAAACTGAGGCCAGAACGCGCCGTGCGCCGAAATGAACTGCGGAAACAGGGCGGCAAAGAAAACCACCGCTTTCGGATTGGCCGCCGAGGTCAGAAACCCCTGCATCCAGAGATTTCCGAGCGACTTCCTGGGCCGGATTTCGTTCAGCCCCGGATCATCGGGCTTTGCGCGCCGTATCATCCGGATGCCAAGCCAGATCAGGTAGACCACCCCCGCCCATTTGATAACCGCAAGCGCGGTCCCGGATGCGGCGATCAAAGCGGCCAGGCCAAGACCGGCGGCCAGCATCTGAAGCGCATTGGCGGATAAATCACCCGCCGCAGTGGACAGCGCACGCCGGAAACCATGTGCCCCGCTATTGGATAACATCAAAAGCTGGCTCGGGCCCGGCGTGCTCATCAGAGCGAGCACCGTGATGACGTATAAGGTCCAGGTTTCGAAAGTCATGCAATCATCTCCAAATGCGCGCCGACGCTACCACCTTTGACAGGAAAGGCCAGTACCCAAAATTCCACCCGATGAGCGGGCGATCCGCAGCGCCGGGATTTCACCTCATCACGCTCGGGTGAGCGTACCCCCCACTGCTCTTGGAAATTCCGTGCGCCCGCGCCATCTTGTATCCAAGGCACCAAGGCCAGGAGGATGACCATGCTCTATACCAAAGACCCCGATGCGATCTCTCGTCTGTCGCCCGAAGAATACCGGGTCACGCAGGAATCCGGCACCGAACGGCCGGGCACCGGGAAATACCTGGATAACAAGGCGCCGGGGATTTACGTGGATATCGTTTCGGGCGAGCCGCTGTTTGCGTCCTCGGACAAATATGAGAGCGGTTGCGGCTGGCCCAGTTTCACCAAGCCCATCGAACCCGCCCATATCAATGAGCTGCGTGACACGACCCATGGGATGATCCGTACCGAGGTCCGCTCGACCCACGGCGACAGCCATCTGGGCCATGTCTTTCCCGATGGGCCGCGCGACCGGGGCGGCTTGCGCTATTGCATCAACTCCGCCAGCCTGCGGTTCATCCACCGTGACGACATGGAAGCCGAAGGATATGGCGATTACCTGAACCAAGTGGAGGACATATGATGACCGAACGTGCTGTACTGGCAGGGGGCTGTTTCTGGGGGATGCAGGATCTGATCCGTAAACTGCCCGGCGTCACCACGACCCGTGTGGGCTATACCGGCGGCGATGTGCCCAATGCCACCTATCGCAACCACGGCACCCATGCCGAGGGAATCGAGATCCTGTTTGATCCCGAGAAGATCAGCTATCGCGAGCTGCTTGAGTTCTTCTTTAAGATCCACGACCCGACCACACCCAATCAGCAGGGCAATGACCGCGGCATGTCTTACCGGTCGGCCATCTACTATGTCGACGACGCACAGAAAGCCGTGGCCGAGGATACGATTGCCGATGTCGATGCCAGTGGCCTGTGGCCGGGCAAGGTGGTGACCGAGCTGGAGCCGGCCGGTGATTTCTGGGAAGCCGAGCCAGAGCATCAGGATTACCTTGAGCGGATTCCGAATGGCTATACTTGCCACTTCATCCGCCCCGGCTGGCGCCTGCCCAAACGCGACGCTGCCGAGTAGGAAAATGCAACCCGGCTCACTCAATTTGCCGGCGCCGGAATTGCGGGTGGGTACCTGGATCGACGGTGCCGGTCAGCCGCTGGAGGCGCCCTTGCGGCTGGCGGATCTGGGCGACGGGTTCAAGCTGATCTATTGTTTTCAGCACTGGTGCCCGGGGTGTCACTCCCACGGCTTCCCCGCGCTGCAAACGGTGGTGAAGGCGCTGTCAGGAAAGGGTTTCGACTTTGCCGTGATCCAGACGGTGTTCGAGGGGTTCGGGGAAAACACGGCCGATCGGCTTCGCCCCACGCAAGCGCGATATGGCTTGCAACTTCCCTTCGGGCATGACGTGCAGCCGGACGGTGCCGGTCTTTCGAGCTTCATGCAGGATTACCAGACCGGCGGCACGCCGTGGTTCACGGTAATCGACCCCGATGGCCGGGTGATCTATGCCGATTTTCACCTTGATCCGGCGCGGTTTCTTGCCGCTCTTGGCCAGGGTGCGGGTGACATATGGGCGTGATGCGGATCGGGCTGGGCGGCGGTTGCCACTGGTGCACCGAGGCGGTGTTTGACGGGCTGCGCGGCGTAATGCGCGTCGAACAGGGATTTATCCGCGCCTCCGCACCGGACGACAGCTGGTCCGAGGCGATCATCGTGCAATACGATCCGGCGCGCATCTCTTTGGAAATCCTGATCGAAATTCACCTGCGCACGCATGCCAGCACATCGGACCACAAGCTGCGTGGAAAATACCGAAGTGCGGTCTATGCAATGGACGCCGATCAAAAACCGCTGATCGGGCGTGCTCTGAAACGGCTGCAGGCCGGGTTCGATGCGCCGCTCGTGACCCGCGTGCTGGATTTCAACGGGTTCAAGGCCTCGGAGGTCCGTTTCCAGCAATACCATCGGAAAAACGCCGGCGGTCCGTTTTGCCGGCGTTACATCGACCCCAAGCTTGACCTTCTGCGCCGGGACTATGGCGGGCTGGTGTCAGGTTCTACGGCGGCGGCGGGCTGACAACGCGGGGCAGGTGCCGACGGCGGCCATTTGCCATCACCTCTGGACGGTCGCCGCGTGGGGGCCTATCTCTGGGGCAAGACAGGAGACACCATGACCAAACCGCCCCTTACCCTTTACCTGGCCGCCCCGCGCGGTTTCTGTGCCGGGGTGGACCGCGCCATCAAGATCGTTGAAAAGGCGTTGGTGAAATGGGGTGCGCCGGTCTATGTGCGCCACGAAATCGTGCACAATAAATTCGTTGTCGATGATCTGCGCGCCAAGGGGGCCGTCTTTGTCGAAGAGCTGTCGGAATGTCCTGCTGACCGCCCGGTGATCTTTTCCGCGCATGGCGTGCCGAAATCGGTCCCGGCCGAGGCTGCGCGCCGCGAAATGATCTATGTCGATGCGACCTGTCCGCTGGTCAGCAAGGTGCATATCGAGGCCGAGCGCCATTCTGCCGCCGGGCTTCAGATCATCATGATCGGCCACGAGGGTCACCCAGAGACCATCGGCACGATGGGCCAGCTGCCCGAGGGCGAGGTTCTGCTGGTGGAAACCCCGGACGATGTCGCGATGATCGACGTGCGCGATCCAGACAAGCTGGCCTTTGTCACCCAGACCACGCTCTCGGTCGATGACACCGCCGATATCGTCAATGCCCTTCAGGCGCGGTTTCCGAACATTCACGGACCGCACAAGGAAGACATCTGCTATGCCACGACCAACCGCCAGGAGGCGGTCAAGGCGATGGCGGGCAAGGTCGGCGCAATGCTGGTGGTGGGGGCGCCGAACTCATCGAACTCGCGCCGTCTGGTCGAAGTCGGTACCAAGGCCGGGTGCCCCTATTCGCAGTTGGTGCAGCGCGCCCGTGATATCGACTGGCGCGCGCTTGAAGGCATAACGTCGCTGGGCATCACGGCTGGTGCCTCGGCCCCCGAGATACTGGTCGACGAAGTCATCGCCGCCCTGCATGCGAAATACGACGTGACCGTGGCCGAGATCGAGACCGCCAAGGAAAGCGTGCATTTCAAGGTACCGCGGGTTCTGCGCGAAATCGCCTGACCCGATTGCCGGTGGCCGTACGGTCAGTCTTCCCCCGGCCGGAAAAAGAAACCGGAGCGCAACGGCTCCGGTTTGTTGTTCTTACTTGCTTGCGGCGTAGGCCTCTTCGCGGTCCGGTGACGGGTCACGCGGCGGGCGGCCGATCACGTCCTTGAGATCTTCCAGCTCGATGAAATTATCGGCCTGGCGGCGCAGCTCGTCCGAGATCATCGGCGGTTGACTGCGAATGGTTGATACCACTGACACGCGTACACCCTGGCGTTGCAGGCTTTCGATCAGCGGGCGGAAATCGCCATCGCCCGAAAACAGCACGATGTGGTCGACGCGGGGCGCAAGCTCCATCGCGTCCACGGCCAGCTCGATATCCATGTTGCCCTTGACCTTCCGGCGGCCCTGGCTGTCGGTGTATTCCTTGGCCGGTTTTGTCACCATCGAGAAGCCGTTGTAGTTGAGCCAGTCCACCAGCGGGCGGATCGGCGAATACTCGTCATTCTCGAGAAGGGCAGTGTAGTAGAATGCGCGCAGCAATTTGCCACGGCGCATGAATTCCGCCCTCAGCAGTTTGTAGTCGATGTCGAATCCCAACGATTTCGCAGCGGCGTACAAATTTGAGCCATCTATGAACAGCGCAAGCCGTTCGTCTTTGTAAAACATCTCAAATGTCCTTCCGAATTAAGTTGCTCTGACCGCGGTGTTCGTTAGTGAGTGGTACGGGAACGATCAAAAGCTTAGGATAAACTATGTAGTTTACTAATGAACGGCAAGGCCGTTTGGTCGCTCAGAAGGATAGGTTTCCGTGCAAGACATTCAACAATTCTTGATTGCCTTGGGCGGCAATCTGCCATCTGAGGTTGGTGATCCCGCGCAGACCCTGAACGCTGCACTTGCAGAATTTCTGCAATCAGGAGTGGCGGTCGAGACGGTCAGCCGCTTCTACCGGACCCCATGTTTTCCGAAGGGGGCAGGACCGGATTACGTCAATGCCGCGGCGCGGCTTCGCTTTGCCGGGACGGCCGAGGCGTTGCTGCGGGTGTTGCATGAGATCGAGGCTCACTATGGTCGCGAAAGGATCGAGAGGTGGGGGCGGCGTACCCTGGATCTGGATCTGATCGCGGCCGGTGACACCGTAGTGCCCGACGCCGAGACCCACGCGGCATGGCGGTCGCTGCCCCCCGATCAGCAGGCATTGAATGCGCCCGATCACCTGATCCTGCCGCACCCGCGCCTGCAGGAGCGCGCCTTTGTGCTGGTGCCGCTGGCGGATGTCGCGCCCGAGTGGCGCCATCCGGTCCTCGGCCTGACCGTCTCGGAGATGCTGGAGGCCCTGCCAGACAAGGACATATCCGAGGTCCGCCCGCTGTGATTCTCTGCTTGTAAATCCGGGGCACACCCCTTAAATAGCGGGCTTCTACAGATTGCTGGATCGGAGTTCCCATGGCCCGCGTGACCACAGAAGACTGCGTTGATAAGGTTCCAAACCGGTTTGACCTCGTAATGCTTGCGGCCCATCGTGCCCGCGAGATTTCGGCCGGGGCGCCTATTACCGTGGACCGCGACAACGACAAGAACCCGGTTGTCAGCTTGCGCGAGATCGCCGAAGAGACCCAGTCCGCCGAGGAACTGCGTGAACGCCTGATCGAATCGAACCAGACCCAGATCGAGGTGGACGAGCCCGAAGAGGATTCGATGGCGCTGCTGATGGGCGGCGAAGCCGATAAGCCGGCCGATGATGACATGTCCGAGGAAAAACTGTTGCGGGCATTGATGGAAGCGCAGGGTCAGGGCTGAACCTGACCCCTTAGCCCGGGGATGCGCAGCGGATGATCGCCAAGGAAGACCTGATCGCGCTGGTCCGCACGTATAACCCCAAGACAGACGAAAAGATGATTGATGCGGCCTACGAATATGGCCGCGAGATGCACGAAGGGCAGTTCCGTCATTCCGGCGAGCCCTATTTCAGCCACCCCGTGGCGGTGGCTGCCGTTCTGGCCGAACAGCGGCTGGACGATGCCACGATCATCACCGCCCTGCTGCATGACACGATCGAGGATACGCGTGCGTCGTATAACAGCGTGGCCGAGCGATTCGGGGCGGAAATCGCCGATCTGGTCGATGGCGTCACCAAGCTGACCAACCTGCAGCTTTCCAGCACCGAAACCCAGCAGGCCGAGAATTTCCGCAAACTGTTCATGGCGATGTCCAAGGACATGCGCGTGATCCTGGTCAAGCTGGCCGACCGTCTGCACAACATGCGCACCATCAAGGCGATGCGCCCCGAAAAGCAGATGAAAAAGGCGCGTGAGACGATGGACATCTTCGCGCCGCTGGCGGGCCGGATGGGTATGCAGTGGATGCGCGAGGAACTGGAAGACCTTGCATTCAAGGTGTTGAACCCCGATGCGCGCGCCTCGATCATCCGGCGCTTCATCACGCTGCAGAAAGAGACCGGCGATGTGGTCGAAAAGATCACCGGCGACATGCGCCACGAGATCGAAAAAGCCGGCATCGAGGCCGATGTGCTGGGCCGCGCCAAGAAACCCTATTCGGTCTGGCGCAAGATGCAGGAGAAGGAGCTGGGGTTCAGCCGGCTCTCGGACATCTACGGGTTTCGGGTCATCACGGGCAGCGAACAGGATTGCTACGCGGTGTTGGGGGCCATCCATCAGCGCTGGCGGGCGGTGCCGGGTCGGTTCAAGGATTACATCAGCCAGCCCAAGTCGAACGGATATCGCAGCATCCACACGACGGTCAGCGGGCGTGACGGCAAGCGCGTCGAGGTGCAGATCAGGACGCGACAGATGCACGACGTGGCCGAAACCGGCGTCGCGGCGCATTGGTCCTATCGCGACGGCGTGCGCAGCGAGAACCCGTTTGCGGTCGACCCGGTGAAATGGATCTCGGCCCTGACCGAGCAATTCGATGCCGAGGAGGACCATGACGAGTTTCTCGAGGCGGTGAAGCTGGAGATGTATACCGACAAGGTGTTCTGCTTTACCCCCAAGGGCGACGTGGTCAAGCTGCCGCGCGGGGCGACGCCGATTGATTTCGCCTATGCCATCCACACCCGGATCGGCCATGCCTGCGTGGGCGCCAAGATCGACGGGATGCGGGTGCCGCTCTGGACCCGGATCAAGAACGGCCAGTCGGTCGATGTCATCACCGCCGAAGGACAGGTGCCGCAGCCGACATGGCTGGATATCGCCACCACGGGCAAGGCGCGGTCCGCCATCCGCCGCGCTCTGCGCGAACAGGACCGCGACCGGTTCATCAAGCTTGGTCGCGAACTGGCGCGGGCCGCGTTCGAGCATGTCGGCAAGAAGGCAACAGACAAGGCGCTTGAATCCGCGGCGCGCACCCTGCGCCTGAAAGAGCCGGACGAATTGCTGGCCCGCCTGGGCAGCGCCGAACTGACCGCGCAGACGGTGCTGAACGCCATCTACCCGGACCTGAACCCGGTGGATGGTGACGAGGTCAACCTGGATCTGGCGGTGATCGGTCTTGCCGCCGATCAGGGCTTTGACCGCGCGCCCTGCTGCCAGCCCCTGCCGGGCGAGCGGATCGTGGGCATCACCTATCGCGGGCAGGGCGTGGTGGTGCACGCGATTGACTGCGAATCGTTGCAGGCCTATGATGACCAGCCTCAGCGCTGGCTTGACTTGCATTGGCAAACCGGAACTCACCCTCCGGTTTATTCGGTGACCCTAGATCTGACGATCGGTAACGACGCGGGCGTCTTGGGACGTATTTGCACCTTGATAGGTGAACAGAAGGCCAATATTTCAGACTTGAATTTTGTGGACCGGAAGCCGGATTTTTACCGGTTGCTGATAGATGTCGAGTTAAGAGATGCGGAACATCTGCATCGCGTGATATCGGCGCTGGACGCCGAAAGCGATGTGGCCGCAATCGAACGACACCGCGACCCCGGAAGATCCGGCGGCTCGCGGCCACTTGAAACCTAGGAGCCCTCCGTGGTCTTCAAACGACGAAACAAACGTCCGATCTGGCGGGCCGTGGTCGAATTCCTCTGGCCGCGCACCGGTTGGGCGCGTGCGTTTCGATATGTCAAGCACCGGCTCTGGCGCCTGCCCGATCCGCCGCACCGGATCGCACGGGGGATTTTTGCCGGCGTCTTCGTGACCTTCTCGCCGTTTTTCGGGCTGCATTTCTTTCTGGCGGCGCTGGTGGCCTTTATCCTGCGCGGCAATATCGTGGCCTCCCTGCTGGCGACATTCTTCGGCAACCCGCTGACCTTCGTGTTCATCGGTGCGGCCTCTCTGCAGACAGGGCACTACCTGCTGGGGATCGGCGATGCGCCCGACACCGAAGAAATCCATAGCTCGCTGGGCGAGAAATTCCTCAATGCGGGCGGTGATCTGAAGGACAACTTCGTTGCCATCTTCACCGATGATACCGCCCATTGGACAGAACTGCGGATTTTCTATGACGAGGTGTTTCTGCCCTACCTGGTCGGCGGAATCATTCCCGGTCTGATCTGTGGCTTGATCTGTTACTATGTCAGCCTGCCCTTCATCCAGGCCTATCAGAACCGCCGCAAGGGGCGGCTGAAGGCTAAATGGCTGGCGCTGAAAGAAAAAGCCGCTGCCAAGGCTGACGCCAAGAAAAAAGCCGAATAGGCTGTGCTCTGAGTCGCAGGAAATTCAGAGGACCGTCAAATGCCGACATCAGAGAAACTTCGCCTTGGCGTGAATATCGACCACGTGGCAACGGTACGCAATGCGCGCGGCGGCAATACCCCTGATCCGCTGCGCGCGGCGAAACTGGCCGAAGAGGCGGGCGCGGACGGGATCACCGCGCATCTGCGCGAGGATCGCCGCCACATCAGCGATGGCGATATCGACCGGCTGATGGAAGCGCTGAACGTGCCGCTGAATTTCGAGATGGCCGCGACGGACGAAATGCAGGCCATCGCACTGCGCCACAAGCCCCACGCGGTCTGCATCGTGCCGGAGAAACGCGAGGAACGCACCACCGAGGGCGGGCTGGACGTGGCGCGTGAAGAAAACAAGCTGGCACATTTCATCGCCCCCCTGCGTGAGGCCGGGTGCCGCGTCAGCATCTTCATCGCTGCCGACATGCGCCAGATCGAAGCCGCGCACCGGATCGGTGCCCAGGTGATCGAGCTTCATTCCGGCGCCTATTGCGATGCCCATCACGAGGGGCGGATCGAGGATCGCGACCGCGAGCTTGAGGCGATGCGCGAGATGTCGGTCTTTGCCCACAGCCTTGGGCTTGAGGTGCATGTGGGACACGGGCTGACCTATGAAACGGTCAAGCCGGTGGCGGCCTTCCCGGAGGCGCGCGAGCTGAATATCGGGCATTTCATCATCGGTGAGGCGATATTCCTGGGGTTGAAGCCGGCCATCGCCGAGATGCGCCGCCTGATGGATCAAGGCCGCCGCGAGGCACTGGGATGAGCTACAAGGTCAACTGGTCGCGGTTCGTCATGCGCTACGCGCTGATCGTCATCGGCATCTCGCTGGTGCTTTACCTTGCGGGCAGGCTGTTTCATTTCAACCTGCGCTCTTCCGGGGCCACGGTGATCCCGATCATCGTCGTGTCGATGCTGGAAGGCGCAGGATTTGCCAGGGCCGAGGGCCGTATCCCCCAGGGCATCTGGGCATGGCAGACATCCGCCCTGTTCGGGCTGGTTGGCCTGGGTGTCAGCATGGCCTTCGCGGCCTTTTACATGTCGGCCTTTACCGGCGGTCTGGGCGTGTTCCTCACCCCCGTCGGTTTTGGCATGCTGAGCATGGTCACGGTGATGATGGCGGTGTTCTTCGTGCTGGGGGCGCGGCTCTTCTTCTGGATGGGCGCCCGCAACGAGCTCAAGCGCAAGCGGCGCGAGTAGGCCGCGGGATGTCGGGATGGCAGACGCCGCAATACCGGAGGTTTCAAGATGTTTGACCTGACCACTTTGATAACGGTTGGCGTGGCGTTCTGGGTGATCGCTGCCTCGCCCGGCCCCGCCAATATTTCCAACGCGGCAATTGCAATGCGCTATGGCCGCCGCGCCAGCATCGTCTATGGCCTGGGGCTGAGCGTGGCGCTGGTGTTCTGGGGGGTGCTGGCGGCCACGGGAATGGGCGCGGTGTTGCAGGCGTCGGCCTGGTTGCTGGCGGTGCTCAAACTGCTGGGCGGCGCCTACCTGCTCTATCTGGCGTGGCAATCGGGCCGGTCGGCGCTGAGGGCAAGCGATGCGGACGTGGCGCAGATCGGCGCCGGGCGGTGGTTCTGGCGCGGCGTGATCCTGAACCTGTCGAACCCGAAATCGGTGATTGCCTGGATGGCGGCCCTGTCGATGGGGCTGGATCCAAACGATACCGTGGTCGCGGTCTTGGTGACGACGCTGGTTTGCGTGGCCGTCGCCTTTCTCAACAATCTCAGCTACTCGCTGGTCTTTTCGATGGGCGGCATGATGGCAGTCTATCGCCGTTGCCGGCGCTGGATCGACGGGGCAAGCGCGGCGCTTTTTGCATCCGGCGGGTTGGCGCTGATCCGGTCGGCCACGTCGAAATGATCCTGGGCGTCGGCACCGACCTGGCGAATATCGAGCGGATCGCCGGGACGTTGGAGCGGTTCGGGGACCGGTTCCGCAACCGGGTCTTCACCGAGACCGAGCAGTTGAAGGCCGAGCGCCGCGCGGACACGCCCGGCACCTATGCCAAACGCTGGGCCGCGAAAGAGGCCTGTTCTAAGGCGTTGGGCACCGGGCTGCGCATGGGCATCGCGTGGAAGGACATGGCGGTCAGCAACCTCGACAGCGGTCAGCCGGTGATGGCGGTGACCGGCTGGGCGGCGGAACGCCTGGCAGAAATGACACCCGCGGGGCATGAGGCGATCATTCACGTGACCCTGACGGACGATCACCCCTGGGCGCAGGCCTTTGTGGTGATCGAGGCGCGGCCAGTGTCCTGAGCCGCGCGGTGATCTGGCGGAGTTCGCTATCGCTCACGCCGGTCAGTTCGCGTTCAGGCCACGCAGGCCCTGGGGGGCGCCCCCCAGACCCCCGGGCATTGTGGTTCAGGCATGGGTCCGGATCTTTTGCGGATCGTAGAAGGGCAGGGTGGAGACCACCGCGGTGGTGTCGATGCCGTCGCCTTTGACATGCAGCACCGTGCCGTCGGCCACAGCCGGCGAGACATGGGCCAGGGCAAGCGATTTGCCCATCCGGTGCGAATAACAGGGGCTGTTGATGGTGCCGACCAGGGTGCCGTCATCAAGCGAAAGCGCCTCGCCGCCGGGCACCATATCGTCATGATCGACGATCAGGCCGACATTGCGCAGTTTTTCGGAACCCCTGGCGGCCATCAGCGCCTCACGGCCGCGGAAATGCTGTTTGGCCGCGTTGACGGTGAAGCCCAACCCGACCTCCCAGGGGGTGTGTTCGGAGGTCATGTCATAATCGTAGAAAAGCAGCCCCGCCTCGATCCGGACCTTGTCGAGCGCGGTGAAGGAACAGGGCATGACGCCCTCGGCCACCAGCCTGTCCCAGATATCGACCACATGGCTTGCGTCGGCGAAGATCTCGTATCCGCGCTCGCCGGAATAGCCGGTGCGGGAGAGGCGGACAGGATGGCCGAACAGGTCGGCAGGCACATGGTGAAAATAGCGCAAGTCGGCCAGGTCGATCGAACAGTGCCGGTTGAGAATATCCAGAGATTGCGGACCCTGGACCGAGATGTCGTGCAGCCCGTCATCCAGAGCAATCTCGACATCGCGTCCCCGGGCGCTGGCCTGCAGCATCGTCATTGTCCGGCCCGAGCCGTGCACGATCATCCATTCGTCATTGCCGTTATTCGACACGATCGCGTCATCCGCCAGCGTACCGTTATCGGTCATGACCGAAAGATAAGCTGCCTGACCCGGGTCAAGGCGGGTCAGGTCGCGGCTGGTGGCGTGGTCCAGCACCGGCAACGCGTCGGGTCCGCGCACAAAAACCTTCTTGAGCGGTGACATGTCGAACATGCCGGCCCGCTCGCGGATGGCGTCATGTTCGTCATTCGGGTCCGAAGCATAGCTCCAGGCGGTGCCCATACCGTTCCAGTCTTCGAGTTCCGAACCGAGGGCGCGATGGCGCTCCGACAGGGCGGAGCTGCGGCTGAGTTCTTCGGTCATCTGAGGTGATCTCCCATCCAGTGTCAGTACCATTCGTCGGGCATTTCGGATTTGCGCCGGGCCATGTAATCGTGCAGAGCCTCCAGCGTGCCTGTGTCCATCCCGGGCATTTCATAACCGGCCAGCATGGCCTGCCAGCGGCCGGTGGCGCGTTCTGCCGCGGTCAGCCTGCCATTTTCCACCCAGGTTTCGTATGGCCCCGCCTCCGGGAGATCCGAGAGGTAGTTTGCATGCGCATAGTGGCGCAGCGTATGCGCCGTTGAGAGGAAGTTGCCGCCGGGAGGCACGTCAAGATAGGCGTCGCGGCCCAAAGATTCGTCTCCGGTGTCGATACCCCGCAGCAGTTTCAGCATCATGCCGCAGTGATCCAGGTCCATGACGAATTTCTCGTAGGACATGGTCAGCCCGCCTTCGAGCCAGCCGGCGGCGTGCCAGACCTGGTTGGCGCCTGCAAGTAGCGTGGCCCACATGGCCGAGGTGCTGTCCTGCATGGCCTGCGCATCGGGGGTGTTTGCGGCGGTGATCTGTCCGCCGCCCGGGCGGATCGGAACGTTCAGCCGTCGGCCCAGCTGGGCGAAGGCCAGTGTGGCCAGGTGCGATTCAGGCGCACCAAAGGCCAGGGCGCCGGATCTGAGGTTCATCGCGCTGTGAAATGAGCCGAGCACACAGTGGCAACCGGGGCGGACCAGCTGCGCCAGGGCAATGCCCGCCATCCCCTCGGCCAGGGTTTGCGCGGCGGTGGCCGCCGGCCCAAGCGGGCCCATTGCGCCGCCAAAGATCGCGGGTGATACGGCAACGCACTGGTTGGCGGCGGCATAGACCCTGAGGGCGCGGCTCATCACCCCATCAAAGACCAAAGGCGAATTCACGTTGATATTTGCCTGGATGACTGCATTTTCGCGCATGAATGCTTCGCCAAACACCAGCCTGGCCATTTCGACGCTGTCGGCGGCGCGTTGCGGTGACGTGACCCCGCCCATGAACGGTTTGGTGGAATAGCGCAAATGGGTGAATACCATGTCCAGATGGCGCTTGTTGACGGGAATGTCACAGGGTTCACAGACCGTACCGCCGGAATGGTGAAGATATGGCGAGAGATAGGCCAGTTTCACGAAGTTCCGAAAATCGCTCAATGTGCCATAGCGCCGGCCCTGACCGAGATCGGTCACGAACGGAGAGCCATAGCCCGGCATCAGCACAACGTTGTCGCCGCCAAGCGTGATGGTATGAGCCGGGTTGCGGCCGCGCAGGTTGAACTCAGACGGGGCCGATGCACAGAGCGCCCGGGCATGGCCCGGATCGAAGCGAACGCGCGTGCCCTCGACATGCGCGCCGGCTTCCTTGAAGAGCGACAGCGCGGTGGGGTCATCCCTGAATTCGATACCGATTGTGCTGAGGATCCAGTCTGCCTGCGCTTCGAGCCTGTCCAGGGCGTCCCCATCAAGAAGCTCATAGACCGGGATGCGTCGGATGGCGCGCGCGGTGGCCTCGCCTGGCGACGACGATGCTTTGCGGGCATTTCTGCCGCGGCGCCTTGACATGGTGGCAGTATTCAACCCTGTTGACCTCGAAAACCTGGACAACGGCCAATATGCCGTTCCAATACCCATGTTTTCATGGCCGAAAGGAAAAGAACAAACCAAATGATTTGCACCTTTCGTATAAAATATTTAAACGATATTCATGCGCTTTCGTCACTATGACTCGCTACGCGTGTTTACCATTGTCGCCCGCCACCGCAGTTTCTCGTCGGCGGCGGATGCGCTGAACCTGACCAAGGGGGCGGTCAGCTATCAGGTGAAACAGCTCGAAGAAGAGTTGGGATTTGCGCTGTTCGAACGCCTGCCAAGGGGGATTGCGCTGACGGCAAGAGGGCGGGACATGCTTGGCGCGGCCCAACCGGCATTTGAGACGGTCGAGCAGAAAATCGCGTCGCTGCAACGGCAGGGAAGCCGGATACTGACAATCGGGATGTCGACGTATTTTGCCTCGCGCTGGCTCTCGTCCCGGCTGATGCGGTTCATGTCCGCCCATCCCGACATCCGGTTGCGGATACAGCCGATGGTGGACCTGTTCGATCTCAGGGATGAGGGGGTCGATCTGGCGATCCGCTGGGGGCACGGTGGGTGGGACGACATGGTGATAGAGCCGTTCCTGCCCTGTCCTGCCTGGCCCACGGGAAATGCCGAAGCCGCGGAAATGGTGGCGAAACTTGGCCCCGAAGCGGCGTTTCGGAGGCTTACATTGCTCCGGGACCGCAAGGACAGCAATGCCTGGTCGGACTGGTTCGCGGTTGCTTCGCTGACCTTTGAAGGAGAGTCGGAAACGCTGATCATCCCCGATCCGAATGTGCGCGTTCAGGCGGTGATCGACGGGCAGGGCGTGGCGCTGAACGACATTCTGGTCCAGCCCGAGATCGACGCCGGACGATTGTACAGACTGTCCGAAACCGCGCTGGAAGATTACGGCTATTTCCTGGCCTATGCGCCAGCCGCCCTGGGAAACCGGGACGTTGCCGATTTCGTCGATTGGCTCAGAACCAGCGGTTAGAGTGGGCGGAGACCAATCGGCAATGCGTCACCTCGGCCACCGGGCCCCGAGGAGGAGGCCGGAGGCCCGACGACGAGATGACTTGTGCGCCGCAGGCGCGCATTCTTGAAACAGTTGATTGTGTGCAGTCAGGCGCTGCTGTTGCTCTGGCGTTCAAGCTGGCCGCGCAGATCCTCGGCCTCGCGACGGGCCTCACGCAGCCCGTCCATCGTAGCCGATAGCTCGGCCTCGGTCTGGCTGATCTGGTTGGTCAGCTCTGCCTCGCGCTGTTGCAGGTAGGTGATCGCCTGATCGCGGGTCTCTTCGGCCTCGTGCAACTCCTGCGCCATCTTCTCCAGTTCCCCGACATCAGAGCCCGACACGCGGATGAAGCGATGTACCAGCCAGTTCGCGAACCAGCCCAGGCAAAACGCCACGAACAGCACGATGGCCGTGGCAATGATAAACTCAGTCCTGTTCATCGGGTGTCTCTTCCTGATTCTGCCCGGATGCGCCGGTGGCTTCGTCTGTTTGGAGCTCTGGTTCGAGGCTTTCAAGTCCCGTCGTCCGTTCCTTGATCGGTTCGGGCCGGATCAGCTTGAATTCGATCCGCCGGTTGGCTTCACGGCCGTCCTCGGTCTGGTTGTCGGCAATCGGTGCACTTTCGCCATATCCCTTGGCGGTCAGGGCCGATGTCAGTACCCGGCGCTCGCGCAGCTCATTCAGGACCGCACGGGCGCGCGACTGGCTTAGCTGCTGGTTCATGACCTCACGGCCCTGGCTATCCGTGTGGCCGCCAATTTCCATGCGGATCTCGCCGCATTTCTTCAGGATTTCCGCAATGTCATCCATGATTGCCGCGCCATGTTCGTCGATCGTGGCGGAACCCGGTTCGAAATTGATCTTTCGCTCGCTGAGAATGCCTGCAATCGCGGCCTCGCACTCGTCTGGTGTCGGGATGCTGGCAACCGGGTCAAGCGCCTCGCGATAGGCGATGTCGATCGAAAATTCCTTTGCATCGCCAAGCTTGTCCGACAGAAACCGGGCGATCATCGCCTGGGCGTGCCGGTTGCCGCTGTCCCCGCTCAGGTTCAGCTGTTCCGGCGTCACAGTGACGGCGCCGTTCGACAGATATGACAGCGCCTCAAGCCCGGTCAGGATGCGCAGCGGCCAATCCCGGGGCAGGCCCTCTGCCACGCGGGCCGTATTATGTACGCTGTTCGAGGTGAACCGCGCCTTGGCAAAGCTGTTGACGGTTTCCCGCGCGGTTTCGCTGCCGACGCGGCCGCGGATCTGGACCAGCCCTTCAGGGGACAGGGTGGCGACGAATTCAGGCGTGATCTGGGGCTTCTCGTTAGGTGGCGCCGGCAGGACGGCATGCAGGGCGAACACCGCCGGCAGCGCGTTTTCCAGCGCGCCGACCACGTCATCGAAACGTTTCTCGGGGATGCCCGGTTCGGCGACCAGGGTGATGTCTGCATCGGAAAACGTGACGCTTCCCCCGCCCAGTTGCGCAAGGGCAGTGATCGCCTGGGTTGTCGCCTTGCCCCATTGCGGTGTCGGGACGCCCAGGCCAATCGTGCAGTCGGCTTCCTGCCGCAATCCGGATTTCGCCGCGGCGGTCAGGATCATCCGGCGGGTTTCCTCGGTATCGGCAGAGCAGGCGTCAAACCGTGCCTGCCCGTCCTGAATGAGAAAGCGCAGGGTAAAAGGCGTGATCACCGGGCGCGGCGCCGAGATGTTCAGCGCCAGCCTGATATCATCGGGGGTCTTGCGGATCAGGTTCGCCTCGATCGTGTCCTTCTGACCGGCACTGTCGGCCATCGCGGTCACTTCGACGCGGTTTGCGGCGACCGAAATCTTGGTTCTAGGCAGCGTCTTGAGCGCGCTCACCGCAAAGTCGATCGCGTCCTGCCAGGTCTCGGGTTCCGGGTAATCCGCGGATTCCAGCAGGTCGATGACCTCACGCTCGTCCGTGGCGCGGGCAATGTCCTCCAGCAGTTCCTGACGATCGGTCGATGCGGGGATCAACCCGATCAGCGACAGGCCGCTGTCATTGCGCAGAATTTCGATGGAAAATGCCGGCGGGGCGATGGCGGCGCTGTCGGCCACGTCCATCTGGTCAATCACCCGTGCCGCGTCCACGACCTGCCCGGCAATCGACAAGGCCTTGAACCGCGCGGCCTCGGTCGGGGCGGTGCCGCCCAGAAAGACCTGCAACCCGTTGGCATCGACCTCGGACCAGATCAGGTCATTGGCATCGAGCGTATCGCGCACCGAATTGCGCGAATTGTCCTCGATCACCTGTACCGAAAAACCCGCGGCAACCAGGCACAGGATGGCCGCAACACCGAAACTGGCGGCAATGGCAAAGATGGCAGACAGGCGCATGGCTAGGCCGCTCGTTAATTGTTCCCCTGATGTGTTTAGGCCGCGCCGTCCCCGAGTTCAATCAAAGGAACAGGGCGACGGCGAAAAATGGCAGGGGCAGCAGGCCCGCGTCGCGGTTTGACCGGAACAGCCTCAGCAGTCCGTCGGCGTCCTCGATATCCAGGTGGCGCATCTGCCATTGCAGGTGCCAGCCCAGCGCCCACGGCCCGCAAAGCGCCACCAGAACGGCGGCGAAGTGGCCGCCCAGCGTTGCCTGCATGACCGCCACCGCCATCAGGGTAACGGTGAGGACCAGAAACCACCTGAGCCAGCGCGGAGAGTTTTCGCCAAACAGCCTTGCGGTGGATTTCACACCGATCAGGGCGTCATCCTCGGCGTCCTGGTGGGCATAGATCGTGTCATAGAAAAGCGTCCAGGCGATGCCCGCCAGGTAGAGCGTCACCGCCGGCCAGTGCAATGCGCCGCTATGGGCTGTCCAGGCCAGAAGCGCGCCCCAGTTGAAGGCCACGCCCAGAAACACCTGCGGCCACCAGGTAAAGCGTTTGGCAAAGGGATAGATCGCAACCGGTACCAGCGACAGCACCCCCAGCCCGATCGCGGCGAGGTTGAAGGTCAGCAGGATGCCGAAACTGACCAGCGCCTGCGCCACCAGCCAGGCCAGCGCAGCCTTGACGCTGACCTGACCTGACGGAATGGGCCGCGAGGCAGTGCGCGCGACCGACCCGTCGATATGGCGGTCGGTGATGTCGTTCCACGTGCACCCCGCGCCGCGCATCAGGAACGCGCCGATGGCGCAGCCGGCGAAAATCCACAGATCATGCAGCGTGGCGCGCCCGTCAAAGACCATCGCCAGCAGCAGCCCCCACCAGCAGGGCAACAGCAAGAGCCAGGTTCCGATCGGCCGGTCGGCGCGGCTGAGGCGCAGATAGGGGCGTGTCGCGGGCGGGGCCAGCCGATCCACCCAGTTGCCGCGATAGGCATCCGCCACCTGGCCCGCGGCCTCTGGCGTCTTGTCGGTCTCGGTCATATGTTGGCCCCATGACGGTTGCGAAGATCAGACTGTATGTAGAGCACCCTTTGGGGCAAGGGCAATCGGTTCCTCTGAACCGCGACCAGGCGCATTACCTGTTCGGCGTGATGCGCCTTTCGCCCGGCAATGCGGTGGCGCTATTCAACGGGCATGACGGTGAATGGCTGGCCAGCGTGGCAGAGGCCGGCAAACGCGGCGGGACGCTGCGGGTTGATCGCCAGACCCGGCCACTGCAACTGCCGCCCGACCTGTGGCTGATGTTCGCGCCGATCAAGAAGGCGCGCACGGATTTCATCGTCGAAAAAGCGGCCGAGATGGGGGCACGTCGCATCTGCCCGGTGCAGACGGATTTCACGAACTCCGAGCGTATCCGCCAGGACCGGTTGCAGGCCCATGCGGTCGAGGCCGCAGAACAATGCGGCGGCACCTATTTGCCAGGGGTCAGCGAGTTACAGAAACTCGATCATGTGCTGGACACATGGCCCGATGATCGCCGGCTGATGTTCTGCGACGAGGCGTTGGCGGGCGCGTCTGAAACACTGGGGCAGGCGGGGGGCGACAAATGGGCCATCCTGATTGGCCCCGAGGGAGGGTTTTCCGGGGCCGAGCGTGACCGCCTGCATGCCGCCCCCTTCGCCCACCCGGTCAGCCTTGGCCCGCGCATCCTGCGCGCCGACACGGCGGCGGTGGCGGCGATGACCTTATGGCAGCAGGCCTTGGGGGATTGGCATTGACGCCCCCGCGGCTGTTCGTTGTCCCCGCCGCCGGGTCCGCCCATGCGATGATTCTGCGCCGGGGTCCAGCGCGGCAGGTGGCGGCCCTGGGATGGAACCGCGACACCGATGAGGTCACGCTCGGCCAGTGGCTGAAAGGGCGCATCTACGAATTCCGCTGTGACCTGTCACCGGACGGGCGCCATTTCGTCTATTTCGCCGGAACCGGTGATCCTGACCATCCGTCAGGCGGCTGGTGGACGGCAGTTTCCCGCGCGCCATATCTGCACGCGCTTCACTTCTTTCCCAAGTCGGACACCTGGTCCGGCGGCGGCGCTTTCACACCGGACGGAGAGTGCTGGCTGAATGGCAGCACCGGCGCGTGGGAGGCCTCGTCCGAGATCCGTTTCTGTACCGACCCGGCCGCGTTTCCGCATTCGACCGATGGGTTCTGGATGGGTGAACTCTATGCCACCCGGATGGAATTGCGCGGATGGGCCAGAACCGGCACCGGCTACGACGTGGTATTGCGAAAGCCGCTGGCTGACGGGTGGGCATTGCGCTGGTGGGTGGAAACCGGGCAGAAGAACCGGGCCCTGGTCGCCGGTCGCTACGCGCTGGAGCATAGCGCCGGCGCGGGCATCGATCTGCCGGACTGGGAATGGGCCGATCTCTGGCAGGGCGAGCTGCAGGTCGCCGAAAAGGGCCAGCTGAAAGCCGTAGCTTTGGAAAACGGCCGGCTTCGTGACACCCGGCTGATCCGCGATTTCGGCGACATGGAATTCGAAGCGATCGCCGCCCCCTATGATACGCGCAGCACGCGGGAGAGATCGCGATGAGCTTTTTCCGGCCCGAAGCGCGGCAGGCGATCTGGCGCTGGCGCGAGGTGCTGGTGGCCTCGGCGATTCTGGCCCTGGGACTCTACTGGGCTTTTGCCACGGGCGAGTTGCTGCCCTGGCTGGGCTACGTTCTTGCCCTTGTCGGGGGTGTTCTGCTGATCACCGGCGTTCAGCGCGGGCGGTTTCGCGGCAATCAGGGTGGCCCCGGCATCGTGCAGGTGGACGAGGGCGCGGTGGCCTATTTCGGGCCACTGAACGGTGGTGTCGTGGCCATTCGCGAGATGACCGTGCTGGTGCTTGACCCGACGGGCAAGCCGCCGCATTGGGTGCTCAGCCAGCCGGGGCAGGCCGACCTGCACATCCCGCTGAACGCCGAAGGGGCCGAGGCGCTCTTTGACGCCTTTGCCAGCCTGCCGGGCATTCGCACCGAAAACATGCTGGCGCAGATGAAACGCAGGTCGGATCACCCTGTCGTGATTTGGCAGAGACGCCCCGAAAGGCTGCATTGACACCGGGCGCGTAAGCGGCCACTGGTGTTTCCCGTTGCAGCCACAAGACGGCAGGAGGCCCCAAAATGTCTATCCCTCAATCCGGCGGCGGGCCGATCGAAAGCCATGATCAACTGGCGGGATATCTGGAAAGCGGCTGCAAGCCCAAGGACGCCTGGCGGATCGGCACCGAGCATGAGAAGTTCGGCTATTGCCGCGATACCCTGCGGCCGATCCCCTACGAAGGCGAACGCAGCGTCCTGGCCGTGCTCGAGGGCCTTCGCGATCTGCACGGTTGGGCGCCGCTGGAAGAAGGCGGCAAGCTCATAGGACTTGAGAAGGACGGGGCCAATGTCTCGCTTGAACCGGGTGGCCAGCTGGAACTTTCTGGCGCGCCGGTCGAGACGATTCATGAAACCTGTGACGAGGTGAACGCGCATCTGCGCGACGTCAAGGATATCGCCGACAAGGTGGGCGTCGGATTCATCGGGCTGGGGGCGGCGCCGCAATGGACCCACGAACAAATGCCGATGATGCCCAAGGGCCGCTACAAGCTGATGGACGCCTACATGCAGAAGGTCGGCACCATGGGCCGGACGATGATGCGGCGCACCTGCACGGTGCAGGTCAACCTGGATTTCGCCTCCGAGGCGGACATGGTGCAGAAATTCCGCGTAGCGCTGGCGCTGCAACCGGTCGCAACCGCACTTTTTGCCAATTCACCGTTTTTCGAGGGCAAGCCCAACGGGCACAAATCCTGGCGCAGCCGGGTCTGGCGCGATCTGGACGCGGACCGGACCGGGATGCTGCCTTTCGTGTTCGACGAGGGGTTCGGGTTCGAGCAATATGTCGACTACGCGCTCGATGTGCCGATGTATTTCGTCTATCGCGATGGCGAATATATCGACGCTCTGGGAATGTCTTTCCGGGATTTCCTGAAGGGACAGCTGCCAGCGCTGCCGGGGGAGAAACCCACGCTCAGCGATTGGGCCGATCACCTGACCACGATCTTTCCCGAAGCGCGGATCAAGAAGTTCATGGAAATGCGCGGCGCCGATGGCGGCCCGTGGCGCCGGCTCTGTGCGCTGCCGGCGTTCTGGGTCGGGCTGATGTATGACCAGTCATCGCTCGATGCGGCCTGGGATCTGTGCAAGGGTTGGGATGCCGAGACCCGCGAAGCCTTGCGCGTAGCCGCCAGCGTCGATGGCTTGCAGGCCAGGGTGGACAAGATCGACATGCACGAGCTGGCCCGCGAGGTCGTGGCGATATCCGAGGCCGGTCTGACGGCGCGCGTCCGCAGCGGCGCGGGCGGGCTGGTGCCGGACGAGACACATTTCCTGAACGCCTTGAAGGAAAGCGTCGAAAGCGGGCAGGTGCCGGCCGACGAGTTGCTGGCGCATTATCAAAACGACTGGCACGGCGATCTGGACCGCATCTACGCCGAATACAGCTACTGACGGACGCGGCCGGTTGGCGGAGGCGTGCTGTTGTCGAAACATCGCAGCCGTGGCGGCTTCCGCTGGTTGCACGGAAGTCTCTTCAGGGTGCCGCTGTAACCTGTCGGATCGAAGGCGCCTGACGTGGTTGGCCGAATAACCCGCCTGGTTCAGTTGGTCGTCAGGTATCGGTTCCTTCAGCGCCACCTGCCGCCAGGAGTTATTGGTATCCAAGAATGAACAAAATGGTTCGCGACTTGCACGGCCCGGAACCCATAGATGCCTCATGAAACACCAAGGCGAAGGGCCGCCCATGCGCAAGACTTCTGATTCTGACGAGTTTCGGGTTGATTATGTTGTTGTCGGTGCCGGATCGGCGGGCTGCGTGCTGGCCAACCGGCTGTCCGCCGACGGCAGGTCGCGCGTGGCGGTGCTGGAAGCGGGCGGATCGGACCTGAATTTCTGGGTGCGTATGCCGATCGGTTATGGCGGGGCGTTCTACCATCCACGGCTGAACTGGCGCTACACGACCGAGCCGGAGCCGGAACTTGGGGGGCGCAAGGTTTACTGGCCGCGCGGCAAGGTCATTGGCGGGTCGAGTTCGATCAATGCGATGGTGTTCATCCGCGGGCAGGCCGAGGATTATGACGGGTGGGCGGCCCTGGGTAATCCGGGCTGGGCCTATGGCGACGTGCTGCCCCATTTCAAGCGGATGGAGGACAACCTTGCCGGGGCAGATGAATGGCGCGGCGCGGGCGGGCCGATCACGGTCAGCCCCATTGATGCGTCGGTACACCCGCTGAGCCATGATTACGTCGCCGCGGGGCAGGTGGCCGGGCTGTCGCGCAATCCCGATTTCAACGGCAAGACGCAAGAGGGTGTCGGCCTCTACCAGATCACCACGCGCAAGGGGTTTCGCTGCTCGGCCGCCACCGGCTACCTGACCCCGGCGCGACGGCGCGCGAACCTGCGGGTCATCACCCATGCCCATGTCACGCGCATCCTGTTTGACGGACGCCGGGCCGTGGGGGTCGAATACCGGCGCGGGAACAGCGTGCAGCGGATCATGGCCGACCGCGAAGTGATCCTGTCGGCAGGGGCGGTGAATTCGCCGCAGATCCTGCAGTTGTCGGGGATCGGCGATGCAGCGCATCTGCAGCAATGCGGAATTGACGTGGTGCAGGACGCAGGCGGCGTTGGCCGCAACCTGCAGGACCATATCGGCTATGACTATATCTACGAGGCGACCTGCCCCACGCTCAACAACCACCTGCGCCCGTGGCTCGGGCGGATGCTTTTGGGGTTGCGCTATGTGCTGACCCGCAGCGGGCCGCTGTCGCTCAGCGTCAATCAGGGTGGGGGTTTCTTCAAAAGCGCGCCTGACCGCGACCGGCCCAATCTGCAGCTATATTTCTCGCCGGTAAGCTATACGAAGGCGACGCCCGGCAAGCGCAAGCTGCTGGCGCCGGACAAGTTTCCCGGCTTGCTGATCGGAATATCGAACTGCCATCCGAAAAGCCGGGGGCACCTGCAAATCCGCTCGGCCGATCCCTTCGCCGCGCCGGAAATCCATCCCGGCTATCTGAGCGCACCCGAAGACCTTGACGAACTGGCCGAGGGCGCAGAGATGATCCGCCGGATTGCCGGGTCGCAACCCTTGGCGAAGTCCATTCGGCGCGAGGTTCTGCCGGGCGCGGACGTAACCGACAGGGACGCAATCCGCGAGGACATCCGCCAGCGGCTGGGTACGGTATTCCACGCCTGCGGCACCTGCGCGATGGGGCCTGACCGGGCGGCGGGTGCTGTTGTTGACGCGCGGTTGAAGGTACATGGTGTTGGCGGACTGAGGGTTGCCGATGCCTCGATCTTTCCGCGCATCACCTCGGGCAACCTGAATGCCCCGGCGATCATGGTGGGGGAGAAGGCCGCGCAGATGATCCTCGAGGATCGGGGCTAGGCAGCCTTCATCGCCTCCCGTAGGACTGGGGCCAGCGCCTGTACGCCCTTGACGATCTGTGCAGGCGGCACTGCGCTGAACCCAAGCGTGATGGCCTGCCGCGGAACGGGCTGAATCGTGAACCGGCTCAGCGGGGCGGCCGAAATGCCGGCCTGGCGCGCGGCCTGCGACACCGTCACATCCGACAGGCCGGGATGCGTCAGATCGCCGATGGTGTGAAACCCGGTATCGGTGGGCCGCACCTTCAGCAACCCGTTCAACGTGCGGTCCGCCTCGGACAGCAAAGCATCGCGCCGTTCGGCGTAAATGTCGCGCATGCGGCGAATATGGGCGGCGAAGTGGCCTTCGTTGATGAAATCGGCAACGATGGACTGCATGCTGGCCGGGGCACCCTGCATGGTGGCGCCCGCGATCCGCTGGAAGAACGGCACCAGTTTCGGCGGCGCGACAGCGTAGCCAAGCCTGAGAGCCGGGAACAGGGCCTTCGAGAAGGTGCCGACATAGATGACCCGGCCCGAGGTATCGATGCTTTTCAAGGGCAGGGGGGTGTGGGCGCCATAGTGGAATTCACCGACGTAATCGTCTTCGATGATCCATGCCCTGGCGTTCTCGGCCGCGCGCAGCAGTTCGAACCGCCGGTCGGTTGTCATCGTCGTGCCCAGCGGGTGCTGGTGGGCCGGTGTCACGAAGGCCAGCCTGAAACCGGGGGCCGCGTCAAGCCCGGCCCGTACATCCATTCCCTGATCGTCCACCGGCACCGGCACCAGTTGTGCGCCGCATGAGATCAGGCTGTTGCGTGCGCCGATGGCACCGGGGTTTTCGAACCAGACCGGATCGCCGGGATCCAGCAGCATACCGCCGATCCGGTTGAACGCATCCTGTGCGCCGTTGAAGATGAACACCTCTTCAGGGGCGCATTTGACGCCGCGGTTGGCGCGCAGATGCTGGCAGACCGCCTGCCTCAGTTCCAGCAGGCCGCACGGATCAGGATAGCTCATGACCAGGCTGCGGGGGCTGCGCCAATAGCGCGACGCCAGCCGCGACCAGAGCGCCATCGGAAACACGTCGAAGGCCGGCATGCCGGTGACAAAGGCGCGGGGCGTATCGGGATGTGAAAGGCGCGGAAAATACTGATCGGAGGCTTCGGCACTGAGATGCGCCAGCCGTGGCATGGTGCCGCCGGGTTCGGTTTCGGCCTCGTCCTTGGGGGCAGGTGTCGGGATCGCGTCGCTGACAAACGTGCCCGATCCGACCTGCGACCGGAGCAACCCCTCGGCCGTCAGTTGTTCGTAGGCATTGATCGCGGTGGTACGCGACACACCCTGATCCCGCGCCAGCGTCCGGCTGGCCGGCAGCCTCTCTCCGGCGCGCAACTGGCCCGACAGGATCAGTTCACGCAATGCACTTACCAGCTGCACCGTGATGGTGGCGCGGTCGCCGCGGTCGATGGATAGCGTCGGTATCAGCGCGCCGCCTACATATTTTGCCACGTTCGCATTTCCCCGATTGGACCGTCAGACAGTACAAAGTGGACCTTATCACTGGAACAAATTGCAATCATGTGTTTCTGGACACAACCGGTATTGAACGCAGGCGGGCGGAAATGAAAATCACACGCATCGAAACCTTCAGCAGTGAATTCGTGGGCTTCACCCGGATTACCGATGCCACCGGCGCAACGGGTTGGGGGCAGGTTTCGACCTACCATTCCGACATCACCGCGCAGGTCCTGCACCGGCAGGTCGCGCCCTGGACGCTGGGGCGCGAGATCGACGATCTGGACGATCACCTGAACTATATCCAGGAACGCGAGCACAAGTTTCCCGGCTCTTACGTCTGCCGTGCCATGGGCGGGTTGGAAACCGCCGTCTGGGATCTGCGGGGCAAGGCGGCGGACAAGCCGGTGGCCGCGCTTCTCGGGGGGTCACCGGGCAAGGTCCGCGCCTACGCGTCATCAATGAAACGCGATATCACGCCCAAGGACGAAGCTGAACGTTTTCGCCGTCTGCGCGGGGAATACGGCTTCGATGCCTTCAAATTCCGCCTTGGGGCCGAGGTGGGGCGCGGCAAGGACGAATGGGAAGGTCGGACCGAGGAAATCATTCCCACCATCGGCAATGCCTTCAAGAACGAAGAGGTCGCGCTGTTGGCCGATGCGAATTCCTGCTATTCGCCGGCACAGGCGATCGAATACGGGCATATGCTTGTCGATAACGGCGTCAGCCATTTCGAGGAGCCGTGCCCCTACTGGGAACTGGAGCAGACCCGCGAAGTGACCGCCGCGCTGGCCGATCTGGACATTGACGTGACCGGCGGCGAGCAGGATTGCCAGATACCGATCTGGAAACGCATGATCGACATGCGCGCGGTCGATATCGTGCAACCCGACGTGATGTATATGGGGGGCATGGGACGCACGATGCAGGTGGCCCGCATGGCAGCGGCGGCGGGTCTGCCGGTGACGCCGCACTGCGCGAACCTGTCGATGGTCACCCTGTTCACCATGCACCTGTTGCGCGCAATCCCGAACGCGGGAAAATACCTTGAGTTCTCGATCGAGGGCGCTGACTACTACCCGTGGCAGCAGGATCTTTTCGTGACCGACCCCTATACCATCACCGATGGTCAGGCCGAGGTCACCGACGCCCCCGGCTGGGGCGTGGAAATCAACCCGGAATGGCTGGCGAAATCGACCTATCAGGTCAGCGAGGTGGAATGATGAGCGTGTCCGCGCAACTGGTCGAGGAATATTTCGCCTCCGGCACGCTGACCGGGCTGCCAGATAAGCATTTCATCGGCGGCTCATGGGTTGCCCCCGCGCAGGGCGGAAAAATACCGACCTTTGATCCCGGCACCGGGCGGGCGTTCCACGATTTCGCTGCTGGTACGGCTGAAGATGTCGCGCAAGCCGTCGCTGTCGCCAAGTCGGCGCAGCGCGACTGGGGCCGCGCCAAGGCCTTGGACCGGGGGGCGATCCTATATCGCGCGGCGATGCTGCTGCGACAAGAGGCGGCGCGTTTTGCGGTGGTTGAAAGCCTTGATAGCGGCAAACCCCTGCAAGAGGCCGAAGGTGACGTGGCAGGCGCCGCGCGCACGTTTGAATATTACGCCGGTGCCGCCGACAAGATGCAGGGCGATACCTTTCCGCTGGGCGCGGATTACCTTGGCTATTCGATCAACGAGCCGGTCGGTGTCACCGCCCATATCATCCCGTGGAACTTTCCGATTTCGACCGCTGCGCGCGGTATCGCACCGGCGCTTGCCGCGGGCTGCACCGCAATTGCGAAACCGGCCGAAACCACGCCTCTGACGATGCTGATGCTGGCGGAATTGCTGCACCGCGCCGGGCTTCCGGCGGGGGTCTGCAACGCGGTGACGGGCACCGGGCAGGCGGCGGGCGCGCCGCTTGTCAGCCATCCCGATGTGCGTCACGTGACCTTTACCGGGTCGGTTCCGACCGGCACGGGCGTGATGCAGGCCGTGGCCCCGAACGTCACCAGCCTGGTGTTGGAGCTGGGCGGAAAATCACCGCTGATCGTGCTGGGCGATGCTGACCTCGATCAGGCGGTCGACGGCGTGATCGGTGCCATCTACGAGAATGCCGGGCAGATTTGTTCCGCGGGCTCGCGGCTGATCGTCGATCGCCGGGTGCATGGCGCGCTGGTCGAACGGGTTGCCGAACGCGCGCGCGGCCTGCAGATCGGCCACGGGCTGCATCGCGCGATGCTTGGCCCGCTTAATTCGGACGCGCATCTGGCCAAGGTCGCGGGTTTTGTCGAAGATGCGCGATCACGCGGCCTGTCGATCGCGACCGGCGGCGCGACCACGACCGACCCCGCGACCGGCGCGGGCTGGTTCCACGAACCCACCGTGATCGACGCCGTGCCCGCGTTAGACCCCATCGTGCAGCAAGAGATCTTTGGCCCGGTGCTGGCGGTGCAGGTCGCGGAAGACGAAGATCACGCGCTCGACCTTGCCAATGGCACCGAGTTCGGCCTGGTTGCAGGCATCTATACCCGCGATTTCGACGCGGCGCATCGCATGGCGCGCGACATCGACGCGGGACAGATCTATATCAACGAGTATTTCGCGGGCGGCATCGAGGTGCCGTTCGGTGGCAACCGCAAATCCGGTTTCGGGCGCGAAAAGGGGCTGGTGGCGCTGCAAAGCTATACCCGCGTGAAAAGTGTTGCCGCAAGGATCGCGTCGCATGGCTGATATTTTCGCAGAAGGGTTTCGCGACACATCCTACTGGTGGGACACGAGCCCCTTGTGTGACGCGCCCGCCGACCCTCTGCCCGCGCGGGCCGACGCGGTGGTGATCGGCGCGGGCTATACCGGCCTGCACGCGGCGCTTCAGATCGCGCGGGCCGGGCGCAGCACCGTGGTGCTCGACTCGGGCGCGCTTGGCCACGGTTGTTCGACACGGAACGGCGGGCAGATCAGCACATCGATCAAGCCGAGCCTTGCGGAACTGGCCCGCAAACACGGTGAAACCACGGCCCGCCGCATCCTGGCGGACGGCCATAATTCGCGCGCCTTCATCGAAGATTTCGTGACGGCCGAGGGTATCGCGTGCGATTTTCGGACCTGCGGCCGCTTTCACGCCGCGCATACGCCGAAAGCCTTCGACGCCCTTCGGGCCGCCGCCGATAATCAGCCCGAGGGGTTCGAGGTACCCGTCACGCTGGTGCCGCGCGGCGAACAACATGCCGAGATCGGCAGCGGCCTCTACCACGGCGGCGCGATCTACCACGACCACGCCGCTGTTGATCCCGGCCGCTACCACGCGGGTCTCGTGTCGTTATGCCGACAGGCCGGGGTCTCCTTCGTGTCCCAGACCGCCGCGACCGGGCTTTCGCAGGACGATGGCGGCGCCACGGTTGCCACCCCGCGCGGCAGCATTGCCGCCCGCGACGTGGTGTTGGCGACGAACGGCTATTCGGGCACGCTCTCGCGCTGGCACCAGCGCCGCATCATCCCCATCGGCAGCTACATCATCGCAACCGAAGAGCTGCCCGCGTCGCTGATGGATGAACTGAACCCGAACAACCGGATCGTGTCCGACACCCGCAAGGTGGTCTATTATTACCGGTCTTCCCCCGATCGCAAACGCATCCTGTTCGGGGGCCGTGTCAGCGCGACCGAAACCGACACCATCAACAGCGCCCGGCGGCTTTATGCGGACCTGCTGCGCATCTTCCCCCAGCTGAGCGGGCGCCGGGTGACACATTCCTGGATGGGATTTGTCGGCTACACCTTTGATTCCCTTGCCCATGCGGGGCAAGACGGCAAGATACACCATGCGATGGGCTATTGCGGTTCAGGCGTCGGCATGGCGAGCTATCTGGGAATGAAGACCGGGCTGCGGGTATTGGGCCACCCCGAGGCCGGCACCGGGATCGCGGATGTCGCATTTCCGACACGCCCGCTTTACCGCGGCAGGCCCTGGTTCCTGCCCGCGGCGGTAGAATATTATCGACTGAAGGATCGGATCGGTATCTAGTGCCGCTGAATTGGTTTGCTACCAAGCCGGAAATGGACCTTTCCGGCAGATCAATTCGACGTTGTAATTCGCGCCATCGTCGCAAAACAACAGTCATCGCGACAAACGAAATCAACAATGACCAAAGGGAGAACTGACAATGAAATATTCGATCAAGATGCTGCTGGCCGGAACGGCCCTGGGGCTGGCCGCCGGTTCGGCCGCCTCGGCAGACACACTGAGGCTGCTGACCTGGGGCAGCTACGCGCCCGAAGAAGTGATCCGTCTCTTCGAGGCCGAATATCCCGATATCGACGTCGAGGTGACATTCTCCAACAACGAGGAAATGATTGCCAAGCTGCGGGCAACCGGCGGTTCCGGTTACGACCTGGCCCAGCCGAGCCATGACCGCATTTTCGCGGCCCAGATGGAATACAACATCTACAAGCCCCTCGACCTGTCCCAGATCGATACCTTGGTCATGCAGGCCAACCTGCTGGACGGCGTCAAGGCCAACACCACGATCGACGGCGAAGTCTATGCCGTGCCGCACCAGTGGGGCACGTCGGGCGTGATGGCCAACAAGGCCGAAGCTCCGAACATCACTGGCTGGAACGACCTGTGCGACCCGGCCTACAAGGGCCGCACCTCGATGCGGCTGCGGCGCACCATCCTGCTGGGCACCGCCTTTGGCATGGGAATGGACCCGTTCGAGCTCTACAATGATCTCGACGCCTACCAGGATATGCTTGATCAGGTCACGGCAAAGCTGATCGAATGCAAGAGCAACATCAAGACCTACTGGACCGGCGGTGACGACCTGCAAAGCCTGATGCTGTCGGGCGAGGTCGTGGTCTCGGAGACCTGGGATTCCACCGCGTTCCGGCTCTATAGCGAAAACCCCGACATCGTGTTCGTGCCGCCGGAAACCGGGGCGCTGGCATGGATCGACACCTTCGCCATCCCGCGTGGCGGCGAGGCTGACGATGCGGCCTACAAGTGGATCAACTTCGTGATGCGTCCGGAGATCATTACGCTGATGTCTTCATCCACGGGTGCCATCGCGGCGGTTCCGAACGGTATCGAATTGCTGCCCGATAACAAGCGTGACGCGGTGCAGGCGGCGTTTGACCAGGAAGACCTGGACAACCTCAAGTTCTTCGCCAACATCCCGCCGGGACTGGAAGACATGGAAGGTATCGCGCTGGAACGGATCAAGGCCGCGTCCGAGTAACCTTTCCACCACATATCAGCGATGACAGGGGCGTGGCGATGCGTCCCTGTCCACCATTCAAACCCCGGGGGCAGACCATGTACGACCTACGATGCGATAGTGTGACCAAGCGTTTCAGCAACTTCACGGCCGTCAACAACGTTTCGTTCGACATCCCAAGCGGGTCGTTCTTTTCGATCCTCGGTCCGTCCGGCTGCGGCAAGACCACGCTGATGCGGATGATCGCGGGTTTCGAAAACCCCGACGCCGGCGATATCCTGATCAAGGGTCATTCGGTCCTGAACCTTGCCCCGAACAAGCGTAACGTGAAGATGGTGTTCCAGCACCTGGCGCTGTTCCCGATGATGACGGTCGGCGAAAATATCGCCTACGGGCTGCGCTGCCGGGGTGACGCGAAATCCGAAATTGGCGGCAAGGTAAAGGCCGTTCTCGACCGTGTCGGCCTGCCGGGGGTCGAGGACAAGCAGATTTCCCAGCTTTCCGGGGGCCAGAAACAGCGGATCGCCATTGCGCGCTGCATGGTGCTGGAGCCCGATGTGCTGCTGCTGGACGAGCCGCTTGGCGCGCTTGACCTGAAGCTTCGCGAGCATATGAAGATCGAGTTGAAACAGCTTCAGCACCAGTTCGAGACAACCTTCCTTTATATCACGCATGACCAGTCCGAAGCGCTGGTGATGTCAGACAATGTCGCGGTGATGAATGCCGGACGCTTCGAACAGATCGGCCCTCCGAAAGAACTGTACGAGAACCCGGTTTCCGGCTTCGTCGCCGGCTTTGTCGGCGACAGCAACCGCTGGGGCGGGCGCGTCGACCGCATGGCCGACGGTGTCGCGCGGGTCGCGCTTGACGGCGGTGACAGCGTGCTGGCGACACCCGGCACCGGCGGGCTTTCCGATAGCAGCGACGTCGAGGTCTTCGTCCGCCCCGAGGCGATCTCGGTCGGCAAGGGCGCCGAGGGCTCGACTCTGTCGGGCATCGTCGACAGCCTGCTCTTCAACGGCGCAAACAGCCGCATCCTTGTCAGGACCGGTTCCGGCAAGCTGATCGAGGTGGCCGACCAGGCGGGCGCGAGCGGTCTCGGTGAAGGCGATGCGATCGACATCCACTGGCAGGGAAACCGCGCGCTTTGTTTCGGCAAGGGGGCTGCGTGATGCGCTCTGACGCTGGAAAGCTGTCGCTGATCCTTCTGATGGCGCCTTTTGCGCTGTGGATCCTTCTGCTGATCGTGCTGCCGCAGCTTGGCATCGGCTACGTGTCGCTGCGCGAAAAAATCGGGCCGGGGCAATTCACCTTCGGTTTCGGCAACTACATGGATTTCCTGGGGGAACCGATCTATTGGAACACCCTGCTGCGCACCGCCTGGATGTCGATCCTGGTGACCATCCTGGCGCTGCTGGTCGGCTTTCCGGTCGCCTATTACATTGCCAAGATCGCCCGCCAGCGGTCCCGTGCGGCGTTGTTCCTGCTGTGTCTGATCCCGCTTTGGGTCAGCGACCTGGTGCGCGCCTTTGGCTGGATCGTGCTGTTGCGCGAGACCGGCCTGGTGTCGGGCGCGCTGCAATGGGCGGGGCTGATCAGCGGCCCGGTTGAGCTGCTCTATAACGACGTCACCGTTGTGATCGGCCTGGTCTACACCGTGGTCCTGTTCATGATCGTGCCGCTGGTGTCGACACTCGACGGCATGGACGACGCGCTGCTGGAGGCGGGTTATAACCTCGGCGGCAGCCGTTTCACTGTCTTCCGCCGCATCATCGTGCCCTACGCCATGCCGGGCATCGTGGCGGGCTGTATCATCACCTTCATGCTGACCGCGGGCAGTTACCTGACGCCGATCCTGCTGGGCGGCAAGAACAGCAGCTGGTTCACCGAACAGATCTACAACCAGTTCATCACCCGCTACAACTGGGAGGCCGGCGCGACCTTCGGCGTGCTGCTGCTTGGGTTCACGTCGCTGGTGATCTGGCTGGGCCTGAAGCTGACGGGGCAGAGCCTCGCAACCACCGTGGCGAAGGAATAAGCTCATGGCACAGGCAAACAAATCCCCGTTCCTGACCTTCGTGTACCGATCCTACGTGACGATCTTCTTTCTCTACCTGGTCGCGCCTTTGCTGGCGGCAGGCGTCTTTGCGTTCAACGACTCGCTATTCCCGGCGCTGCCCTGGCAGGGGTTCACGTGGGACTGGTTCTTTAACGATACCGAGCCCAAGCTGGGCATGTTCCACGATGAACGCCTGCTGCGCGGGCTCAAGAACTCGGTCTATATCGGGGTGATCGTGTCAGCCCTGGCGGTGATGGCAGGCACCTGCAACGCCTTCCTTTTCGAGCGCAAGCAATTCCCGTTCAAGAACGCGCTATATGTACTGATGGTGGTGCCGCTGGTCATTCCCGGCGTGATCCTCGGCATTTCGCTTCTGGTCTTTGCCAGCATGATCGCCAACGGGATCGACGCGGCAACCGGGATCAATGTGAAATGGTTGCGCCCGGGGATACCGCTGATCGTGCTGGGGCAGTTTTCCTTCCTGACCACGATCACCTCGCTGGTGATCGCGGCGCGGCTGCAGAAGTTCGACATCGCGCTGGAAGAAGCGGCGCTGAACCTCGGTGCCAGCCGCCGCAGGGTGCTGGCGACCGTGACGCTGCCGTTCCTGTTCCCGGCGCTGTTTTCGGCCTTCGTGGTGTCGTTCCTGGTATCGTTCGAGAATTTCAACACCACGCTGATGCTGGTCGGGTCCGACGCCCCGCTGACAATCACCATGTACGACCGGGTGGTCAAGGTCGGCTCTACCCCCGTCCTGAACGCGGTATCGGTGTTCCTGATGATCGCCTCCGGCTCGCTTGCGTTGCTGAGTGTGCTGGTCCAGCGGAACAAGGACTAGTTGCACGGCGTGAACGGTCGGCCATCTTCAGGCAGCCGGATGGCAGCGACGCCGCCGGTTCAGCCTGATTTGTGGTCCACCTTTCTGTCGCGTTGCCGCCTGCGCTGCGGCCCATGACATGCCCGCCCTTGACCAGGCGTCGTGGCATCTTCCACCTGCGCGCCCGGCGGTCTAACTTGCAGGTGATGGAATCGGCTTTGGACTTTCATACGGCAAAGGCGCTGCTGGAATGGCAGATCGAGTTCGGTGTGACCGAGGCGATCGGAGATGGGCCCGTGAACCGGTACGAGGTGCCCGACAAACCCGCAAAACCGACACCGGCCCCCGCCCCGACCACCGAACCGGCCGCCGCCTCATCGGCATCCGCCGGGGCTTCTCCGGTGGCCGAGGCGCGTGCTGCGGCCGGGGCCGCGGCCGACCTGACGGCGCTGCGCGCCGCGATGGAGGCGTTCGAGCATTGCGAGTTGAAGCGCGGTGCGCGCAATCTTGTCTTTGCCGATGGCAACCCGTCGGCACGGGTGATGATCATCGGCGAGGCGCCGGGCCGGGACGAGGACCGCGAGGGGCGGCCTTTCGTGGGCCGGGCCGGGCAGTTGCTGGACAAGATGCTGGCGGCGATCAGCCTGTCGCGTTGCGCCGAGGCGCCCGAACGTGCCGTCTACATCACCAACGTCCTGCCCTGGCGGCCGCCGCAGAACCGCGATCCGAAACCGGATGAGATCGCCATGCTGCTGCCCTTTGTCGAGCGCCACGTGGCATTGGTAAAACCCCAGGTAGTTGTCCTGATGGGCAATATCAGTTGTCAGGCCGGTCTTGGCCGGCGCGGGATCACACGGCTGCGCGGTGCCTGGACGGAGGCTTACGGTACTCCCTGCCTGCCGATGTTCCACCCGGCCTACCTGCTGCGCAGCCCCGGTGCCAAGCGAGAGGCCTGGGCCGACCTGCTGGAACTGCAGGCGCGGCTGAGAGGGGGCGCATGAGAATCCTCGCCTTTTCCGACCTGCACCATTCGCGCCGCCGCGCCGAGGCGCTGGTCGAGGCCGCGCGCGAGGCCGATCTGGTGATCGGGGCGGGAGATTTCTGCAACATGCGGCAATCGCTGCCCGAGGCGATGAACCTGCTGAGCGGCATTGACGCGCCGATGGTGGTGGTGCCGGGCAATGCCGAAAGCTCCGACGAGTTGCAGGATGCGGCGCATGAGGGCACGACGGTGCTGCATGGCAGCAGCGCCGAGATTGGCGGCCTGCGCCTTTTCGGGCTGGGCTACGGCGTGCCGGTCACGCCCTTTGGCGCATGGTCCTGCGACCTGACCGAGGCCCATGCCGCCGAGATGCTGGCGCGTTGCGAGACCGCTGACATCCTGATCCTGCATTCGCCGCCCAAGGGGGTTGCGGATCTGACATCGGGGGGGATTTCGGTGGGGTCGACGGCGCTGCGCGAGGCGATCGAACGGATCCAGCCCAAGATCGCACTCTGCGGGCATATTCATGAAAGTTGGGGTCAGGCCGGGCAGATCGGGCGCACGCGGGTGGTCAATCTTGGTCCCACACCGAACTGGTTTACCTTCTGATGGTCGAGTTCTGGACATTGATGGCGTTCATCCCCGCCGGGCTGGCGCTGAACCTGAGCCCGGGGGCGGATATGATGTTCTGCCTGGGGCTGGGCCTCAGATCAGGACCGAAAGCGGCAGTCGCGGCCAGCGCCGGAATTTCCACCGGCAGCATGGTGCATGTGGCATTGGCCGGGCTGGGGCTGGGTGCGGTGGTGGCGGCGCTGCCGTGGATGTTCGACGTGATCCGCTGGGTGGGCGTGGCCTATCTGCTCTGGCTGGCATGGGGCGCCTTGCGCGCGGGGCCGGTGGCCCGCGCCGAGGTGCAGCCCGTTCCTGCGCGGCAGGCGTTTCGGGACGGGATGGTCGTCAACCTGCTCAACCCGAAGGTCATCCTTTTCGTGCTGGCATTTCTGCCGCAATTCGTGGACCCCGCGCAGGGCAGCATTTTGGGGCAGTTCCTGATCTTCGGTCTGGTTCTGGCGGTGGGCGGATTTTGCATCAATGGCGGTGTTGGCATCTTTGCCGGGGCGCTCAGGCGGCGGTTGACCGGGCCACGCTTTGCCCGTGGTCTGGGGCTGGTCAGCGCCGGGATATTCGCCGCCCTGGCGGCGCGGCTGGCGATTATGGAAAGGGCGTGAGCGATGGCGCGGATCGACGAGAACAAGGCATTCATACCGGTGCGCATTGCCGTGCTGACGGTCAGCGACAGCCGCGAGATGGCCGATGACCGGTCGGGCCAGGTGCTGGTCGACCGGATCGCCGAAGCCGGGCACGAATTGGCGGATCGCCGGATCATCCGCGACGAACGGCAGGAAATCACCGCGCAGCTGCGGGACTGGATCGCGGACGCGGACGTGGATGTGGTGATCTCTACCGGGGGTACGGGCCTGACCGGCCGCGACGTGACGGTCGAGGCGCATCGCGACGTCTATGAAAAGGAAATCGACGCCTTCGGCACGGTCTTTACCATTGTCAGCATGGGGAAAATCGGCACCTCTGCCGTGCAGTCGCGGGCCACGGGCGGCGTCGCCGGGGGAACCTACCTGTTTGCGCTACCAGGCAGCCCGGGCGCCTGCAAAGACGCCTGGGACGAGATTCTCGCGTTTCAGCTGGATTACCGCCACCGGCCCTGTAATTTCGTTGAAATAATGCCGCGACTGGACGAACATCAGCGCCGGAAATGATCTGTTTCCACGTATAAGCCCTAAGAACTTGGCATTTCACATGGTAGGTTTACATTAGTCAGGTACCGTTTGGTGCCAAGCAAGGGTTTGATGTTCATGCGGTTTTTGCGTCACAGCCTGACCGGATTCTTCCTGTTGTCGCTGACATTGGGCCTGCTGACCTATGCCGGACACTCGATTTTCGACGCCGTGCAGCAGAGACTGACAACCGAACCCGAGGTGCCCGAGCGGCGCGAACGCGTCTTTGCGGTCAATGTCGACACGGCCATCGAAGAAACGATCATCCCGGTTCTGACCGCCTTCGGCGAGATCGAAAGCCGCCGCACATTGGAAATCCGCGCCAAGGCCGGTGGCACGCTGGTGGAACTGGCCGAGGATTTCGTCGAGGGCGGGCAGGTGGCCGCAGGGCAGCTGCTGGCGCGTGTCGATCCGGCGGATGCGCAATCGGCGCTGGACCGGGCTGCAAGCGATCTGCTGGATGCCCGTGACGAAGAAAGCGAAGCCGCGCGTGCACTGATCCTGGCGCAGGATGAACTGGCCGCCGCCGAGGACCAGGCAGAATTGCGGGCGCGCGCGTATCGCCGCCAGCTTGACCTGGAGGAACGCGGCGTGGGCACTGCCGCGGCGGTCGAAACCGCCGAACTGTCCGCCGCTCAGGCGCGTCAGGCGGTGCTTGGCAGCCGGCAGGCCCTGGCCCAGGCCGAGGCCCGCGTGGATCAGGCCGCGACCCGGCTGGCGCGGGCCGAGATTGCCCAGGCCGAAGCGCAGCGGCGGCTGAACGACACGCGTATCACCGCCGGGTTCGCCGGAACACTCAGCGAGGTTTCGGTTGTCGAGGGCGGGCTGGTGGCGGCCAATGAAAAACTTGCCATACTGGTGGACGGCAACAAGCTGGAGGTCGCGTTCCGCCTCTCGACCCCGCAATATCTGCGCCTGTTGGACGACGAGGGGCTGCTGATCGACGCGCCGGTCAGGGTGACGCTGGATGTCTTCGGACTCGATCTCGAGGTCAAAGGCCAGATCAGCCGGGACAGCGCGATTGTCGGAGAGGGGCAGACCGGGCGCCTGATCTTTGCCCGGCTGACCAATGCCGCGGGCATGAAACCCGGCGATTTTGTTACCGTCACTGTCGAAGAGCCGCCGCTTGACCGGGTGGTGCGACTTCCTGCCTCGGCGCTGGGGCCGGACGACCAGGTGTTGGCGTTGGTGGGCGAAGACCGGCTGGAGGCGCTTGAGGTGACGCTGTTGCGCCGCCAGGGCGATGATATCCTGGTGCGCGGCGACGGGCTGGCGGGGCGCGAGATCGTCCGCCAGCGCTCGCCGCTTCTGGGGGCGGGGATCAAGGTGCGCCCGCTTCGGGGCGATTCCGATGATGCGCGGGGCGCGGATGAGATGCTGGTGCTGAGCGCCGATCGCCGCGCCCGGCTGGTGGCATTCGTCGAGGGATCGACCGACATGCCCGAGGCGGTCAAGCTGCGCCTGCTGGGGCAATTGGCCGAACCGCGCGTTCCCGCGCGTATGGTCAAGCGGCTGGAAGGCCGCATGGGGGGCTGATCCGTGGCCCGTGGCATTCCCAGGGCCGCCGGTGGGCTGTTGTCCTATTTCACCCGGCACAAGACCGCCGCCAACCTCTTGCTGGTGGTGCTTATCGTTCTGGGTATGGCGGCGTTGCCGCGGATGCGCGCGCAGTTCTTTCCCGACGTGATCATCGACAATGTGAGCGTGACGGTCCTGTGGGAGGGGGCGGGTGCCGAAGATGTGGATGCGGGCGTCGTGCAGGTGTTGGAGCCGTCGCTGCTGACCGTCGAGGGGGTGACGCGCAGCGAGGCCACCAGCCGCGAAGGCATTGGGGTCATCAAGCTTGAGTTCGAGCCGGGCTGGGACATGGCCCGCGCCGCCGATGACGTGCAGACCGCCGTTGATCTGACAACCACGCTGCCCGAAGATATCGAAGAACCCGAGGTGCGCCGCGCGGCCTGGCGTGACCGGGTGACCGACGTGGTCATTACCGGACCGGTGGCGACCGAACAGCTGGGCCTGTTGGCTGACGAACTGGTGGTCAGGTTGTTCGACGCCGGTGTCACGCGCACCACGGTGCGCGGTGTCTCGGCGCCTGAAACGATCATCGAGGTGCCCTCGGCCAACCTGATTGCCCATGATGTCAGCTTTGCCCAGATCGCCGCCGCCGTCGCCGGTGAGGTCGATGCCGATCCGGCGGGCGATGTCACCGGCGCCAACACCCGGGTGCGCACCGGCGTCGAAAAACGGGGCCCCGATCAGCTGGAGGCGATCGTGCTGCGCTCCAACCCGGACGGGTCGAAACTGACCGTCGGCGATGTCGCGTCGATCCGGGTGGAAGGGATTGCCCACAGGCTCAGCTATTTCGTGGGCGAAGATCCGGCCATGTCGATCCGGGTTGACCGGTCGGCCCGCGGGGACGCGATCGATATCCAGCGCCGGGTCGAGGACGTGGCCCGCGAAATGGCGGAATCGCTGCCACAGGGGGTCAAGGTGCAACTGACCCGTACCCGGTCCGAGCTTATTTCGGGGCGGCTCAACATGCTGATGGAAAACGGGCTGACGGGGCTTGCGCTGGTCGTCGCGCTGCTGTTCCTGTTTCTGAACGCGCGCACTGCCTTCTGGGTGGCGGCAGGGATTCCGGTGGCGATGCTGGCGGCGGTGGCACTGATGTATCTGGGCGGGTTGACGATCAACATGATCTCGCTTTTTGCCCTGATCATCACGTTGGGTATCGTGGTCGATGATGCGATCGTGGTGAGCGAGCACGCGGACGCAAGGGTGCGCAAATTCGGCGAATCCCCGGTCGAGGCGGCCGAACGTGCCGCACAGCGGATGGCCTCGCCGGTTTTTGCCGCCACGCTGACGACCGTGATCGCCTTTTTCGGCCTGACAGTGGTGGGCGGACGCTTTGGCGATCTGATCGTGGATATCCCCTTCACGGTGATCGCGGTGTTGCTGGCCAGCCTGATGGAATGTTTCCTGATCCTGCCCAATCACATGGCACATGCTTTGCGCAGGTCCGGCGACCGGAACTGGTATGACTGGCCCAGCCGGACGGTGAATGCCGGGTTCGTCTGGGTGCGCGAGCGCCTGTTCCGGCCATTCATGGCGGGGGTCATAAGGGCGCGCTATCCGGTCTTTGCGCTGGTGCTGGTGGTGCTGGCCAGCCAGGTGGCCCTTTTCGTATCCGGCGAAGTGAAATGGCGGTTCTTCAACGCGCCCGAGCGGGGCAGCGTGACCGGCAATTTCGCGATGGCGCCCGGCGCCACCCGCGCCGACACGATGGCGATGATGCGCGAAATGCAACGCGCGATCGAGGAACTGGGCGCGGAATACGAAAATCTCCATGGCACCAACCCGCTGAGCTTCGTCATGGGCCAGGTGGGCAGCAATAGCGGCCGCGGGCTGGCCGGGGCAGACACCAAGGATCCCGATCAACTGGGCGGGGTCGCGATAGAGCTGATCGATGCCGATCTGCGCCCCTATTCCAGCTTTGCTTTTGCTGCCGAACTTCAGGAGCGTGTCCTGCATCATCCGCTGGTCGAAACCGTCAGTTTCAAGGGTTGGCGGTCCGGGCCGGGCGGTGATGCGCTGGATGTCGAATTCTTCGGCGCGACAGCAGATGGTCTCAAGGCGGCGTCGGAGGCGTTGAAGGAGGCGCTGCTGCGGTTCCCCGAGGTCACCGGGGTCGAAGACAACCTGGCCTATGACAAGGAAGAACTGATCCTGGAACTGACCGCACAGGGCAACGCGCTGGGCTTTACCATCGACGGGCTGGGTCGCGTCCTGCGCAACCGGCTGAACGGGATCGAGGCGGCGACCTATCCGAAGGGCCCGCGCAGCGCTGAGATCCGCGTGGAACTGCCCGAGGGGGAGCTGACCGCCGATTTCATGGAACGGATGCAGCTGCGCACGCCGGACGGCACCTATGTTCCGCTGGCGGATCTCGTCAGTGTCGAACGGCGCAACGGGTTCTCCACGGTGCGGCGGGAAAACGGCATCAGGCTGGTCAACGTGACCGGCGATGTTTCCGAGGATGATCCGGCGCGTGCCGAAGCGGTGATGCTGGCGCTGGAAAACGAGATCCTGCCCAAGATCGCCAGCGATCTGGGCGTGGAATGGCAGCTTGCCGGTCTGAGCGAGCAGGAAGACGAATTCCTGAGCGATGCCCGGCTTGGCCTGATTCTGACCCTGACCGGCATCTACCTTGTGCTTGCCTGGATCTTTTCCAGCTGGACGCGGCCTCTGGTCGTCATGGCGATCATCCCCTTCGGACTGGTCGGCACGATCTATGGCCATCACCAGTGGGACGTACCGCTGAGCATGTTCTCGGTCGTGGGATTGCTGGGGATGACCGGGATCATCATCAACGATTCCATCGTGCTGGTCACCACGATCGACGAATATGCCAAGGATCGCGGGTTGATTCCGTCGATCATCGACGGCGCCGCTGACCGGTTGCGGCCGATCATGCTGACGACGCTGACGACCGTGCTGGGGCTGACGCCGCTGCTGTTCGAACGCTCGCAACAGGCGCAGTTCATCAAGCCCACGGTGATCACGCTGGTCTACGGGCTGGCCTTTGGCATGATCATGGTGCTGCTGGTGGTGCCGGCGCTGCTGGCGATGCAGCGTGATGTCAGCCGCAAGCTGGCCGCGCTGCGCCAGGGGTTGCGGTTTCGCGACCGCAGGGTGCGGTTGGTGCTGACACTGGGTGTCGGCCTGCTGCTGCTCTGGTGGGGGGTGACCCTGGGCCTGACCCTGGCTGGCGGTGTCGTCCCGCCGCTGTGGGCGGCGCTTTGGCCGGGTGCGACGGCCCTGTCGCCGATGCTGGCGGCTTTGATCCTGTTTGTCGCCGGCGCCGCTGTTCTGGCGTTGCTGCTCTATGCGGCGCTGGTGATGATGCTACGGCCACGCCGTGGTCATCCGGCGGGGCAGCCCTGAATATCCACCGTCCGTTTATTGCCAAGAACGGTGATGCGCAGGCTTGAGCGGTCGACCGCGAAACTGTGCCCCTCGACATGATAGAGCTCTGTTTCGGCGATCAGCCTGCCGCCCTGGCGCGCTGTTTTCGATTGTGCGGCCCAGACCATCGGATTGCCCGTCTCGATCACCGCCAGTTCCCGCCCGCCGGTTCGCGGCAGGTCGATTTCGGCCCGCAGCTGCACCCCGCCCGAGATGGGGGAAATGCGACAGGCCACACGGCCGACACGGGCCTCGGACGCGGTTTCGGGCCGGTCGGCAAGGGCCGCGACGATGCGCGGGTCCGTTTTTTTCTGACCCAGCGGCAGTTCTTGCGACAGTTTCAACGTCATCGGCACGCAGACATCCTTGCATACGCCCAGCGTCACACTGCCGGTCAGGGTGATCGGTTTGCCGGGCCGCGAACGTGTCAGGGTCAGCGGCAGGGTCAGGCTGTTTTCATAACCGATGGTCTGAATCCCGCCCTGCATGATACGTTTCGGGACGGGCCAGCTTATCGCGACATTTGACAGGTTGCGCGAACCGGCCCAGTCGAAGCTTGGCGGTATCCCCGCATCCCCGGGCGCGCGCCAGTAGGTCTTCCAGCCGTCATTGAGCGTGATGTGCAGGGCCGAGACATGCTTGCCATCCGCCCGCTGCCACCCCGTGAGGATTCGCGCCTGCAGAATGTCGCCACCCTGTTGCGCTGCTGCCGGGGGTGACAACAGCGCCGCCGCGGCCAGAAAAATGCCGATGAACGATCTGATCATGTTTCTGTCATGGGCCACAAGCGTTGAAATGCCAACTCACTTTCCAGAGAGAATTTTGTGTGTGACAGGCATCATCAGTTTGCATTACGATTGTCGAACACGCTTTCTTTACAGGTGTCGAGGGGATGGGCAAGGCCGCAGGAGCTGTTTGTTGACGGAAGACATTGAACTGACCGGCAAGCTGTTGATCGCCATGCCGGGTATGCTTGACCCGCGTTTCGCCCATTCAGTCGTGTTCATGTGCGCCCATTCCAAGGAGGGCGCGATGGGGATCGTGGTCAACAAGCCTACAAGCGACCTGCGGCTGCGCGATTTGCTGGAGCAGCTTTCCATCGAGATCGGCCCGGATACCCGCGACCTGCCGGTGCATTTTGGCGGACCGGTCGAACATGGGCGCGGTTTCGTGCTGCATGAACACGGCTATCACTCGGCGATTTCCACGATGGATGTAAATGATGAATTCGCCATGACCGCAACCATGGATATCCTGGAGGACATGGCAGACGGACGCGGCCCTGGACAGGTCGTCATGGCACTGGGCTATGCCGGCTGGGGACCCGGCCAGCTTGAGGCCGAGATTGCGCAGAACGGCTGGTTGATCTGTGACGCAGATTGCAAACTGGTCTTCGGCACCAGCGATGTCGAGAAATGGGAGGCCGCGCTGAACAAGCTGGGCATCAACCCGTTGGCCCTGTCTGCGGATGCCGGGCGCGCCTGACTGGCACTTGACGCGACGCTCTCTTTGACAACGCCGCCCCTTTGCGCTGAAAAATTGCCGGGAACGGAGAGGATCATGCCGCTGACTATTCTGCTGCCGATGGTGATCGTCGGGATTGCGGGCATCGTGCTGTTGCTGCATGTGTTCGGCCTGTCCCGCGCGGCCCGGCTGGAAAATGAGGCAAGCGCCCGCGCGGCCTGGTTGCGGGAATTCCCCGACGAGGTGCCCGAGCGGGTCATCATATGCCGCAGCGGCAGCGCGGCGCTGGTGCAGCTGACCGCAGGTTTCGGCGTGGTCTGGCCGATGGGCGCAGATACCACCGCGCGCCATCTGACCGGCGCGCGCGTTTCCCGGACCGGGGGCGGGGTTGCGATTGACCTGCCGGATTACACCGCACCCCGCATCCACCTGGCGCTGGATCCGCAGGAGACGGCGGACTGGTCCCGGCTGATAGAGGGTTCCACATGAGCGATCTGCTGACCTATCCCGAGGTGACGCATTGGGCCGTCCCCTTCTTCATCGCCGCCATCCTGGCCGAGCTGGTGTGGATCATGGTCAAGGGGCGCGGCGGGCGGTACGAGACCCGCGATGCGCTCACCTCGCTGATCATGGGGGCGGGGAACGTGGCGTCTTCGATCCTGCTGGGGTTCATCGCCTACGGGTTTTTCATGCTGCTGTGGGAGATGACGCCGCTGGATCTGGGCACGTCGATCGGGGTGGTGGCAATCTGCTTTGTGCTGGATGACCTGCGTTATTACTGGGTGCACCGGTTCGGGCACCGTATCCGCTGGGTCTGGGCCAGCCATGTCAACCACCATTCAAGCCAGCATTACAACCTGACCACGGCGCTCAGGCAGACATGGACCGGCACCTTCACCTTCATGATGATCGTGCGGGCGCCGTTGATTCTGCTGGGATTTCATCCGGCGATGGTGTTGTTCTGCGGCGGTCTGAACCTGATCTACCAGTTCTGGATCCATACCGAGGCGATCGGCAAGATGCCCCGCTGGTTCGAGGCGGTGATGAACACGCCCAGTCATCATCGGGTGCATCACGGCCGCAACCCGCGCTATCTGGATGCGAATTACGCGGGCGTTTTCATCATCTGGGACAAGATGTTCGGCACTTTCGTGCCCGAGCAGGAGACCGAGAAAGTGGATTTCGGGCTGGTACGCAACCTGGGCACGTTCAACCCGATCCGGGTGGCCTTTCACGAATGGGTGGGCATTTTCCGCGATGTGCTGCAGCCCGGGATCAACTGGCGCGACCGGCTGATGTACGCCGTCGCCCCGCCGGGGTGGAGCCATGACGGATCGCGCGACACGTCCGAGCAGATCAAGCGCAAACATCTGGCCAGCCATCCGGAGGATTCGGGGACGCCCGGATTTGGCGACAGCGCGCGCTGACACGCACTTGGCAGCGCCCGCGGAATGATGTCCAATGGCCTCCGAAACGGAGGCAGGAGCCGGGGATGGAGTGGCGCGATCAGGGCATATTGCTGTCCAGCCGGGCACATGGTGAGACATCGGCCATCATCGAGGTTTTCACCCCCGGGCGCGGGCGACATGCCGGGGTTGTGCGCGGCGGCGTGTCGCGCAAGATGGCGCCGGTTCTGCAGCCCGGGGCGCAGCTGGACCTGCACTGGCGCGCCCGGCTGGAGGATCACCTGGGCACGTTTCAACCCGAGCTCGTGCGCTCGCGCACGGCGGCGTCGATGGGCGACCGGCTGTCGCTGGCCGGTCTGAACGCGGTCACGTCGCTGTTGCTTTTTTCCCTGCCCGAACGCGAGGCGCACCCGGCGCTTTATGCCCGGACCGAGGCGCTCTTGGATCTGCTGGGGCAGCCGGATGTCTGGCCTTTGGCCTATCTTCAGTGGGAGGTGGCGCTGCTTGACGAGCTTGGCTTTGGCCTTGACCTGTCGACCTGCGCGGTGATGGGCGCGGCGGCGAATGACCTGAGTTTCGTGTCGCCCCGAACGGGGCGGGCAGTGTCGCGGGCCGGCGCGGGGGAATGGGCCGATCGCCTGCTGCCGCTGCCGCCCTGCATGAGGGGGCATGGCCCTGCGCCAGATACCGAGATCGCACAGGGCTTTGAGGTGACGGGCCATTTCCTGCGACACCAGCTGGCGCCAGAGCTGGGGAACAAGCCGCTCCCCGAAGCGCGGCAGCGATTCGTCGACAGGTTCAGAAAGGCCGCCGTCTGAGGTGGGGACAGCGTAACCGTTACCTGGTGGCGTCGCGTGCCGGCAGACTATTGCGCTGCCCTGAACACCATCTCGCGGCCCGCATCATTGCTCAGGATCAGCGTATCGCCGGCGACCTCGGACAGGGTCATCGCGGCCAGCGCCGAAAGATAGGCGGTTTCATGGGCGAGCGCCGGGCAGGCCCGGCGCGTGGTGCCGAGTTCTTCGGCGGCAAACCATGGGTAGGGCGCCGTCTGCCTTCCGAAATAGCGATTGCAGGGGGCGTTGCCGGAGATTTCGCCATGTGTGCCGAACTGCAGCGTCGCCTGGGCGGGAAAGGCTTGCCCGTCGATTTCGACCAGCCGCCAGGGAGTGTCCAGCGCGCCGTAGCCCGCGACGGTCTCATCCTTGCAGGCCAGCAATCCCAGGCACATGAGCGTGTATGGAATCCAGCCCCGCATCCCTAGCGTAAGGCCAGAATCAGATCGACCAGAGAGCCGATGGCGCAGGCATTTTCGCCCCCTGAAGAATGACCCAACAGGTCCATGCCAATGCCCGCACCATAGAGAATCCGGGTCATTTCCGGGTTGTCGATGTCCAGCCCGGACAGCAATTCCTGCATATATGCCAGCCGCTTGGCGTCAACGCGCGCCACGGCCGCAGCCGCCAGCCCATTGCCCTGCGCCCATGCCCTGACCGCGGGATCGGCAGCATTGCCATCGGGCCGCTCCGCGATCATCTGCGCCAGGTGCCTCAGCTTCGCGGCGGGGGTTTCCCGGCTGGCGATCGCGGCAAGCGCGTCCCCGGTGGCCTGGGTTTCCCAAGCATCCAGCAGGGTCGTGTGAAACGCCGGCACGTCCGCGAAATGCCAGTAGAACGAGCCCTTGGTGGTCCCCAGGCGCCGCGCCAGTGGTTCGGCCTTCAGCGCCTCCGGACCCGCCTCGATCAGCGCGGTCAGCCCGGCGGTGATCCAGTCGGATTTCGTCAATCTTCGTGTGGTTGTCCGGGTCATGAATGCTGCATAGTCCCGCACCTTTGCCGTCGCAAGCCTGCGCTATGCCGCAGGCGCGAAATTGCCCGCTCAGGATTGTCCGGTTAGCGCGAAACACGCGATCTGCCGGAACATGCCATCACCGCCTTCGCCCATCAGGCTGAGCGACCGGATGGCACAAGGCGCGTGCAAGAGAGGTGCCAGCACCGGCGCCAGTGTATCGGCGAGCGCCGCGGCCTTGGCTTTGGGCAGCTTGCCCGTCAGGGTCAGGTGAAAACGGAACTCTTCCATCACGTAGGGGTAGCCCCATTCGTGCAACATCGCCTCCTGCCTTGCACTCAGCCCACCTTGGCGGCGACGTTCGAGTTCGGGAGCATTGAGCGGTGCGCGAAACCGGTCGAATTCGCGCACCACATCTGCCGCCAACGCCATCAGCCCTGCCGTGTTCCCAACCGGTACCAGCGCCAGGAAACGGCCCAGCCGGGCAAGTTCCAGCGCCTCCAGCGCAACCGGAGCCGTCCGGGTGCAATAGCTCTCCAGAGCTGACTGCAGGTCTGTCTCGGTCTGGTCGTTGTGCAGGCGGAATGGCGGTTTGATCGTACCGTGAAACCCGTATCTGCGGGGGGTCTGCGTGATATCGGCCAGGCGCATCGGCAGTTCGGGCAGCTGCGGCGGTCCGGGCGTGGTGCCGCTGCGCGGATCCCATTGCATCCACGCGGCACCGAAATCCGCCAGCGGGCCGGGTTCAGGCAGAACATAGATGGCATATCGCGGATATGTCATGGCGCTGGTCTAGGGCAAATCTCCGGGGTTGGCCACAGTATCGCCCTCGCGTTTTGACAGCTGCATGCGGAAACCGCATAAGGATGTGGATATTCCGCAGAACGGGGTTGATATGCCAAGCGATTTCATCTTTTCCGCGCCCGAAGCGCCTGCCGTGGCGATTGCCGGGCACGACCAGGTATTCCCCGTGCGCCGCATTTTCTGCGTTGGGCGCAACTATGCCGCCCACGCCGCCGAAATGGGCAACGAGGTGGATCGCGAGGCGCCGTTCTATTTCACCAAATCCGCCCATGCGCTATGTCCTTCGGGCGCCACCATCGCCTATCCGCCGGGCACGCGGGACTGCCACCACGAGATGGAATTCGTGGTGGCGATCGGCCAGCCGGCCTTTCGCATGTCCGAAGCCGAAGCGCCGGCGGCGATCTGGGGATTTGGTTGCGGGATCGACCTGACAAGGCGCGACCTGCAGGGTGCGGCCAAGGAGAAACGCCGCCCCTGGGATCTGGGCAAGGATTTCGAGAACGCCGCGGTTCTGGCGCCGCTGTCGCCGGTCAAGGATTTCGGGCAGATCGGGGCGCAGGAAATCCGTCTTGAACAGAACGGCCGGACGGTGCAGCGGGCGGTTCTGTCGGATATGGTCTGGTCCGTGCCCGAGATCATCGCGCATCTGTCCGGATATTATCACCTGCTTCCGGGCGACCTGATTTACACCGGCACCCCGGCCGGGGTCGGCCCGGTGCAAAGCGGCGATGTCCTGACCGGCACGGTCGATGGGCTGACCCCGGTTGAACTGACAATCGGGGACGCGGAATAGCCTGGTGTCAGGGGGTCATGCCAGCAGCCGGCGGGCGATCACCTGGGCCTGAATTTCGGCGGCCCCTTCAAAGATGTTCAGGATACGGGCGTCACACAGGATGCGGCTGATCTTGTATTCCGTGGCAAAACCGTTCCCGCCATGGATCTGCAACCCGTTATCCGCCGCGGCCCAGGCCACGCGCGCACCCAGCAGTTTCGCCATGCCGGCCTCAAGGTCGCAGCGATGGCCGTGGTCCTTCTCCCACGCGCTGAAATAGGTCAGCTGCCGGGCGATCATGATCTCGACCGCCATCATCGCCAGCTTGCTTGCAACGCGCGGGAATTCGATCAGGGATTTTCCGAACTGCTTGCGGTCGATGGCGTATTGCATCGACACGTCCAGCGCCGATTGGGCGACGCCGATGGCCCGCGCGGCGGTCTGGATACGGGCGGATTCAAACGTCTCCATCAGCTGTTTGAAGCCCTTGCCCTCTTCTCCGCCCAGCAGGTTCTGGCCCTTGACGTGGAAATTGTCGAAGCCCAGTTCGTATTCCTTCATGCCGCGATAGCCCAACACCTCGATCTCACCGCCGGACATGCCTTCGGTGGGGAAGGGGTGCTCATCGGTGCCCGGGGTTTTTTCGGCCAGGAACATGGACAGGCCGCGATGGTCTTTGGTGTCGGGGTCGGTCCGCGCCAGCAGGGTCATCACATGGGTCCGCGCCGCGTGGGTGATCCAGGTCTTGTTACCGGTGATCCTGTAGTCATCGCCGTCCTTCACCGCCCGCGTGCGCAGGCTGCCAAGGTCCGACCCTGTATTTGGCTCGGTAAAGACGGCGGTGGGCAGGATCTCGGCGCTGGCGAGTTGCGGCAGCCACTTTGCCTTCTGGTCATCGGTGCCGCCACAGAGGATCAGCTCGGCGGCGATCTCGCTGCGGGTGCCGAGGCTGCCCACGCCGATATAGCCGCGGCTGAGCTCCTCGGAGACGACGACCATCGACGCCTTGGACAGGCCGAAACCGCCATGTTCTTCGGGGATGGTCAGGCCGAATACGCCCATTTCGGCCAGTTCTTCGATGATGGCCATCGGGATCAGTTCGTCCTTCAGGTGCCAGTCATGGGCAAAGGGTTCGACCTTTTCGACGGCAAAGCGCCGGAACTGGGCGCGGATCATCTCAAGCTCTTCGTCCAGACCGCTGCGGCCCACGGTGATATCCGCGGAATGTTCCTGCATCAGCGCCACCAGGCGCATACGCGCCGCCTGGGTATTCCCTTTTGCCATCAGGGTCTGCACTTCGGCGCACTGGAAGCCGCTCAGCGCGTCCCAGCCAAGGCCGATTTCCGCCAGCCGCATGACCTCGCCCTGGTTCATTGGGATGCCGCCGGCGATGTGGTGCAGGTATTCCCCAAAGGCGATCTGGTGGATCAGCTGCTCGGTCTCGCCAAAGTTTCCGGCATCCTTCAGCCGGGTTGCCCATTGCTGCATCTGGCGCAGGGATTCGACATAGGTGGCCAGCCAGGCAAGTCCGTGGGCGGCGCCTTGGTGTGCCTCGACCGCTGCGCCCGACACGCGGCCGTCCTGCACCGTAACCTCGCGCAGCTTGTCCCGAGCGGCATCAAGCACGGCCTCGGCCGGGGCTACCGCCGCGCCGGTAAGTGTCAGAAGATCATCAAGAATTACCTTGTCTGCCATCGTGATATCCTGTCCGTCATGCGCCATGAATCACCCCTTTGCTCTTTCGCCGCCCTTCCTAGCCATTTTGCAGGTGCAGCGCAACATTAATACCTTTTGGCGCTGCATTTTGACGCAAAATTACGCTGCGAATTATTGCGGTGCAGCGAGAAATCAAGCTGCTAAAAGAGGGGGATGGAGCTCTTCTACGGCATTGCATCGCCCGGCATACTGGTTTTTGCCTTTTGCATCAGCATCCTGGCCGGGGTGATCAAGGGGGTGGTGGGATTTGCCCTGCCGATGGTGCTGGTGTCGGGCCTGGGATCGGTGGCAACGGCCGAGGTCGCGCTTGCGGGGATGATCTTGCCGACACTGGTGACAAATGGCTGGCAGGCGCTGCGCCAGGGGATGCGCGCGGCGCTGGAGTCCCTCAGCAGGTTCAAAGCGTTCCTTGTCTCGGGCTTTCTGGTCATGGTCGTCAGCGCGCAATTCGTGCCGCAGGTGGCGGGATGGCTGCTGCTGTTGGTGATCGGGCTCCTGGTCACGCTCTTTGTCAGCCTGCAAATCTTGGGCATTCAATTGCGCATGCCGGGCCATCCGGGGCCGAAAACACAGGCCGCGATCGGTAGTGTGGCCGGGTTCATGGGCGGGCTTTCGGGTATCTGGGGGCCGCCGACGGTGGCCATGCTGACCGCGCTGAATACGGAAAAGAAAGAGCAAATTCGCATCCAGGGGGTGATTTATGGTCTTGGCTCGGTCACGCTTGTGGCGGCGCATTGGGGGTCGGGTGTGCTGCGCGCCGAGACCCTGCCGCTATCGCTGGCGCTGATCCCGACCGCGGCACTGGGCATGGCGATCGGCTTTCGCATCCAGGACCGCATCGACCAGAGCACGTTTCGCAAGGCGACCCTGGCGATCTTGCTGCTGGGCGGGCTGAACCTGGTCCGGCGCGGATTGATCGGGTGATGCTGCAGGTGCGAGTTTTGTGCGGAACATATGGAATGCGCGTGGAAGCCGTCCGAAAATGGCGCTGGTTTCGGAAAGCTGCACTCGGATCTGACGGTTGGTAAGATGTGCACCATGGCGACCGCGTCTGGGAGAACTGTACCAGGTTGATGGCTGCAATGCGGGACAAAGCGGACCTCGGACTTTTCCGTGTTCGCTGACGCAGCATAGTTTTGCACATGCGGTGGGCTTCTTGCTGCGTCGCAGCCTATGTCAAGGAAGCGGCCCGACAGGATTGCCGGGCCGCTTTGTGTTCAGGTGTTTGGGTCTGCGAACCGCAGATCAGCCAAGCGTCGGCATGGTGAATTCCGGATCGGCGCGTTGACCTGAGGGCCAGCGCGTCGTTGTGGTCTTGATCCGGGTGTAGAACCGCACGCCTTCCATCCCGTGCATGTGATGCTCGCCAAAGATCGAAGACTTCCAGCCGCCGAAAGAGTGGTAAGCCATGGGCACGGGGATCGGTACGTTGATCCCGATCATGCCAACCTCGACATCCTGGCTAAAGCTGCGCGCCGTGTCCCCGTCACGGGTAAAGATGGCCGTTCCGTTCGCATATTCGTGGCTGTGCATCAGATCGAGTGCATCTTGGTAAGAGTTGCGGCGCACAACCGACAGAACCGGGCCAAAGATTTCCTCTTTCCAGACGGTCATGTCGGGTGTGACATTGTCGAGCAAGGTGCCGCCAAGGAAATAGCCATCTTCATAGCCTTGCATTTCCTGATTGAACGCGCGGCCATCAACAACAACCTTCGCGCCTTCGGCCTCGCCTGTATCAATGTAGCCGCGGACCTTCGCGAGGTGCTGTTCGGTGACCAGCGGGCCCATTTCTGATGTTTTATCCGTGGTCGGGCCAATCTTCAGCGCGTTGATTTTGGGCACCATGATATCGATCAGCGCATCAGCCACGGCATCGGTCACAGGAACGGCGACGGAAATCGCCATGCAGCGCTCGCCAGCAGACCCATAAGCCGCGCCCATCAGCGCGTTTGCGGTCATTTCCAGATCGGCATCGGGCATGATGATCGCGTGGTTCTTGGCGCCACCAAGCGCCTGAACGCGTTTGCCATTGGCTGTGCCGGTCTGGTGAATGTATTTCGCAATCGGGGTCGAGCCGACAAAGCTGACAGCTTTGACATCCGAGTTGTGCAGCAGGGCATCGACGGCTTCCTTGTCACCGTTGACGACGTTGAACACGCCTTCAGGCAGGCCCGCTTCGGTCAGCCACTCGGCCAGTTTCAGCGATGCCGAAGGCACGCGCTCGGACGGTTTCAACACGAAGGTATTGCCGGTTACCAGCGCGACGGGGAACATCCACATCGGCACCATGGCCGGGAAGTTGAAGGGAGTAATGCCCGCAACCACGCCAAGCGCCTGACGGATGTTGTGGCTGTCAACGACCGACCCTACGTTTTCGGAAAACTCGCCCTTCATGAAATTCGGCGCGCCGACGGCGAACTCCACAACCTCAAGCCCGCGCGTCACTTCACCGACGGCATCGTCGTGGGTCTTGCCGTGCTCTGACGCCAGGATAGAGGCCAATTCATCGGCACGGTCCCACAGGATGTTCTTGAATTTGTCCAGGATACGCGCACGGCGCAGAACAGGGGTCTTGGACCATGCTGGCCATGCCGCTTTTGCAGCGGCGACCGCGCTGTTGACTTCGTCGGTTGAAGCCAGTGGCACGTCCCGCTCGGATGCGCCAATGGCCGGGTTGAAGACAGGTTGCGTACGACCAGATGTGCCCTGCACATGTGCGCCGTTGATGTAGTGGGTCAGAACAGGCATGGATAACTCCTCCTTATGCATGGCCCATCTCTTACCGCTGTGTTACATTCAAAAATATCGTCAAATACGACGATCTGTTATTCGATTTTGGGTGCAAGTAATGAATTGGGACGACCTGCGATTTTTCTTGGCTGTTGCGCGTGAGGGACAAATTCTTCGCGCGGCGCAACGGCTTGGGACCAGTCAGGCGCGGGTCAATCGCCGGATCACCCAGTTTGAAGAGGCCTTGGGTGAAAAGCTTTTTGACCGGCGGACGGTGGGGTGCAGCCTGACGCAATCCGGGCGTTTGCTGATGCCCGATGCCCTCGCGGCCGAAGAGGCGATGCTCAGATTGCGCACAACACCTGGAACATCTGGTTCCGGCAAGATCAGCGGTACCGTGCGAATTGGCGCACCGGACGCTTTTGGAGTGGCCTATCTTGCGACACATCTGCCAAAGCTACGGGCGCTCTATCCCGATCTGAAGGTGCAGCTTGTTCCGGCACCTCGCGCCTTTTCACTGTCTCAACGCGAAGCGGATATCGCCATTGTCATCGGTCGCCCGCAGAAAGGTAGGCTCAAGGCGACCAAGCTGACCGACTATTCACTCGGGCTCTATGCCTCAAGATCCTATATTGCCGAACGAGGAGCGCCCCAATCCATTGCGGATCTCGGCAACCATGAACTTGTCGGTTACGTGGACGATCTGATTTATACGCCTGAGCTTGAATTCAACAAAAGTTTTTGGCCGGGCTGGAACTCGCAGATAGAGATTTCGAGCGCGCAGGCGCAGGTTACGGCTGTGCGATCTGGTGCGGGGATCGGTGTCTTGCATGACTTTGTCGTTCGCAATGATCCCGAGTTGGTCGCGCTGTTCCCCGAAACAAAGGCAGAAAGAAGCTATTGGGTGGTCTGGCATGAGGCGATGGATGCAATTCCGCATATCTCAGTGACGACACGGTTTATTGTCGAAACCGTGCGGCAGGATCGCAAGCTGTTTTCACCGCGCACCTGATGTCGGGCGAAAGAAAGGGGGCACATGGCCCCCTTTCTGAAGTTATTCGGCAGCGTGGATTGCCTGCACACCGTTTCTCGCACGTATGCCATCTCTCACAATTGCCTTGATCAGCGATACACACATCAAAACCATGACGAGCGAGAATGGCAGCGCTCCGATGACCATGGCGGACTGGATTGCCCCAACGCCACCTGCAATCAGCAGGCCACCCACGACCAACGACAGCGCCACACCCCAGAAGATGATGTGCGGGCGGCCGGATGGCCTTTCAGCACCTGCGGCGTTGATTGTGTTCACGATCAAGACCGCGGAGTCGGCCGTTGTCACAAGATATGTGAGCAGCAGAACAACAACGATGATGGCCATGACCCAAGCCAGACCGGATCCGAGGATGAAGTCGAGCATCGCGAACAACTGGTTCTGCTGACCCGCGCCGGAGATCGCATCGCCCGCGCCACCATTCAGGGTAAGGTCAATAGCTGTACCACCTACGACCGTGAACCAGAAGAAGCACATAAGGGACGGGATTATGATCGCCCCAAGGACGTATTCTCGCAAAGACCGGCCGCGGGAAATCCGTGCCAGGAACACGCCCACAAAGGGTGCGAACGCGATCCACCACGCCCAGTAGAAGACGGACCAGCCACCTTGCCAGCTTGCGAGTTGCGCGGCTTCGCTGCCCTCAACGCCATCGGACGTCCAAACTGTGAATAGCATTTTCGGCAGCTGAACGATGTAGGTGATCAGACCTTCGACAAGGGCGTTCAGCCCAAAGAACGTCGACCCAAAAAGCAGGAAAAAGGCAAGCAAGAAGAAGCTAAGCCCCATGTTGATGTTGGAAAGCCATTTGATGCCTTTCCCAACACCGGACAGGGCCGAAAGCGTTGACGCGCCCATGATCACCAGAAGCGCAGTGATAACCCCGGCAGATGACGGTTTGCCGGTTTCCGCAACGACAAGCCAGTCACCGAATCCGATGCGGTGCAGCCCGGATACAAACTGCTCAACCCCGAAGCCAAGGGTCTGTGCCACACCTAGAATGGTCGCGACAACGGCCACGATGTCCACAATGTGACCCACGATGCCAGAGAGGCGTTCACCAAAAAGCGGCGTCAGGGCGGAGCGGATCGTCAGAGGCAAATTGCGACGGTACGAGAAATACGCCAGCGACAGCCCAACGATCGCGTAGCATGCCCAAGCCGAAAAACCCCAGTGCAGGAAAGACCAAAGGTAGGCGTTGTTGACGTTATCAGCGGCAGACGCTCCGGTTTCCCCCATGATGACATTGGGGTTCGTGGCAAAGTGATACATGGGTTCAGCGGTGGCAAAGGTCAGCATGCCGATGCCGATACCCGCACCGAACATCATCGAAAACCACGAGAAGTTGGAAAACTCCGGTGTGTCGCCTTCGAGGCCGAGCTTCAGGCGACCCGTGCTTGGGATCAACGCGAGAAGTACGCATACAATCAGGAACAGCGCGACAACATAGATGTACCAGCTTGAGAAGGTGGCTAACAGCGAGCCGTTCAGGTCGCCAAGGATTCTTGCTGCTGTGTCCGGAACCGCAATGGCCCAAACGATGAGAGCGGCGGTTAGTATTTTGGACGTGATTGCGACGTCCTTACTGAAGCCAGTATAGAACCCGCGTTCGGCGGTTGCGATGGATAGCTCCATCAATGGTGGTGTCTTGGCCATATTTCCTCCTGAATGGCTGGTGAACGCCAGACACAAACGACCACCCCACACAACGCAAGGTCATGAGGATTTCTGGTGTCTTTGGCTTGGCTAAATGGGCTTTTCCTTAGTTTCCGGCCCGGGTGTTTTTGCGAAGCGCCACCCGCCTTCATTCGGGCAGGTGGCGCATTCGATCAGCTTGGCAGGTATTCGTCACTCCAGGATTCACTGAGATTGCCGGACTTGATCATGGCTTCGATAGCAGTGTCCGCATAGCCAAGCTCTGCAAGGATCGCGCGTGTCGATGAACCAAACTTTTCGGACGGGGCCACGGCGAAGACTTTTCCACGGGTGGGTCGTACTGCATAAGGATCCAGCTGGATCACCTCGTGCCCGCTTGGGTGGTCGGCGTAGCGTGAGAACGAATAGCTGCCATTGCCCGTACCCGGATCGCCATCGGCTTCGCGCAGGTTTCTGGCCCTCAGAGCGTCCAGGTTTTCGCAAATCACCGCGCCGATGTCTGCCGCCTGCAACCGTTCGATCCAATCCGCCGCCGGTTGGGTCTGGAAGGCATTCGCAAGGTAGGCAGAACGGTCATCCTCTGCCAGATCGGGCAGGTCTTCCAACCCTTCCACATTGCGGAACAGCGGCAGGTCGGCCTCATAGGCGCTCAGCAGGATGTGGCGCGACGCGGTGCTGTAGAAACGTGAGAGTGCGTTATAGCCGCTGGCCTCCGGACCCGACGGTTCGTCAAACAAACCACGCCCCTTAAAGTCATACGCGAACGGCACCTGCAGCAACCCGCTGTTTGCCGACAGCGAGGTGCGGCCACGACCGATGCGCCCATGGCGGTGTTTTTGATAGAGAGCTGCCGCGACGCCCAAGGCGCCACCGAACCCGCACATCACGTCGATCGTGCCAACGTGGGCGTGTTCTTCGGGGCGATCCATAGCACCGCCAAAGCGCAGCATGATGCCGGTGGTCGCCTGCACCAGATCGTCATAGCCGATGTAGTCGGTGCGCGTCCCCCGGCGCACGCCGCTGAAACAATCCAGCTTGCAGAACAGCGCATCGGGGTTGAGTTTGCGCAGGTTTTCGGCATCCAGGCCAACGTTCTTGATCTGGTTGTCAGGCGCATTCCAGACGATGACATCGACGGACTTTACCAGATCCTCAAAGACCTGACGCCCGTGACGGGATTTGATGTCCGCCAGAATCGAGCGTTTCCCGCGCATCTGCGACATGCCGTAAATGACGGTGTTCCAGCTGTCGTACATCGGCTCTGCCGGTTCCAGCTTGATCACCTCCGCACCGAACCGCGCCAGATAGCAGGCCGAATGCGGGCCTGCGATCACGTTGCACAGGTCCAAAACCCGCACACCCGAAAGCCATCCTTGCCGCTCATCCCTTTCGGACGCCTCAGGAAGCTCGGTACGGATTTTCTGGAGGATCTTTAGCGCCTCGTCAAATTCGACCCAACGACGGGGTTCAGGCTGCAACGCCTCTTCACCGCTTTCTTCCATCCAGACCACAGGGCCGGGCTGCGTCATGTCGCCATAGACCGGATCGTGCACGTCGATCATCAGGCCGGATGTTTCAGCATATTCGTCGTGGATCCATTCCTGCAACCATCGCTGGGGTGCTCCGGGAATAAGCCCACGGCCAAACATCTTTTTCCATTCGTGTGAGGTGCGGGTCATGAAGACCTCTTTCATCCGCGCCGAAATCTTGTCAGCCCAGTCCTTGGGCATCGGGTAGACGCCAAGCGACGTCTTGCTCTCCCATTCCGACCAAGGTTTGTAGGTGTCTTCCTCTGAAGTCAGGCCCTCTTCGACCAACTCATCGTAAATGCCGAGCACCTCAAGACAGCGCCGCGCGTGGTGCTTGTGGCTGGGACAGACAACATAGAACCCGCGCCCGTCCTTGCACATGTAGCTGCGAAAGAACGGGTCCATCAATTCCTGAAGGTCCTCGTAGCTGACGTTCATCGGCAGGCCTTCGACGCGGCGGCGTTCGATTTCGACCTCGCGTTGCGTCAAATACCGTTGCGGCATGCCGTCGACATGAAGTGAATTGTAACACAGCCCTTCCATGACCGCGGCGGCAAGCGGCACTTCGATCTGGTCACCAAGGCCGGTCACCTGGCGCGATTGCAACGCCAGAACCGTGGCGGACGCCGCAATCTGTGAGGCATAAGCCGAGGCGAGAGGCAGGGGCGAGAACGACGGGTTCAGCCCCATCAGAACGCGGTTCAAGCCCATGTCGGTGAACACGCCCGAACTGGCCGCAACGATGCTTTCGTAAGCGCGTAATTCACGGCGTTCCGCGTCGTTTGAGGCAAAACCAGGCACTGATATCGTGATCAGCTCGGGGCGTTCTTCGCGCATTGCGGCGAAGTCAAAACCCAGTTTGGCAAGCTTCCCAGGGCGGAAGTTTTCGACGATGATGTCGGCCTCGGCACAGAGCGCATGGGCCTGTTCCAGCCCTTTGTCCGACTTCAGATCAAGGTTCACGATGACCTTGTTGCGGTTCAGCGTGGCGTTGGCCGGGCTGTCCCACATCGGGCCATCGGGCGGGTCGATGTGCACGACCGTGGCCCCCAGATCACCAAGCAACATCGCCACCGCCGGGCCAGCGATATACTGTCCAAAATCAACGACCTTCACACCGGTAAGCGGCAATTTGGAAAACGAGTTACGCATGGGTCCTCCACAAAGACTTCTTGATTGTTGATTGGGCTGTTAATGCCCGGCCAATATCCAGCCAGCGGCTTTTTCGGCGATCATGATTGTGGGCGAGTTGGTGTTGCCGCTGGTGATTTCCGGCATCACGGACGCATCCACCACGCGCAGACCGGCGACCCCCTTGAGGCGCAGATGTGGGTCCAGGACAGCGGTTTCATCATCCTCGCGGCCCATTTTGACGGTCCCGACGGGGTGGAAAATAGTGCTGGCGATATCGCCTGCAAGCCGCGCCAGATCGTCGTCGCTTTGATACTGGGTACCGGGTTTGTACTCTTCCGGGTCGTAGGGCTGCATCGCCGGCTGCGACATGATTTCGCGGACCTGCCGCAGACTGTCGGCGGCGACCTTCCGGTCGTCGTCTGTGTCCAGGTAATTCGGTGTGATCTTGGGTGCATCGCGGAAGTCACCGGAAGCAATCCGCACATGCCCACGGCTGGTCGGGTTCAGGTTGCAAACGCTGACCGTCATGGCCGGAAAGTCGTGCAGATCTTCGCCAAAGGCCTCAAGGCTGAGCGGCTGCACGTGGTACTCGAGGTTCGCATGGCTGCGGCTCGGGTCGGACCGCGTAAAGGCACCCAACTGGCTGGGGGACATGCTCATCGGACCAGAGCGCTTGAACAGATATTCCAGACCGATCTTGGTTTTGCCCACCATCGAATTGGCAAGCGTGTTCAACGTTTTTGTGCCTTTGACCTTGAACACCGCGCGGATTTGCAGGTGGTCTTGCAGGTTTTCACCGACAAACGGCTGGTCCATGACCACGTCGATACCGTGCTCTTTCAGCAATGCCGCTGGACCGATCCCCGACAGTTGCAGGATCTGAGGAGAGTTCACGGCGCCAGCAGACAGAACAACCTCTTTCTTGGCGGTCACCGTGACGGGTTTCCCTTTGCGATGTACTCTTGCGCCGGTACAGCGCAGCGCGCCTTCGGCGTCTTTCTCGAAGTCAAGTTTCTCGACATGGGCCTCTGTCCAGATGGTCAGGTTCGCCCGGGCCTTCGCCGGACGCAGAAACGCCTTGGACGTGTTCCAGCGCCAACCGGATCGCTGGTTCACATCAAAATAGCCGACGCCGGAATTGTCGCCGCTGTTGAAATCGTCGGTCTTCTGAATGCCGTTTTCCTCTGCGGCATCGGCGAAGCTGTCCAGAACATCCCAGCGCAGACGCTGCTTTTCGATGCGCCATTCGCCGCCATGCCCGTGCATGTCCGAAAACCGGCTGTTGTCACCTGTCACCGGATCAGCGCCATCATCCAGCTTGTAGTGGTTTTCGTGCGCCTTGAAATCGGCAAGCGAGCTTTCCCAGTTCCAGGCCTCTTCGCCGGTCAGTTCGGCCCAGTTGTCATAATCACGCGCCTGACCACGCATGTAGATCATGCCGTTGATGGAAGAGCATCCGCCCAGCGTCTTGCCACGCGGGTAAAGAAGGCTGCGCCCGTTCAGGCCCTTGTCCGCTTCGGTCTTGTACAGCCAGTCGGCCCGCGGGTTGCCGATGCAGTACAGATAGCCGACGGGGATATGAATCCAGGGATAGGTGTCTGGCTTCCCGGCTTCCAGAAGAAGCACCCGGTTGGCCGGATCGGCGCTCAGACGATTGGCCATCAGGCACCCGGCGGAACCGCCGCCAATCACGATATAATCGAACCCGTTCAAACCCTCAGACATTTGGTCATCCACCCAACAGTCGTTTCGTTGCCATGTGCGTGCTGAGAGGCGCAAAGAACCACCGCGCTTGAACATGCCATGTCGAATGGCCGTTGAAACCTAGCAGTTGGTTTGCATTCACTCCCGGAACGCCCATTTCGCTGTTCTCTGAGCGATGGGGGCGAAAAAATCTAATAACAATTCCAAAAATGCGATATTAGTAATTTTTATATGGATCGTTTTTCAAATATTAACAGCATCTTGGCTTTTGTGACCGTGGCCCGGGAGGGAAGCGTATCACGCGCTGCGGAGGTGCTGAACCTGACCCAGCCTGCCATAAGCCACCAGATCAAGCGGCTTGGTGAAGAGACGGGAATCACGCTGTTCAACAGAACGCCCACTGGTCTTCAGATCAGTCACGACGGCACTGCAGTGCTGTCAAAGGCCGAACGGGTCTTGGAGGCAATGAGTGATTTCCAGCGCAGTGCGCGCCAAAGGTCTGGTCGGATCAGTGGTAAACTCAGGATCGGGACGATCGTGGACCCGGAATTCATCCGCCTCGGTCGGATACTGGCACGCCTACGGACGGAACACCCGGACATCGAAACCGAACTGACCCATGGTGTCAGCGGCGATATCATGACATGGCTGAAACGGGGCCAGATTGATGCCGGTTTCTATTTGTGCGGACCTGATGATCTGGCCCCGATGGGATTGGATAGTGAAGAGCCGGTCCATGTGATCAAACTTACCGATTTCACCTATCGCGTGATCGGTCCGGTTGGTTGGCAAAACAAGATTGAAAACGCCGATTGGCCGGCGCTGGCGAAACTTCCCTGGATCGGTACGCCCGAAAAGTCCGTCCACTATCGCCTATTGTCTAAGGTTTATACAAATCCGGCTGATCGTCTGGGGGTCGTTGCACGTGTCGACCAGGAGGCCTCGATGCTGGAGATGGTGCGATCCGGTATTGGCCTGAGCCTGTGCCGCGAGTCCATCGCGCTTCACCAGAAACAAACCTTTGGTATTGCAGTCTGCAACTCGGTTTCCGTGCCCGCTTGCCTTTGCTTCGTTGCTTTGGACCGCCGGAAGGAAAACCCAATAATTCTAGAGATATTTAACCTGTTGCAGAGCTCTTGGTGATTGCCTCACTGCGATCCGATCTGGACCATTAGATGCAGAACACGCATCGCAGACCAAGTTGATGTCGATTTCGCAATTGCATGTGAGATGACGCAAAACGAGCACGGACAGAATTGAATGGATTGCCACATAACCATGCGTCTGCGGAAAGCAGCCGGCACATCCCATCAGTTACGCGTCGTCGGTTTGCTTCCTGCGTAGAAACAGCAGCAATTCACGGGCGTGCTGACCCGAATGAAAATATACGCCTCGAAAATATGCTTCCGGATATTCAGAACTGTGATGTTCTGCGTACCAAACGCGTCGCCTTGAGTCAGCGTACCAGCCCCTTTTCCTGACGGATCGGTAATCGGATATAGTCTGAATTCGCCAGATCGCTGATCGACCCGATCATAAACGGCTTTCCAGTCGCTTTCTGGGGGGCAAGATCATAGCAACGAGCATCGATTTTGGCCATATCGTGACAACTAACAAGCAACCGCTTTAGACGTTCAATGATCCTAGAGATCCTAGGCGGTTCCCCGGTCCCGGCTTCGTCCAATCAATTCTTTGATGCAGTCTCTGCTGAAGGTTTTTCATCATGTCAGGCTGACACAGCCAATCCTATGGACCAATTCTCTTTGTTGAAAGCGACCAAAGACTCCACAGTCGCACAGAGACGGCTCCGTCCCGCACCCTGTAGATTGGCTGTCTGAGAATTGATGCGCGGTCGTCGAATGGCAGGTCTTCCCGCTGCCTTGCGGCACTGAAATCCAAGCCCTGCAGAAATTTCCGCGCTGAGCGCACACGCAGAGAGAATTCGGAATTCACAGGTTGGGCTCACATCCCGCCTCTTGTTGCGGCGTGGCTTTAGGTCCGGTTTGAAATGGTGGACGGCAGTTGCCGTCCACCAACATGGTTCAAATGTCGATTTGCTCGACGATACTCAGGGCATTTTCAAGTTCGACACCAAGGTATTTGACAGTGCTGTCAACCTTTGTGTGTCCCAGCAGGAGTTGCACCGCTCTGAGATTTCCGGTTTTCCGATAGATATCCGCCGCCTTGGTCCGGCGCAGCGAATGGGCGCCGTATCCGCTGGGTTCAAGTCCAATCGCTGTCACCCAGTCGCGGACATGCCGACCATACTGACGCGTTGAGATATGGAGCCGGTCGTGGAAACGGCTGGGAAAGATGAAACGGCAACCAATCGTCTCGGGCGATTTGACCCAAGCGAGAACCGTGTCTCGGGTGTTTTTCGTCAGCTCGAACTGAACTGGTTTCCTGGTTTTACTCTGGATCACCGAAACCCGTTCCCGGACGCGATCGTCTTTGACCAAATCGGCCACAGCGAGTTTGACCAGGTCGCATCCTCTGAGCTTGCTATCGACCGCTACGTTGAATAGGGCCAAGTAGCGACGATGGCCCGCAATTTCGAGTCGCGCGCGTGTGGCCCAGACCTGTTTGGGAAGCAGCGGTCGTTTCTGGCCGATGATCCGGCCCCTGTTCCAGGCTCTGCGTTTCGGAGTGACCGCGGGAAGTTGAACTCTTGGCATGGTTTGCCCTCCAACCCTTCCGCCAAGCCCAGACATCAGCACCGCGCTGACTTCTGTAGAATACGGCGGGCCTGAATGGTCGCTGCCCGACGACATTCACTTTGGGAGTCGCCGCAGACGCATTGGACTGGTCTGAGCCCATTTTGACAAATGCTGCACGCGTTACTAACTGAACCTATCGGTGTTAAGCGGTCGTTAGGTTGCCGGCAGCGAATGCTCAGTTTGTCCGCGTATCGACGGTTTATGCGTCGTGCCGCGAAGGTCGGCCGTTCTCTATGCTACGAATTCGGCTCCTGTCGGATCAGAGCCCAAGTACATGGTTACCTCCATGCGTGTGGACGGAGGCATCTGGGTCGCTGCATTATTTGAAGTCGCGGGACCGCACTGGATTGAGTTTAAGCGGAGCGTTATCTGTCTTAGGCATTGCCGGCCTAACATCTGCGAAAGTCGCATTCTACATGTGCCGTGTTTTATATCGGACGGATTTGGTGATAGGTCCGCGAACGCCATGATTAGTGCCACACCAACGATCCTTTCCACGGTTTCCAGCCAGTTTGTCGAAGACTGGCTGGCGGCGTTGCGTGACCTGTGCCCAGAGGCGCAGATGGCGTCGCTTTTGAGCCGGTCCGGTCTGGTTGCGGATACGCGCACGCCGAACGGTCGAGTCACGCTGGATCAGATCGCATGCCTCTATCAACTTGCCGCTGTTGAGACCGGCGATGAGATGATGGGACTTTGGAGCCGACCGATCCGACCGAGGGCCCTGCAACATCTTCTGACGACGGTCAGAGAAGCTACATCTCTTTCATCGGCACTCTACCGATTTTCGACGTTCTGGAATTTGCTGTTGGATGACTATCAGTTTGATCTAGATGACGCCGAAGGCCCTTTGGTACTCACCCTGAAACCACAAGGTGACGCGCAGGTTCAGCGGTTCGGGCACATGCTGATACTCAAACTTGCCCACGGGCTCATGTCTTGGCTGGCAGGGCACGAGGTTCCGGTGCAAGCGGTCGATTTCGCGTTTGACCGCCCAGAATTTGATCAGGACTACGCGATTATCTTTCCCGCACCCTTTCAATTTGGCCAGCCTGCCACCGCGATCGCCTTCTCCCCGAACGCACTAGGCCCTGTGCAGGCGCGCAGCACATCTGATCTTGATCGGTTCTTGCAAAACGCACCGCGAGACTGGATCTTCACATCTTCGCGGGCACACACCCAATCACTGCGGGTGCGCACTTACCTAGGCCAAACGAGGTGGGAGGCAGCGACCCTGTCCCAGACGGCATTCGCAATGCACATGACCCCGCGCACACTGATCCGAAGGCTGCACGCCGATGGGACGTCGTTTCAAGCCATTAAGGATGCACTGCGACGCGACATCGCGATCCGCGATCTGCAGGCGGGGCGCAAAAGCGTTGAGGCCATCGCACATGATGTCGGCTTTTCCTCGGCCGCAAACTTTCACCGGGCCTTTCAACGCTGGACCGGCAGCACCCCCAGTTCATATCGCAGGAAACAATCGTAAAGCGTCCGTTTTGTCACTTTTGAACAATAACCTGTCACCGCACGAGATAGAGCGAAGAAGTTTTCCCTACTAAGTCTTGCTACAGAGAAGCGTTTTCAGCTGAAGTTTCGCATTTATGGCTCACCAGTCTGGAATATCCCGGCTGCTCGGTTGTGGCGTCATCTGAGAATAGTCGCCCTTGAAAGGACCCGCCAATGTCAGACAAACTCGCCACAATACTCCAGGCTGCACGCAACCACGCCGAGCAGGTGATCCTGCCCAATGTGGACGCATGGAACGCCGCAAAGAAATGGCCTCGCCAGGCCTCGGACAAGGCTGGCGCCGCTGGCCTGACAGGCCTTTACGCCCCCGAGGAATTTGGTGGTCAGGGCTTGCCGCTGTCAGAAGGTATTCAGGTCTACGAACAACTGGGGCTCGGAGATGGCGCCTATGCCTTTGCCTTGTCGATGCATAACATCTGCACCTTCGCGGGCTGCGGCTATGGCACAGATGCCTTCAAGGAAAAATGGGCACGGGATCTGACCTCTGGCCGCAAACTGGCGAACTTTGCACTGACTGAACCACAATCCGGCTCGGACCCGATGAACATGTACAGCCGGGCCACGATCAATGGCGACGGCACCTGGTCGATCAGAGGTGCGAAGGCGTGGGTCAGCCTGGCGACCGAGGCTGATATCTATTTCACTGTGGTCAAAACCAGTGACGCACCCGGCCACAATGATATGGCGATGATCGCTATTCCCGCCGATGCGCCGGGCCTCAGCTTTGGCCCGCTTTATGATACTCCGTCCTATAACTTCCTGCCTCTGGCCGAGATGTACATGGACGAGGTCGTGGTCGATGAGGCCAACATCATCCTGCCGATTGGCCGGGGTTTGCAAGGTTCGCTTATGGCGATCGACATTGCCCGCGTTTCGATTGCCTCAGGATGCTGTGGATTGATGCAAGCCGCATTGGATACGGCGCTGTCCTACTCCAAGAACCGCAAGATGTTTGGCGGCAAGAACCTTGATCTGGATGGAATCCAGTGGATGCTGGGCGAGGTCGCAACCGATCTTGAAGCGTCCAAGCTGCTCTATCAAAAGGCCGCAGAATCCCTTGGCACGCCCGAAGGCCCATTGATGGCCGCCCATGCCAAGCGGTTTGTGCCAGATGCCGCGGTGAAGGCTGCGAATACCTGCACGCAAGTGTTGGGCGGCATGGGGTTATTACAGCCCTATGGTCTTGATCGTTTGTCCCGTCTCGCACAAATGCTGCGGATCGTGGACGGGACGACAGAAATCAGCCGCGTGGTCATCGGAAGGGCCTTGCAACAACGTTCGTCAACCTTGCCCAATCTGTCAGTGCCGAAAGGATATGGTGAAACCTGGTGAATGCCACAACCATCGGCGTAGCGGAAAGCGAACTGAAAAAGACATCAAGAATCAGTTAAACGAAAGACCGGCCACATATATGCGGCCGGTTACTTGAAAATAGCAAACCTTGATACAGTTGCAGCGAATTCTCCCTTTGTCCGCGCTGCGTGAGTTCGTGATTTCAGCATTGCTGCCTTGTGTATGAATGGCCGCGATCTTTGCCGCACCGCAAATCAGATTTTGATGCCAGCGCAGAAAAATTATCCAGTTGTGCACGCGCAGTATGACATTGGCAAGTCGGCTGGGGGCTCTAAGCGGCCAGGTGTTGATTGCGGCCACGATACGCGCAACAGTCTGGTGCTATTCCTCTGCATCGCCGTGGATTGCGAATTGCTCAAGGCCCGCTTCTTGCGCTTCAATCACGCGGAAGCTTTCCTTGACGCCGGCGTCACTCAATTCGCGCATCACGGTCAGCAGCGTGTTGGGCGCGTGATCCTCGCAGAGTTCGGCCATGTGGTTCAGTTCCTCCACCGCGACGGGCAGGGCGGCCTTGACATCGGGCGCGCCGTAGATCGCAACGAAATGCTCGGACAGGGCCTGTGCCAGCGCCTCGAATTCACCTTGTTCCACCTGGGTGACAGCGACGAAGGTGACGCGGCCGAAGGTCTCGCATCCCAGCCAGCCGTTCGAAAACGCCTGCCGGGGCTTGCCGGTCAGGTCGGCCTCGGTCCAGTTGGAAAACTCGAACCCACCCGAGACGCACCATTCACCGGTGCGGGCAGGGGAATGATAGACATTCATATCGCTTTCATCGAAATGGATTGCGCGCGCAAGCTTCATTGATCGGCCTCCAGGACTGTCGAGAGCGGGATCAGGTGGGTGGTGTCGGCGTCCCGGATCAGCATGCCGAAACGTTCATCGACGCCAAGCCAGGTGCCGGAAACACCATCTTGCGCGATGTCTTCGCCGATCCCTTGCGCCAGCCCGCGCCATTCGGCGTGCAGCGGCGCGACCCCGTCCGCCTCCCACCGCGTGATCCAGACAAGCGTGTGCCGCGCCCAGCTTTCGAGCAGCGCGACCGGGTCGACCTCGGCACAACCCTCGTCATAGAGCGCGGTCTGGTCGGGCGTGTCACCGGGACGTTCCGTAATCTGCATCAGCGGCAGGTCGAGGCCGACGACCAGCCAACCCGGCGGTTGTGTCGGGTCGTTGCCCCCGGCCGCCGCGCGCAACCTGCCGCAGGATGCCCCGTTGACGCGGATGCCACCGGCCCATTCCAGATGCACCGCAACCTCGGGCGGGGCCAGCGCGCCAAGCGCATTCTGGAACCCCACGCCACAGGTCGGCAGCATGGCCATCGCATCTTCAAGCGGCACTTCCGGCGCCATCACCATCGCGGCCATCAGCCGATCGGCGGCGACGTTATGCACGATCAGCCCCGCATCACAGCCAAGCGCGGCCATGGCGCAGGCCTTCTGGAACGGGTCGATCTTGCCGGTGACGGCCTGGCCCGACATCAGCGGAGGGAAGGCGGGTTCGTTCATGCCACCCCTTGGTCGATCAGTTTGCGCGCCACTTCGCGGAAGGACTGCGCCTGCGGGCTGTCGGGCTGGCTGACCACGATCGGCGCGCCGCCATCCGAGGTGAGGCGTATATCCAGATGCAGCGGGATCTCGGCCAGCAGCGGCACGCCCAGCTTCTCGGCCTCGGCCTTGACTCCGCCATGGCCAAAGACATGCTCTTCGTGGCCGCAATTCGAGCAGATATGCGTGGACATGTTTTCGATCATGCCCAGCACCGGCACCTTGAGCTGGTTGAACATGTCGATGCCCTTGCGTGCATCCAGCAGCGCCACGTCCTGCGGGGTCGACACCACGATGGCGCCCGACACCACGGCCTTTTGCGCCAGCGTCATCTGCACGTCGCCGGTGCCTGGCGGCAGATCAACGAGCAGGCAATCGAGCGCGCCCCACTGCACCTGCATGAGCATCTGCTGCAGCGCGCCCATCAGCATCGGGCCGCGCCAGACAACCGCCTGGCCTTCGTTGGTCATCAGACCGATCGACATCATGGTGACGCCGTGGTTGCGCATCGGCAGGATGGTCTTGCCATCGGGGCTGGCGGGCCGGCCCGAGACGCCCAGCATCCGCGGTTGCGAGGGGCCATAGACATCCGCATCCAACAGGCCCACGCGGCGGCCTTCGGCGGCGAGCGCGCAGGCGAGGTTGGCCGAGATGGTGGATTTGCCCACCCCGCCCTTGCCCGAGGCGATGGCGATCAGGTTGTTCACCCCCGGCACCGGCTGCGGGCCCTGCGGCTGCGCCTTGCGCTGCGGTTTCAGGTCCGGCGGGGCCTTGGCGGTGTGGCCGGTCAGCACGGCGCTGACCTCGGTTGCGCCCAGGGCCTTGACGGCGGCTTCCGAGGCGTCGCGCACCGGGGCATAGGACTCGGCCTTGGCCGGGTCGATTTCCAGCACGAAACGCACCGTGCCGCCCTCGACATTGAGGCCGCGCATCACTCCGGCACTTACGATGTCGCCGCCGCTGACCGGGTCGGCAACGGTTTTCAGCGCCGCAAGGACGCTTTCACGGGTTATGGTCAATTCTCTACCCTTTGATGGTGCCGGTCACGACATGTTCCACGTCCAGCCCCTCGACGGTCAGGACCATCTTGGCCTTGAATTCCTGGCCCGTCGTGGCACCGGCACTGCGCAGACCTTCCTCGATCGCCTGTTGCGAGGTCACGCCGACCTGCTTGAGGAATTTGCGCATCGACATATTGGCATCGTCGCTCATGTTCTGGCCTCCTTGATTGCTGAGTCGCCAAGATTATTGACGGATTGGTTCGGGTTTTCCTACCCTCTGGGGATGCGAAAGTTACTGTGCCTTGTGCTGATATCGTGCGTTTTGCCGCTTTGGGCCGCCGCCGGAGAGCGGGATTTCCGCCTGAACGCGCCCAAGGCGCTGGTGGAGAGCGGCGTGCTGCAACACCTGCTGCCGCGGTTTTCGCTCAAGACCCAGATCCGGGTGGCGGTGGTTGGCGACGAGGCCGAGGTGGTGCTTACCCCCGAGGGGGACGGCGTGGCGGTGTTCAGCGGGGCCGGGGCCACCTGGTACATGCGGGTGACACCGGGCCACGTGGGGGCCGAACGGTTTGCCGAATGGATGATTTCCGAGGTCGGGCAGCGGACGGTGACAAGCTACACGGTCGATGGCGTGCAGCCCTTTACCTTGCCGGCGGCCGAAGCCGAGACCCGCGTGGCCGAAACTTATGAGGGCGATGCGGCGCAGGGGCTGAAGCTGTCGAACGTGCATTGCGGGCGCTGCCATGTGGTCAGCGAGGCGAACCGGATGAACGCCATCGGCTCGACCCCGTCGTTTCACGTTCTGCGCAGCTTGGGCGACTGGGACAGCCGGTTCCGGGCGTTTTTTGCGCTGAACCCGCACCCGGCCTTCACCCAGGTTCAGGACGTGACCGAACCCTTCCCGATCAACCGGCCATCGCCGATTGCGCCGGTCGAGATCACGCTGGAGGATCTCGATGCGATCCTGGCCTATGTCAGCAGGCTGGAACCGGCCAATCTGGGTGCCCCCATCCAGCATCAGTGATCCCGGCGCTTGCTGAAATAGTCATCCGTGGTGCGCGGACGCGGGCGGGCCTTGCCTTCGAACGGGTTGTTATCCGAATGGAACTGCGCGTTGACCCGGCAGTTGTCGCACATCTGGATCATTCGCGCGGCGTCTGACGTGGCGAACATCGAATGTTTGCCCGCAAGTTTTTCGACGATCTTCTCGACGGTGGATTTCACGCCGAACAGCGCGCCGCATTCGATACAGGCAAACGGTTCTTCCTCGTTCAGCACCTGCTGGGTCAGGACGGCATCGGTCAGGTTCAGACGCGGCGCATAGGTGATCGCGTCCTCGGGGCAGATATTGGCGCAGAGGCCGCATTGCAGGCAGGCGTCCTCCTGAAACAGCAGTTGCGGCATGTCCGGATTGTCATTGAGAGCCCCCGATGGGCAAAGCGACACGCAGCTGAGGCAGAGCGTGCAGGCGTCGGTGTCCACCAGCACCGCGCCATAGGGGGCGTCATCGGGCAGGGGCAGGCTATCGGCGTTGGGGTTCAGCGCCTTGGCCGCCAGCCGCGCCACCTGCCGGCGGCTGCCCATCGGCAGTACCGGCGCGGTTTCATGCGCGGGCGGGGCCGGGATATCGAACAGCGCCTCGCACAGGCCGTCGGGGTCCAGCAGATCCAGCAGCTTGATCCGGTCATCGCCGCCGATGGCACGGGCAAGGGGAATTTCGCGGTCAAGCGCGTCGCGTTCGGTTTTCGGTGACAACAGGATCGAGACATCGGCAAAGCCCGACGCGAGGGCGGCCAGCATCTCGGCATGGCCGAAGCCGGCCAGCGCGGTGACTTCGAGCGGGATGACATCGGCGGGCAGGCCACGGCCGAACCGGGCGGCAAGGCGGATCATCTGCGCCCCGTGTTCCGCGTCATGCACCAGCAGGCGCGGCGCGGTGCCCCCGGCCTTGCGATAGGCCGAGGCAAGGGTTTCGATCCGGCGGAACATCAGGCCGGGCGCCGGGGCATCGTAGGTGATGGCACCAGAAGGACAGAGCGCCGCGCAGGCGCCGCACCCGGCACAGACCATCGGATCAATCGCGACGTGATCGCCATCTGGCACGATGGCACCTGTGGGGCAGACGTTGAGGCAACGGTCACACCCGGGTTGTTCAGCGCGGGAATGGGCGCAGATCAGCGGTTCAAGCACCACGTAGAGCGGCTTTTCGAACGTGCCGGTCAGCTGGCTGGCGGTCAGGATCGCGTCAGCCACGGCCGGCAGGCTGCCCGGATCGGCACGCAGATACCCCTCGCGCTTGTCGGGGGCAGGAAAAAGCGGGCTGTCGCCGGAAAGATCAAGGATGATGTCGCAGGCGGTCTGCCCGCCATCGCGGGGGGGTGTCCATGTCAGGGCGCCGCGCCCGGCGGGATCGACCTGGCGCAGCGCGTCGATCCGCAGGTCGAATTGCCCAAGTGCCCCCGAAGCCCGCGTGATGCGCCCCGAGATCACGTCGAAATCGCGGGTGGCGGGCGGATCGGTCTGATCGGTCAGCAACACCGTCACGCTGAGCAGATCGCGCAGCTTTTCCGCCGCTGGCAGGGCCACATCGCCGGTTCCGATGATCAGGCACAGGCCCTCGGAAACAACGTCGACGGTCTTTTCGCCCGGATCGGGCAGGGTGGCTTCGGCAACCAGCGCGGCCATTTTGGGCAGTTTGGGCGCGGCGTCCGCCGACCATCCGGCGCGGTCGCGCAGGTCCAGCAGGGGCGGCTCGGTCAGGCCGAGGTCATCGGCGATTTCCTGGAAAACACGTGCTTCCTGCTGGCAACAAATTATGGCCTCGCCAGCGGCGATTGCCGCCCGTGCCGCGTCAGCCTGGTGTGTGCACAGGCCCGAATGCACCTTGGAACAGGCCATTCCCGTGGCGGTTTCGACCGCCTTCTGGTCGAGATGCTGGCTACCGGAGCAGTCGCACAATATCAATGTCTTAGGCATCTTTTCCCGGTTCTTGGCACGCCGCTTCCATCGGCCTGCACCCCCTGTTTTCGCAGCGCAAGACTAGGCACGATTCTGTGCCCTCGTAAACACGATTTAGCGCGGGCGTGGCGCAAGACGACGGTGGAACGGGGCTAAAATTAACCTGATTGATTCCGTATGTTTCTTGCCTCCGGCCGCGCCAGGCGCGCGACAGTCGGTCAAACTGTCCGAACCGGGGTCCGGAGGGGCAAGGTTCTGCCCAAAATGTCCGTGCGCGCTCCGGCATGGTGAAAATGCTTTGAGCGGCGAAAAAACAGGTTCACTCTTGATCCCAAGACAGGGGGGAAGAGGCGCGAATTGATCCGCAACCCGAATAGTTACGCAGAGATGCCTCTGGGCGTTGTCGTCCGGCGCACGCCGGGCGTGACCCGCTGGGCCAGGTGGGCGTGGCAGGCGATCGGCGTCCTGCCCGGTGCCGGCGCCGCCGACTGGCGGGTGATGCGCGAAGAGGATGGGGCAACCGAATTTCACGCCGCCACCTGCCAGCTGGAACTGCACGGGGCCGAGGCCGAGGCCTACCTTCACGGGCTGGCTGCCAGAACCCCGTCAATCTACGTCGTGTTGCGCGAGAGCCGGTCAGATGACCGCCCGCTGGAGGTGCTGCTGGTCACCGCCTCGCCCTACGAGGCCCAGGATTACGCCGATAGCGGTGAGGAGATCGTCGAGAAAGTGCCGATGCCCGAGGGGCTGGTGGCCTGGATCCGGGATTTCGCGCTGACCCATCACGAGGAAGAGGCGTTCAGGAAGCGCCGCCGCGACAAGACCGATATCGGCAAGGTCGAGGATGGCGTTGGCGATCCCCGTATTGCGCAGTTGACGGGCGTCTATCGCTCGCCGACCCTGACGCGGAAGGGACGGCTGCAATGACCGAACCGCGCAATTTCTGGTCCCGACGCAAGGCGAGGGTGGCCGAGGAGGCCGCTGCCGAAATTGCCGCCGATGAGGCGCGTGCGCTGGATGCGGATCAGGCTGGGAAATCCGACGAAGAACTGCTTGACGAGCTGGGGCTGCCCGATCCCGACACAATGGGTGACGGCGATGATTTCAGCGCGTTCATGGCGCGGGCCGTGCCCGACCGCATCCGCAGCCGGGCGCTGCGCAGGCTGTGGCTGACCAACCCGGTGCTGGCCAATGTCGACGGGCTGGTCGATTACGGCGAGGATTTCACCGATGCCGCCTGCGTGATCGAGAACCTTTCGACCAGCTATCAGGTGGGCAAGGGCATGAAGGCCCATGTCGAGGAAATGGCGCGGCAGGCCGAACTGATGGCCGATGACCCGGGCGAAGAGGATGCCGGGTCCGACCTGCCCGATGTCGAAGAGGCCGACGAGGCCGACGAAGAATTGCTTGCCGAGACGCCGGACGGGGCGGAGGAGGTCGCAGAGGCCTCCGAAGATGCGCCGGAGGCAATCGCCGCGGCCCCGCGCCGCCGGATGCGGTTCAGTTTTAACAATGACGAGGTGGCACAAGCATGAGCGAGGCCCTGATGAGCGAGACGCCGGAGATTGCCGAAGAGGATCGGCTGCGTGCCGATCTCTATGACTTTCTGGGTCTGCTCCTTGCCGGGCCGCCGGACCGGACGCTGTTGGCAAAGACCGCCGGGCTGACCGGGGATGACAGCGAGCTGGGCACGGCGATCCGTGCGCTGGCGCGGATTGCATCGCTGAGCCGGCCGCGCACTGTCGAAAGCGAATTCAATGCGCTTTTCATCGGGCTGGGACGGGGCGAGCTTTTGCCCTATGCCAGCTATTACCTGACCGGGTTCCTGAACGAAAAACCCCTGGCCGGATTGCGCCGGGACATGGCGGCGCGGGGGATGACCCGGGCCGAGAACGTCTATGAGCCCGAAGACAACATCGCCTCGCTGATGGAGATGATGGGCGGGATGATCCGGGGGCGTTTCGGCGCGCCGGCGCCGCTGGCGGATCAAAAGACATTCTATGCCAGGCATATCGGCCCCTGGGCCGGGCATTTCTACACGGATTTGGAAGCCGCGAAAAACTCGGTTCTCTATGCCTCGGTCGGCGCTGTCGGCCGGGTGTTCATGGAGATCGAGGCGGAAGGTTTCCGGATGAGCGCGGGGTAGCGCCCGCATACAACTGGCGGGGCAGCCCGCCGCAACCAAGGGGAGGAGAACCCTTATGACGAAGAAAACCGAGGATGGCACGAGCCGTCGCGATTTTCTGAAGCTGGCCGGCACCGCCGCGCCCGCTGCCGTGGCCGCCGCAGCGGTCAGCGGAACGCAGGCCGAGGCGGCCGAGCCCGACCTGACATCCGACAAGATGCAGGACACCGCGCATACGCGCGCATATCTCGATAGCGCCCGGTTCTGAGCACCGGACGAGATCAAAAAGGCCCTTTGGCGACTGGTTGCGATTGGCCCGACTGCCCGAGGTAACAGCAATACCTAGCTAACCCGGATGGGTACGCAAGGGAGGAGAGAAACATGCTTAGGAAAAAGACCAACGGGGTTGCGAGACGCCCCCAGCGGACAAGTATCCTGTCTGAGGTCGCCGAGAAATCGGTTGACCGCCGCGCGTTCTTGCGCGGCTCGGGTCTGGCCATTGGTGGCCTGGCCGCAATCGGCGCAACAGGGGGCACCGTCACCCGCGCCACGGCCCAGAGCGCCGCGACAGAGGCGGTGGAAACGGTCAAATCGGTCTGCACACACTGTTCCGTCGGCTGCACCGTGGTGGCAGAGGTATCGAACGGCGTCTGGACGGGGCAGGAGCCCGGCTGGGACAGCCCGTTCAACCTGGGCGCCCATTGCGCCAAGGGGGCATCGGTGCGCGAACACGCCCATGGCGAGCGCCGTCTGAAATACCCGATGAAAAAGGAAGGCGGCGAGTGGAAGCGCATCAGCTGGGAAGAGGCGATCAACGAGATCGGCGACGGCATGATGAAGATCCGCGACGAAAGCGGGCCGGATTCGGTCTACTGGCTGGGCTCTGCCAAGCATAACAATGAACAGGCCTACCTGTTCCGCAAGTTCGCAGCCTACTGGGGCACGAACAACGTGGATCACCAGGCACGGATCTGCCACTCGACAACGGTGGCCGGTGTGGCGAACACATGGGGCTACGGCGCCATGACAAACAGCTACAACGACATCCATAACAGCCGGGCGATCTTCATCATCGGCGGCAACCCTGCCGAGGCGCACCCCGTCTCGCTGCTGCACGTTCTGCGCGCGAAAGAGCAGAACAATGCGCCGCTCATCGTCTGCGACCCGCGGTTTACCCGCACGGCGGCCCATGCGGATGAATATGTCCGCTTCCGCCCCGGTTCCGACGTGGCGCTGATCTGGGGCATCCTGTGGCACATCTTCGAGAACGGCTGGGAGGACAAGGAATTCATCCGCACCCGCGTCTGGGGGATGGATCAGATCAAGGAGGAGGTCGCCAAGTGGACGCCCGACGAGGTCGAGCGCGTGACCGGCACGCCGGGCAGCCAGTTGGAGCGCGTGGCGCGCACCATGGCCAACAACCGCCCCGGCACCGTGATCTGGTGCATGGGTGGCACGCAGCACACCAACGGCAACAACAACACGCGCGCCTACTGCGTGTTGCAGCTGGCGCTGGGCAACATGGGCACAAGCGGGGGTGGCACCAACATCTTCCGTGGCCATGACAACGTGCAGGGTGCGACCGACCTTGGCGTTCTGAGCCATACGCTGCCGGGTTACTACGGCCTTTCGGGCGGTGCCTGGGCGCACTGGGCCCGTGTCTGGGGGGAAGACCCGGAATGGCTGGCCGGTCAGTTCGCAACGATCAAGGATGCCGAGGGCAAGGACAAATCGCTCCAGAACCTCAAGGGTATTCCGGTCAGCCGCTGGATTGACGGCGTGCTGGAGGATCCGGCGAACATGGATAACCCCGACAAGGTGCGGGCGATGGTTCTGTGGGGCCACGCGCCCAACTCGCAGACCCGCGGCAAGGAAATGAAGACGGCAATGGAAAAGCTGGACATGCTGGTCGTGGTCGACCCGTATCCCACCGTTTCCGCCGTGCTGCATGACCGCACCGATGGCGTCTATCTGCTGCCGGCGTGTACGCAGTTCGAAACCCGTGGCTCGGTCACCGCATCGAACCGCAGCTTGCAATGGCGTGATCGCGTCGTCGAGCCGTTGTTCGAGTCGCTGCCCGACGAGGTCATCATGGCCAAGTTCGCCAACAAGTTCGGCTGGGGTGATCGGTTGTTCCGCAATATCGAGATGGAGGATCCGGAAACGCCCAATGTCGAGAGCATCACGCGTGAGCTCAACCGTGGCCTCTGGACGATCGGCTACACCGGCCAGTCGCCGGAACGGCTGAAGCTGCACATGGCCAACCAGCACACGTTCGACAGAACCACGCTGCAGGCGGTGGGCGGCCCGGCGGATGGCGACTTCTACGGTCTGCCATGGCCCTGTTGGGGAACGGCCGAGATGGGCCATCCCGGCACGCCGAACCTCTATGACATGTCGAAACCGGTGGCCGAGGGTGGTCTGACCTTCCGCGCGCGTTTCGGCGTCGAGCGGGATGGCGACAACCTGCTGGCCGAAGGGGTCTATTCTGCCGGCTCGGAAATTCAGGACGGTTACCCTGAATTCACCATGGCGATGCTCCACGATCTTGGCTGGGACAAGGACCTGAGCAAGGCCGAATGGGACATCCTCCGCGCAGTCGCGGACGGGTCTTATGAAAGCAAGGGTGATGCAACCCATGCGGATATCGACCTGGAAAGCGCAGAGACGCCCGACGCCATCGAGGCGATTTTTGCGGAATCCGGTGAGGCCATCGGCAAGGTCAACTGGAAGACCGACCTTTCCGGCGGTATCCAGCGGGTCGCGATCAAGCATGGCTGCGCGCCCTTCGGCAATGCCAAGGCCCGTGCGGTGGTCTGGACGTTCCCCGACCCGGTGCCGCTGCACCGCGAGCCGCTCTATACGAACCGGCGCGATCTGGTGGCGGATTATCCGACCTACGAGGACCGTCACGACTATCGTCTACCGACCATGTATGCCTCGATCCAGAAGCAGGATTTCAGCAAGGATTATCCAATGATCCTGACATCCGGGCGTCTGGTGGAATACGAGGGCGGCGGCGACGAGTCGCGGTCGAACCCGTGGCTGGCCGAGCTTCAGCAGGACATGTTCGTGGAAATCCATCCGCGCGATGCCAACAACCTTGGTGTCCGGGATGGCGAACAGGTCTGGGTCGAAGGCGCCGAGGGCGCCAAGGTCAAGGTCATGGCAATGGTGACCGAGCGGGTCGGTGAAGGCGTGGCCTTCATGCCGTTCCATTTCGGCGGCCATTTCGAGGGCAAGGACCTGCGGGACAAATATCCCGACGGGGCTGATCCCTATGTGCTGGGCGAAAGCTCGAACACGGCACAGACCTATGGCTACGACTCGGTCACGCAAATGCAGGAGACGAAATGTACTCTCTGCAAGATCACTGCAGCATAAGGAGAGCTAGATATGGCTAGAGCTAAATTTCTCTGTGACGCCGAACGCTGCATTGAATGCAACGCCTGTGTCACCGCCTGCAAGAACGAGCATGAGGTGCCCTGGGGCATCAACCGCCGGCGGGTTGTCACCATTCAGGATGGCAAACCCGGCGAACGGTCGATTTCCGTGGCCTGCATGCACTGTTCCGATGCACCCTGTATGGCGGTCTGCCCTGTGGACTGCTTCTACCAGAACGAGGAAGGGGTGGTTCTGCACTCCAAGGACCTCTGCATCGGCTGCGGCTACTGCTTCTACGCGTGCCCCTTCGGCGCGCCGCAATATCCGCAGGCAGGCAATTTCGGTTCGCGCGGCAAGATGGACAAGTGTACCTTCTGCGCCGGTGGTCCGGAGGAAACCCACTCGAACGCCGAGTTCCAGAAATACGGACGCAACCGGATCGCCGAGGGCAAGCTGCCGATCTGCGCCGAGATGTGTTCGACCAAGGCGCTGCTGGCGGGGGACGGCGACATCGTGTCGGCGATCTACCGCGAGCGCGTCGTGGCGCGGGGCTTCGGTTCGGGAGCCTGGGGTTGGGGCACTGCCTACGACCAGAAAGGCAACTGAGGCCAGTTGGCGCGGATGGTGGGCCTTACCCACCTTGCGCCTGAAAAACCGGGCGGGCGGCTGACTGGCCGCCCCCCGTATCCTTACACGAATTTCGAACGGGACATGAAACGATGCCACGCCTATTGCTGAGCCTTTTTCTGTCGCTGATGGTCGCCGTGCCGCTTGCGGCGCAAGAGGCGCCCGCCCCCGAGACCGACCGCTCCGCCACCGGCGGGGCACAGACGCTGGAGGATATTCTGGCGCGTCAGCGGGGTGAGAAAATCGACGATACGTTCCGCCGCGAGGACACCGGTAATCCCGACGATGCGGCGGGGATCGCGGCGCAACTGGGCACGCTGGGCGGCGCATCCGACCCCGAGTTGTGGCGCGCGCTGCGCTATGGCACGGCCGATGTGACCGTTTCCTCCGGCGGCGAGGCGGCGCGGGTGCTGATGCAGGATGGCGGCATGTGGTGGCTGCGGTTCCGCGAGGGACCGCTGGCGCGCACGGGCGGTTATGTGCTGTTGGGCACGCTTGTCTTCCTGGCGCTGTTCTACATGATGCGCGGGCGCATCCGGATCGACGGGGAAAAGACCGGCCGGACCGTCACGCGGTTCAAGGCGATCGAACGGTTCGGGCATTGGCTGATGGCGGGGTCGTTCATCCTGCTGGGGCTGACCGGTCTGATCTCGCTCTTTGGGCGCAAGGTGCTTATCCCGGCCTTCGGGCACGAGTCGTTCTCGACCCTCGCGATAGCCTCGAAATGGGTGCACAACAATGTCAGCTGGGCGTTCATGCTGGGGCTGGTGATGGTATTCTTCATGTGGGTCATCCACAACCTGCCCAGCCGCACGGATATCAAGTGGCTGGCGCAGGGCGGTGGCATGTTCTCTGAGGGCAAGCACCCGCCGGCGAAGAAATTCAATGCCGGGCAGAAGCTGATCTTCTGGTCGGTGATCATTTTCGGCGCGTCGATCTCGGCTTCGGGGCTGTCGCTGCTGTTCCCGTTCGAGTTGCCGATGTTCGCCAAGACCTTCGCCATCCTCAACGATACCGGTCTGGCCGGGCTCCTGGGTTATGGCGAGTTGCCGACGCAGCTGGCCCCGCATGAGGAAATGCAATACGCCCAGCTGTGGCATTCGATCATCGCCTTTGCGCTGATGGCAATCATCTTCGCGCATATCTACATCGGCTCGATCGGGATGGAGGGGGCCTATGACGCGATGGGCAGCGGCGAGGTCGACGAGCAATGGGCGCGCGAGCACCATTCGCTGTGGCTGGAAGAGGTGCAGGGCCGGGACGGTGCCGCCCCGGCGGATGGCAAGGCCACACCTGCCGAATAGATGCGGGCGCTGGCGCTTTCTCTTGGTCTGATCTGCGCGGCGGGGTTCGGTGCCGCGCAGGAATTCACCACGCTCAAGGGCCATGGCGGCCCGGTCATGGATATCTCGGTACACCCCGAGACTGGCCAGGTGGCAACGGCGAGCTTCGACAATTCCGTCGGGCTTTGGGAGGGCCGTGAGCCAACCTGGCTGGAGGGGCATGACGCGGCGGTGAATACTGTCTTGTTTGGGGACAATGCCATTCTGATCACGGGCGGTGACGATTTCCGGGTGCTGGTATGGGCACCGGGTGTTTGGGATGCCCCGTTTCAGATATCGGAACACAAGGGCAAGGTGACGGATGTTGCCCAGTCTCCCAACTGGCGCACATTCGCCTCGGCGAGCTGGGACGGCACGATCGAATACCGGTCGATTATCGATGTCCTGCGCCACTCGGAATCGGAACCTCTCAGCTTTATCTCCAGAACGCTGACCGGTCATGACGCTGGCGTGAATGCGATCGAATTCTCCGGTTCAGGGCAGCTCTACTCGGCCTCAGCCGATGGTACGATCCGGAAATGGAGAGTAGGCATCGAGCCAGAGGAGATCACGTCGCGGATCATCGTTTCGCACGGCTTTGGCGTGAATGAACTGGTCGTGAACGAGGCCGAGGGGTGGCTGGCCTATGGCGCGGTCGATGGCGTGACACGGGTGATCGACCCCGAGAGCGGCGAGACGATTGCCGATTTCACGCTGGAGCGCCGGCCGATCCTGTCGATGGCCTATCATGCCGAAACCAGCCAGTTGGCGGTGGGCGACGGGCACGGGTTCATCATGATGATCGACACGGCAGAGTGGCGGATCACCCGCGATTTCCGCGCCATGCGGCAGGGGCCGGTCTGGGCGCTGGAATTCGGACCCGAGGGCGAGGTGATCTATGCCGGCGGGATCGAGGATGTGGTGTTCTCCTGGCCGGTGGCGTTGCTGGATGAATACGATCCGGCGGGCGGCGAAACGCGATCTTTCCTGCGCGCGGCCGACGCCATGCCCAATGGCGAAAGGCAGTTCATGCGCAAATGTTCGATCTGTCATGCGCTGACGCCGCCGCCCTCGCGCAAGGCCGGGCCAACGCTTTTTGGTGTCTTTGGCCGGCGGGCGGGGACGGTGCCGGGGTATCGGTACTCGGATATTCTGTCGGGGTCTGATATTGTCTGGTCCGGCGATACGATTGACCGGCTGTTCGATCTGGGACCGGACCATTACATTCCGGGGTCGAAAATGCCGATGCAGCGCATCGCCAGAGCCGAGGATCGCCGCGACCTGGTCGAGTTTCTGCGCCGCGCGGCAGGCAATGGGGAGGAATGACATGAAATCAATGCTGACAGCGTTTGCAGCGGTGGCGGTGATCGCCATCGGGGCGGATTTCGTACTGGACGGGATGGGATACAGCGCCGAGGCCGCCAATAGCGGCAGCGCCGTGCGCCTGGACAGTGACCGCGAATGACCACGGTGCAAACGCGGGGTGGCACGCCGCGCGCCGCCCCGGATGATTACGGCGAGAGCCTCGAAACCGCCTCGATCCTGGTGATCGATGACGAGCCGGGAATGCGTAATTTCCTGACCAAGATCCTGACGCCGCGCTGCAAGCGTGTCGAGCAGGCGCGATCGACCGCGGAGGCATCCGCAATACTGGACCAGGTGCATTTCGACCTGGTCATCCTGGACAATATCATGCCCGAGCAGACCGGGCTGGAGTGGATGGCTGAACAACGCCGGGTCGGGTTCTATGCCGATACGATCCTGATCACGGCCTATGCCGATCTGGATACCGCCATTCAGGCGCTGCGCACCGGCGTGGCGGATTTCGTGCTGAAGCCGTTCCGGGCCAATCAGATCCTCAACGCGGCCGCACGGGCGCTGGACCGCAAATCGCTCAGGCGCGAGAATTACCTGCTGAAACACGCGCTGAGCGAGGCGGGATTCGCCGCGCGCGGGCGGCTGCTGGGAAATTCACAACCCATTCAGACGGTGCGCGACATGCTGGCCAAGCTGGCGCCGCTGCCCACCTCGGTGCTGTTTACCGGCGCCAGCGGGACCGGCAAGGAGATCGCCGCGCGCACGTTGCACGGGCTGTCGGACCGGGCGGACAAGCCCTTTGTCGCGGTGAATTGTGCGGCGTTCTCGTCGGACCACATCGCCGAAGAGCTGTTCGGCGTGGTCGAGGGCGGCGAACACCGCAAGGACGGTCTGTTCCTGCATGCGGACGGCGGTACGCTGCTGTTGGACGAGGTTGCGCAGCTGCCCGACCAGGTTCAGGCGATGCTGCTCAGGGTGCTGGAGGATCAGCGGATCAGGCCGGCGGGGGCCGAGCGGGAAATTCCCCTGAACCTGCGTTTCCTCTTTGCCACCAATGCCGACCTGGAAAAGGCGGTTGAAGAGGGCACGTTCCGGGCGGACCTGTTCCACCGGATCAACGTGGTGAATATCGAGATGCCCAGCCTGAGCGCCCGGCAGGAAGATATCGTCGAGTTGACGGCGCTGTTCATGAGCGATTTTTCCCGGTCCCTCGGGATGCCCGCACTGGAGTTGAACGAAGAAGTGCTGCTGAAGCTGAGCCGCTATGACTGGCCCGGCAACGTGCGCGAGTTGCGCAACCTGATCGAACGCTCGGTGATCCTGGGTGCGTTCCCCGAGGAGTTTTCCGGATCGGGGCAGGTGACCGGCATGCAGGCCATCGAAACGCTGGAACTGGTGGAGCAGCGCCATATCATGAACGTGCTGGACGCCTGTGGCGGCAACCGGGCCGAGGCGGCGCGGCGGCTGGGCGTGTCGCGCAAGACCGTCGATCGCAAATGCGCGGCCTGGGGTGTCTGACCCGAAACGTCGCTTAAGGGGTCAGCATCCTGTTGGGGCTCTGCCCCAAACCCCGGAGTATTTTAGTCAAGATGAAGGGTGGGTCAGTCGCCCTGCTGATCTGGTACCGGATCGTGGCCGGAGGCGCCCCAGGGGTGGCAGCGGGCGATGCGGCGGGCCGCAAGCCAGCCCCCCTTTAGCCCGCCATGTTTATGCAGCGCCTCAAGCGCATAGGCGCTGCAGGTAGGCTGAAAGCGGCAGTTGAATCCGACCCAGGGCGAGAGGACCAGGCGGTAGGCCCGGATCGGCAGGGCGAGGAGATGGGCAAGCGGGCTCATGACGCCGGGTGCAGTTTCTTCAGGGCATGGCGGAGGTCGTTTTGCAACTGGTCGAAGGGCTCTGAGGTCGTCGCCCCGGCGCGGCCGATGAGGACATAATCCCAGCCGGGCAGGGCATGTTTGGGCAGGACCAGCCGTGCGGCCTCGCGCAGGCGGCGTTTGGCGCGGTTGCGGGCGACGGCATTGCCGACCTTCTTCGAGCAGGTGAAACCGACCCGGATTGCCGGCCTGTCATCCTGGCGGTTGCGCCCCTGGACCATCATCGACGTGGTGCCCTGCCGCCGCGCACGGGCAGCGGCCAGGAAATCCGCTCGGGTCTTCATGACCTCCAGACAAACGGAAACCGCCGGGGGCGCGTTCCCCGTTGCAGTTTCGGGGGCCTCCGGCGGTGTCATGTCCGTCGTCCTGCTGGCTGCGGCTCAGGCGCTCAGCGCTTTGCGGCCGCGGGCACGGCGGGCATTCAGGATCTTGCGGCCAGCCTTGGTGGCCATGCGCGCGCGGAAACCGTGGCGCCGCTTGCGCACGAGGTTCGAGGGTTGAAAGGTGCGTTTCATCGCTCCGTCTCCGATCTGTTCCGGGGGCGCATATGGAATCGAGGCCCGTCCGGTGGATATCTGAAGCCCGGTCTATAGTAGCCCCGTTTTGACAAGTCAAACCCGCACGCGGCGATTTGCAACAAAAAACGTGGTCAAAACCACACGTGATGTTACAAATTTGCGAATTCGGGGCAATTCGGCGGCGGAACCCATCACCGCCGTTCAACGGCACGTGATCCGCCTATGCAACAAGCACGGAACCAAACATGTAAGGGTCAACTAAATCAAACCTGGTGACGAGATGAAAGAAGTGACCCAACCCGCGAAACGCTCGGTTTTGCGACATATGCCGTTGGCGGTGATACTGGTGGTGGCCGTGATCGGCTTCTTCACGCTGCGCGACTATCTGAGTTTTGAGACCCTGCGTGAAAACCGCGAGGCGCTGCTGGCGTTCAGGGACGCCAATTACCCCGGTGTCGTGGCGGTATTCGTGGGGCTTTATTTCGTGATCGTCGCGTTTTCGCTGCCCGGTGCGGCGGTTGCATCCGTCACCGGCGGGTTCCTGTTTGGCCTGGGGCTGGGCACCACGTTCAACGTGATCGCGGCCACGCTGGGGGCATCCGTCATCTTCATGGCCGCCCGCTGGGGGCTGGGCCGCACACTTGCCGCCAAGATGGACGCCTCGGACGGGGCGCTGAAGAAGCTGAAGAAAGGCTTGCGCGAGAACGAGATCAGCGTGCTTTTCCTGTTGCGGCTGGTGCCCGCCGTACCGTTTTTCGTGGCCAACCTGCTGCCTGCGCTTGTTGGTGTGAAATTCGTGAATTTCGCGTTCACCACGGTGATTGGCATCATCCCCGGCGCCATCGTCTTTACCTGGATCGGGGTCGGGTTGGGCGAGGTGTTCGACCGGGGCGAGACGCCGGATCTGTCGCTATTGTGGGAGCCACAGGTGATCGGCCCGATCCTGGGACTGTGCGCGCTGGCCGCGTTGCCGATCGTCGTCAAGGCCATTCGCGGCCGCAAGGAAGGTATCTGACATGGCTGATCTGAAGGCGGACCTGCTGGTTATCGGTGCCGGTTCGGGCGGGCTGTCGGTGGCCGCCGGGGCGGTGCAGATGGGTGCCTCGGTCATTTTGCTGGAAGGCCACAAGATGGGCGGCGACTGCCTGAACTACGGCTGCGTGCCCTCGAAGGCGCTGATCGCCAGCGGAAAGGCGGCCCATGCGCAGGCCCATGCCGATGCCTATGGCGTGGCCAATCAGAAACCCAAGGTGGACTATGCCGCGACCAAGGATCATGTGGCCGATGTAATTGCCACGATCGCACCGCATGACAGCGTTGAGCGGTTCGAGGGGTTGGGCGTGAAGGTGATCACGGAATTCGGTCAGTTCATCTCGCCCACGCAGGTCCGTGCGGGCGAAGACGTGATCAGTGCCCGGCGGATCGTGATCGCGACCGGGTCAAGGCCGCTGGTGCCGCTCATTCCCGGGCTGGACGAGGTGCCGTACGAGACCAACGAGACGATTTTCCGGCTGCGCGACCAGCCGGGGCACCTGCTGATCATCGGTGGTGGTCCGATCGGGATGGAGATGGCCCAGGCGCATATCCGCCTCGGCAGCAAGGTCACGGTGATCGAGGGCGCGAAGGCGATGGGGCAGGATGATCCTGAACTGGCCGCCGTCATACTGGAGAAGCTGCGCGCGGAGGGGATCGAGATTGCCGAAGACGCAATGGCGTCGCACATTCGCGGCAAGGCAGGCGCCGTCGAGGTCGAGACCGAGGATGGCCGCGTCTTTGGCGGGACGCATCTGTTGATGGCGGTTGGGCGGAAATCCAACACCGAGAAGCTGAACCTTGAGGCCGCCGGAATCGAGACCACGCGGACGGGAATCAAGGTCGATGCCGGGTTGCGCACGACCAATCGCCGGGTCTATGCCATCGGTGATGTCGCCGGCGGTCTGCAATTCACCCATGTGGCGGGCTATCACGCGGGGCTGGTCATCCGCTCGGCCCTGTTCGGGTTGCCGGCAAGGCAACGCACCGATCACATTCCCTGGGCCACCTACACGGACCCGGAACTGGCGCAGGTGGGCCTGACCGAGGCGCAGGCGCGCGGGAAATTCGGCGCCAATGTCGAGATCGTCCGTTTTAATTACCGGGAAAGCGACCGCGCCATCACCGAGCGCAAGACAACCGGTTTCATCAAGGTGATGGTGGTCCGGGGACGCCCGGTAGGGGCGTCGGCAGTGGGTGCGCAGGCAGGCGAGCTGATAAACCTCTGGGCACTGGCAATCGCCAACAGGTTGAAGATGAAACATGTGGCTGGCATGGTGGCGGCCTATCCCACCATGGGCGAGATCAACAAACGTGTGGCAGGGGCCTATTTCTCGCCCCGTCTCTTTGATAATCCTTTGGTAGAAAAAGTGGTTGGTTTCGTGCAGCGCTGGCTGCCGTGAATTCTGGCGATGGAGGTTGGACTTGAACTCACTTTCGGGGCGTTTCCTGATCCTGACGGCGGTTTTCGTGATGCTGGCCGAAGTGTTGATCTTTGTCCCGTCCGTCGCGCGCTATCGCGAGGATTTCCTGATGTCCCGGCTGGAGAGGGCGCAGATCGCGGCGCTGGCGATGCTGGCCGAGGAGCAGGTTGAGGCCGACATACAGGAAGAGCTGCTGCAGAATGCAGGGGTCTATAACGTGGTGCTGCGCCGGAACGAGGCGCGCCAGCTGATGCTGAATTCGCCGATTCCGGCGCCGATCGCAAATACGTTCGACCTGCGCAATGCCGGTGCCTTCGAGCTTATCAGCGATGCGATCAGGTGCCTTGTCGACCCCGAGCCGCAGGTGATCCGGGTCATCGGTGAACCGGTCAACATGGCGGGGCTTCTGATTGAAGTAACGATGGAAACAACCGAGTTGCGGGCGGCGATGATCGACTACGGCTTGCGGATTCTGTGGCTGTCGCTGGTGATTTCGGTGATCACGGCGGTCCTGCTGTTCCTGGCGGTGCGCGTGTTCCTGGTCAAGCCGATCAAGCGGGTCGTCGGCAATATGGAGGCCTATGCCGCCAAGCCGGAGGACGCGCGGCTGGTGATCCAACCCTCGGCCGGTGTGACCGAGCTGCGCCAGGCCGAGGAGACGTTGCAGACCCTGCAGACACAACTGACCGGCGCGCTGCGCCAGAAGGAACGCCTGGCGCAGCTGGGCGGTGCGGTGGCCAAGGTCAGCCACGACCTGCGCAACATCCTGACCAGCGCGCAGCTGTTCACCGACCGGATCGAGACGAGCGAGGACCCGATCGTCAAGCGCATGGCGCCCAAGCTCGTCAACTCGATCACCCGTGCGGTGCATCTGTGCGAATCGACCCTGGCCTATGGCAAGGCCGAAGAACCGACGCCGACGCTGAACCGTTTCTTCCTGAGCGATACCGTGAACGAGGTTCTGGAAAGCGAACGCCTGTCCGTCGGCGAACATGATGTGAGCCTCTCCGAGGATATCCCGGCAACGTTGAAGGTGCGTGCGGATTCCGAGCAGCTTTACCGCGTCATCGCCAATCTGGTGCGCAATGCGCGCCAGGCGATCATCGCCACGGGCAAGCCGGGCGAGATCAACGTTGCAGCCCTCGAGGACGACGAAAACTGGTTGATCCGCGTCGCCGATACCGGCCCCGGCCTGCCGGCCAAGGCACAGGAATTTCTGTTCACCCCGTTCCAGGGCGGAACCAGCAAGGGCGGCACCGGACTGGGCCTAAGTATTGCGTCGGAACTGATCCGCGGTCATGGCGGCACGCTGGAGCTGGAACGGACCGGCCCCGACGGTACCGTGTTCTGCGTCAGGCTGCCAAAGGCCGATCTGCAGCCGGTATAATAATTTCTGCCGCACCCTCTTGCATTGATCCGCCCGACGGTCTAATTGCTGGCCCTCGACGGACCGATAGCTCAGCTGGATAGAGTACCTGACTACGAATCAGGGGGTCGGGGGTTCGAATCCTCCTCGGTCCGCCACTTCACAGAAATCAGCCAAATAAGACAGTACCTCATGGGCGCTTGCCGTTCAGGGGTTTGAGACCTGTACAAATCTGGTTCCCGCAGGCCCCGGGGCAGAATTGTCTGTTTAGCGATGTACGTTGCAGAGCGGTGGTTTCAGGCCAGCTTCGTTGACAGCGGTGGTGTCCATGCCGTGGACCTGCCGCATCGCAATCGGACGCGGAGCGCCATCCCCGACAAGATCGGCGATTCTGTGCGCGATCAGGCACATCAAACGTCAGTGATGGGGGACCTTGGCAACCAGTTCAGTGGCCTTTTCCCAACTGATGCCGAACTTATGATCGTGGTAGAGAACGTGTTCCGACGGAGACAGGTTGATGACCGGGCGCAGGCCTTTGGGCTGACCCACCAGATCACAACTCAGAAGGTGATTTTTTCCGTTCGAATCCAACGCCGCATAGCCGGGCATTGTCACCGTGATCTGGCCGCGGGTCACGACACCGGTCCGGTCGGTCCCACGGGCGTCTTCGTAGGCGTTCAGCTCTGTCTCGGTCTGAGTGACCCACAAGCCCCAGCTCAGCGGTTCTTTGACACCATGAATGGGAATGTCGAGCAGGCCTTTCACAAAGAACAGGCGCTCATCGATCACGCAGATATCCGGATCCAGCCATACCCTGTCAGGGCGCTCGTCTGCCGGGATGTCCAGGACTTCGATCGGCATATCATATCCGAATGCCGGGGTGCCCTTGCGCGGGATACCGCAGCAGACGCAGGTATATTCGAAAACGCGTTCGCCGGAAGTCATGTTGACGTCAGATCATCAAGGGTCGGGTCAATGGTGCATGGCACTTCGTCCATATGGGGCGGGAACCACCACGGTCAATGCCCCGCCCCATATTCAGCATCGTCAATGTGTCAGATGCTGCCCCCCGTAAGGATTGTCGATAACCATCAGCCACTTACCGTCAGGCTGCTTGCGCAGAACGGCAACGGACAAACCGCCCAGTTCCATGGGGTTTCCGTCCGGTGTCGTGCCGTTCATCTTCCACGGGCTGATGTGCAGCCCGACATCACCGGCAACAACCACCTGGTGTTCGCCATAGGTAAAGCTGGGATTCAGGGATGCAAATTCGGTGAACCCCTGGCGAATGGCTTCTTCATCACTCAGCCCGACGCCCGGTTCGAACATGATGACGGCATTGGGTTCATAAGTGCTCATGACCTTGTCGATGTCAGCCTGCGCGAAAGAGGCGGTCATGGTTTCGATGACGTTCAGAACGGCGGTTTCTTCCTGAGTCATTGCGGATCTTTCCTTTGCTATTGTCGGGATGGAGAATGCGGCAAGTACCGCGCTGGCGCACAAGACCAGCCGCAGTCTGCGGGTTCGGGATAATTCTGTCGGCATTTGGTGTCCTTTCATTGACAGGTTGGGATAGCTGATCACCGCAATCCGGCGATCAGCCAGGCGGTGGACGGATTGGCGTGCGACCGGGTCTAGTGGCTCTGGCTGGCCTGAGTGGTCAGGATTTCCTCAAGCTTCTTCGTGAAGTCTTTCGGGTTCTTGAAGGCGGGTACGAGGCGTTGGGCGCAGAGCCCCTTGAGCCCGCTTTCGACGCGCGCCACCTCCTGGATGACGTCATCGTAACTTGCGACGCCGGAACTGTTTCGCGTCAGACCTGCTTGCCGGTCCACCCTTTGCAACTGCAGTGCTTTGGGCAGCCGACGCGGACAGGAACACGCGGCCAGTTCTGGCGCGACGATCCCACATTTCCGGGCGGTAAAGGCTTCAACCTTTGCGGTGGCCCGCGACAGCCGTTTGCGGTACGTCGCCGCAGGCAGTCCCAGGATCTCCATTGCCTCGGATTGGTTCAGCTCGAGTATGCGGCCCAGGACATAGGCAACCCGGTGGTTGAGATCGAGGCACAACAGCATTGCCATGGTACAGGCGATGCGCAGCTCGTTATACATGATCGCATCCGTGGGGTCGGCAGAGTCCGGGTCCTGAAGGCCGTCTTCCAGATCTTCGCCGAATTCCTCGAAGGTGATCCCCAGCTCACGGGCTCTGACCTTTTTTGCCGTCAGAAGGTAGTTCACCGCGATACGGTACACCCAGGTGGTAAAGCGGCTTTCTTCGCGGAACTGGCTGAGTTTGGTGATAACAAGCACCAGGATATCCTGGGTTGCGTCCTCGGCCGCGGCAGGGTCGGCCAGCATCCGTATCGACAGGCTGAATATCCTGTCCTGAATTTGCGACACGACTTCGGCCAATGCAACCCGGTCACCGCGTTGCGCAATCCTGACCGCTTCGTGGATATCTCGTCTCATGCCTACCTCAAACTGATCATCTATAAGCTTTGACGATATTGGGGAGGGATGTGTGACAGGTTTTCAATCACAAACCGAAAAAAATCCGGAACGGATGTGTCGCCTGCGCATGTCTGCCTCCATTGCGTGGCCCAGCAGGCTGCTTGGCGCGCACCAGCACCGCAGGGTTGCCGCCCCGTAGCTTGGAAATGCGCGGCTTTGGTCAGGAACGTTGAACGGCGGCGTGTCCTTATCCCGCCTTCATGGCCGTGCCCAGCCGTGCGGCGCGGACGCCCCGGCCCTCGCGTCCGATCGAGCGGCAGAGGATCAGCACCGGTATCAGCCCGAAACCCACCAGCACCAGCGAGGGCACTGCCGCTTCGTGCAAACGCTCGTCCGACGCAAGCCGGTGCGCCTGAACCGCCAGGGTCTGAAAATTGAACGGGTGCAGGATCAGCGTTGCGGGCAGTTCCTTCATCACGTCGACAAAAACGATCAGCAGCGCGGTCACGACCGAGGTTTTCGACACCGGCAGATGCACGCGCCACAGCATCCTTGGCGTGCTCTGGCCCAGTGACCGTGCAATCGCATCGTAATGGCCCGGTACCGTGGCCATGCCACTGTCATAGGCATTCAGCGCGGCGGCCATGAACCGCGCCATGTAGGCCAGCACTATCAACCAGATCGATCCGGTGATCAGCAGCCCGGTCGAGATGCCGAACCGCGCCTCCATCACCCCGTCGATCAGGTTGTCGAGCGCGGCCAGCGGCACCATCAGCCCCACGGCGATCACTCCGCCGGGCACCGCGTAACCCAGGCCGGCGCCGATCACCAGGCCCTTGGACATCCGCCCGGGCCGCGTGCGCGCGCGGAACCCGATCAGGACCGCGCCCAGCACCGTCAGTACCGACGCGACCCCGGCCAACGTCACCGAGTTGAACATCAGTGCCGTATAGCGCGGCGCCAGCAGGCTTTGCCCCGACCCATGCGCCATCAACCCCAGCATGATCACCGGGATGATGAAACCCAGCAGGACCGGGATTAGGCAGATCAGTGCCGCGATCCACCCCGGCGCGCCCGTCAGGCGCGGCTTTTCCAGCGCCTCGAAACGGGCGCCGCGCCCGGCGGTGCGCGCCTTGCCCCGCTGCGCACGCTCCAACCCGGCCAGCAGCAGCGCGAAACTCAGCAGGCACAGTGACAGTTGCGCCGCCGCGGCCCGGTCGCCCAGGCTGAACCAGGCCTGGTATATGCCGGTGGCAAAGGTCTGCACGTTGAAAAACGCCACCGTGCCGAAATCGGCGATGGTTTCCATCACCGCCAGCAACGCGCCACCAGCGATCGCCGGGCGCGCCATCGGCAACGCCACCCGCCAGAACGCCCTCAGCGGTGATCGCCCCAGTGTGCGCGCCACCAAGAACGCGTTAGACGACTGCTGCCGGAAAGATGCGCGCGCCAGCAGGTAGACATATGGATAAAGCACAACGGTCAGCATCATCGCCGCCCCGCCCAGCGACCGGATTTCCGGGAACCAGTAATCGCGCGGTCCCCATCCCGTCACGTCGCGCAGCAGCGTCTGCACCGCGCCCGGATGATCCAGCAGGTGGGTATAGGCATAGGCCAGAACATAGGCCGGGAAGGCCAGCGGCAGCGCCAGCGCGATCTCCAGCCATTTCGAGCCGGGAAAGCGGTACACCGTCACCAGCCAGGCGGTCACGCTGCCAATGATGGCGGTCGACAGGCCCACGATCACCACCAGTATCAGCGTCGTTCGTATGTAACGCGGCAGGACCGAGGACAGGATCTCGCGCCAGGTCTGGAGGTCGCCGGTAAACGCCGCCAGCGCTGCCGCCACGATGGGCGCCACGCAACAGATCACGGCCAGCCAGGCCAGGCGGTGCAGCAGGCGTTCGGTCATTGGACCCCTTGGCGATATATCCCGAGCGTTTTGATAGGTAATCCCTGCTCTTTCCAAGGTCAATCGGACGCAAATGGCAAATGGTCGCGGGAGGGGATTGCCGCGCGGGACGATCGGCGCGCAGCCAGCAATAACCGCCGCGGCCCGGGATGACCGGATCGACCCCGAAAGAAAGGTTCCCGCATCAGGGCCCGGCCACAGGAAAGCGCGACCCGCCCGCCGAACTGTCAGCGTCATTCACGAAACTTTGCCGTTGACGCCTTGCCGAGTCATGCCGCACCCATGCAAATATGAAAATGACTCTTCTCGATGAAATTCTGGCGCCCTCGGCGCTTGGGCTTGCCCCGAACGGGGTTCAGGACGGCCCGTCTGTGCTCAAGCAACTGGGTTTGTTCGCCGGTCTGCCCCTGCGCCGACAGTGTCAGGTCGAAAGCCCGCCTTATCGTGATCTGCGTAGTGAAACGCTGCATATCCTCAACGCCGATGCGCTGGTAGGTTATTCGGCCAGCCTGGCCCATGAAGTGCGCGCCTCACTGGACGCCGGGGCCTTTCCCGTGGTGATCGGCGGGGATTGCAGCGTTCTGCTGGGATGCGGGCTAGCGGTCGCGGACGAGGATGCGGGTCTTTTCTTTCTCGACGGGCATCAGGACTTCTACCTGCCCGAACAGTCACCAACCGGTGAAGCGGCCGATATGGACCTGGCCATCGTGACCGGCCATGCCTCGCCCGAGGTGCAGTGTCTCTTTGGTGACCGCCCGCTCTATGCCCCCGAACACACCATCCTGTTTGGCAATCGCGACGATCACGACGTGATCGAAGACAATGCAATGCGGCTGCCGGCAACGGCTCTCCTCCACCTGCCGCTCTCCTCGCTCGGCGTGGATCCTTTGCGCCAGGCCAGGTCCGCCATTGCCGCACGGCTGGGCACCGAACGGCGTTTCTGGGTGCATCTTGATGTCGATGTGATCGAAGACGCGGACATGTACGCAGTGGACTATCGCCTGCCCGGCGGTTTGCCGCTATCGCAGTTGGCCCGGGTGCTGGACTACCTGATGTCCACGGGCCGGGTCCTCGGGATGGATGTCACCATTTACAATCCCCGTTTGGACGGGGCGGATTACCCCTGCGGCCGGCGTCTTGTGGAACTGTTGAACACGTGTTTCGCGCGTTTCGGTGCAGAGAAATCGCACCGTGCCTGACGGCGCGACCATCCCGTGTCTGCCCGCGTAGCCAGGCGTGTTCTCATTTCAGCTCCTAAGGAGGCTGCAAGACAAATGGCGCAGCTATGATGTGATCGGGTGATGTCAGGCGGAAGCTGTTTCGAATGCCTGCCACAGTTGCTGCGCAACCTTGCCGACGCTTCCGTTCGCGCGCCGGGCAATAACGATTTCAATGCTGTGATTGTGAATCCGGGGGCCCGAAAGCGATACCAGATCACCGCTCTCAAGTTCCGCTTCGATCATGAAGGACGGCATATGCCCCCAGCCCAGCCCCATGAGGATGACTTGCTTCTTTGTGTGCTGGTCACCGACGGTGATCCGGGCGGCCTTTTCCAGAACATGATAGTTTTTCTGGCCGCCGTCCATGGCGGTGTCCCGTATGATGCACTGGGTGTAAGTGGCCAGGGCATCGTAGCCCAGTTCACCATCCAACGGCGGCGCAATGAAATTTGGCGCGGCGACCGGGATCAACTGCACGGATGCCATGTCCTTGTACTCGTACCGGCGATCCACTTTGTCGATGTGATGCACAATGATATCGGCGTCGCCGGCCAGCAGCCTCTCGTTTGGGCCGCCGATGTTCTCGAATAGCAGGTTGATCTGAGTGTTCGGGTGGTCGCGGGAAAATTCCTTGATCACCGGCAGGGCAAGCTCAGGAGGGGTCACGTCACCGATCACGATGTTCAATTCGATTTCATCACCCGCCGCGATCTGCAGTGCATGGGTTTCGAGGTTTTTCACCTCGTCCAGCACGTGCAGGCATTTCTGATAGAATTCCTGACCTTCCCGCGTAAGGGTCGCGCGATAGGTGCGCCGGTCGATCAGGTCGAAGCCGAGGCCAAGTTCAAGATTCCTGATCGCGGTGATGACGCTTGGATGGGTCTTGTTAAGAAACCGTGCCGCGCCCTGGAAACTGCCTGCCTCGACCACCGCACGCAGGGCCTCAAGTTGTTGAAACGTCATGGTTTAGCGCATTCCAGTAGGTCAAATATACCAAGATAGTAAAAACTTAGTTCTTTTTAATTACTAAATCCATACTCACTTTGTTTCCGGAGCGAGACAAAGAGGAAGTTCATGAAAGCGATAACCATATCGAAATATGGCGGGCCGGAAGTGCTGGTTCCCGCCGAGATCGCCAAACCCTCCCCGGCAAAAGATCAGGTTTTGATCCGGGTAATGGCGTTTGGTGTAAATCGGGCAGAGACATATATGCGCAGCGGGGCCTGGGGTGACGTCGCCCGGGTCAGCGGAATCGAATGTGTTGGTCACGTGGCGCTTGATCCAAGCGGACAGCTGAGGACCGGCGACAAGGTTGCCGCGATGATGGGAGGCATGGGGCGCACGATCAACGGCAGCTATGCCGAGTTTGTCGCGGTGCCCGCCTCCAACGTCATTCCGATTGACACGGAGCTGTCCTGGGCAGATGTCGCCGCGATCCCGGAATCCTATGGCACTGCCTGGTACTGCCTGTTTCGCAATTTGCGGCTCAGCCCCGGTGACACGTTATTCGTCAGGGGCGGAACATCCGCGCTGGGGCTTGCGGCCATCAACCTGGCCAAAAGGGTCGCGAATGTGCGGGTCTTCGCATCGACGCGCAGCGGGTCCAAGGCGCAAATCCTGCGCGATAACGGCGCGTCTGACGTCTTGATCGATACTGGCGCCATCGTTGAAGAACTCAGGTCAATCGAGGCCCCCGGCGTGGACGCCGTATTGGACCTGGTCGGCAATACCACGCTGCTGGATTCCCTGCGGCTGGCAAAGGTGGGCGGCGCGGTTTGCAATGCCGGGTTTCTTGGGGGCGGCGATCCCATCGCCTTCAACCCGCTCACGGATCTGCCATCTGGGGTGAACCTGAATTTCTTCGCAAGCTTCATGCTTGGCACACCCGGTTTTCCGGTGTCCGACATCCCGTTGCAGGACATCATCAGGCAGGCCGAAGAGGGGCAGGTTCTCTCGGGGCCGTCGCGGGTGTTTCGGTTTGACGACATCGGCGAAGCGCATCGCACCATGGAAAACAACAATGCCAACGGCAAGCTTGTCGTTGAACTCTGAATCACAAACAGGAGACTGAAAATGCAGAATAAAACCATGAAGATCGACAATGTTGACCTGTTCTATCGAGAGGCCGGTAATCCGCAGAACCCGACCATCGTACTGTTACACGGCTATCCGGCATCCTCGCATATGTTTCGAAACCTGATCCCGTTGCTGGCCGAGACGTACCATGTTCTGGCGCCGGACTATCCGGGGTTCGGCTTTACCAAGTCCCCGCCGCTGACAGAGTTCACCTATACCTTCGACAGGCTGACGGAAGTCGTCACGCAGTGGTTGTCGGCATTGGGCATCGACCGGTATTTCCTTTACATGCAGGACTACGGTGCGCCTGTCGGATTGCGTATTGCCAGCCAGTCGCCAGAGCGTGTCCTTGGTCTGATCGTCCAAAACGGCAATGCCTATGCGGAGGGGCTGACCGATGCCTGGGCTGGAATTCGCGCCTATTGGAACGAAAGGAGTTCCGAGAACGGTAAGGCGCTGCTCGAGCTTTGCTCGCCGGAATTCGTGCGCCTGATGTATACGAATGGCGTCAAAAGCGCCGATGCCGTTGCCCCGGAATCCTGGGCGCTGGATACACATTTCCTGTCGGACCCGGAACGGCGAGACATTCAGATAGCGCTCTTCTACGACTATCAAAGCAACGTCGCATCGTACGATACGTGGCAACGCTATCTTCGCGAACACACGCCGCCGACCCTGGTTGTCTGGGGGGTGAATGACATGTTCTTTTCAAAACCCGGCGCGGAAGCATTCGGTCGGGACGTGCCGGAAACGGAATTCAGGTTCTACGAGACCGGCCATTTCGCGCTTGAAGAATGCGCCGCCGAAATTGGGGCCGAAATCCTTCGGTTCGCCCAGAAACATCAGGTTCGCGACAAGGACCTGGCAAACGCCTGACCTTGGGCCTTGAATGATAAAGTGCCGGCAAATCATCGGCATCCGCCTCGGGCATGAGCCGCTCGAGGCGGGGGCGCGAACTGGATTTTCAGTGAAATTGCCAAAAGCCAAGCGTCTGGAACAATCGTCGGATCGTCGAAGCGCTGGGTGGTTTCGGGCAGGTCAGTTGCCCAGCGAAAGCGTATGTTCGCGCAGCCAGGTCATGAAGCCGCGCGGATCGGATTCGAGCATTTTCAGGCGTTCATTGCTGATCGGTTTTCCGACCACGGGTTTTTGCGGTTTGTTGCAGCTGTTGACCACTTCATGCAGCAGCAAACCCTGCCGCAGCGTGGCCGACAGGCGGTTGGCCATCTGATACCACCTTGAATTCGCGCCCGGGAAATAGATCGGCACGACCTGTGCCCCGGACCGCCGGATCATCTGCGCGGTAAAGACATTCCATTCCCGTTCGATCACCGGGCCGAAAAGCGTGTCCGAAGAGGCGACGACGCCCGAGGGAAAGACGCTGATCAGCCCGCCTTCTTTCAGATGCGCCATGGCCTGCGCCCGCATTTCGACCGATTTGCGCTGGGCGTCGGGGTCATGCGGGAAGGGCACCGCGATCATGTAAGAGGCGGCAACCTCGTCAATGCCGGTCAGTAGCGCGCGCGTCAGGATCTTGTAATCGTTGCGCCGCCGGCCGATCAGGTCAGCTAGGATCATGCCGTCCACCAGCCCGTGCGGATGGTTCGACACCGCCACCACCGGGCCGGTCAGCGGGATGTTCTCAACCTCGGAATCCGGGGTCTGCAGGTCAATCCCCATCGTCCCCAGCGCCGCCCGCCAGAAGGCCTGACCCGTCGGCGCGCCGCGTTTCTCGAAGGTGCGGATCATGCGGATGATACTGATCTTGCCGGTCAGCCATTCGATCGTGCGGATAATGGCCGAGGTGACAGGCGTGTCAAAAGAGTTGGCGTAGGTCAGGCTGCGGCGGTCATAGGTGGTGAAAGTCACCTCCTCGGCCGATGTTTTACCACCCCTGTCCTGCGGATTTTGCACCAACTGGTCTGCCCCCGTTTCCCCGTCTGTGCGCTGGTTGGGCGCGATTACATGTCTTCGCCGAACCTGTCGGCAACCAGCGCCTCGACGGCATCCGCCATCGCCTCTGCATCTGGTCCCGAGACCTGCACGTCAATAGTGGTTCCTTTGGATGCTGCCAACATCAAAAGCCCCATAATGCTGTCCGCACCGGCGGATTGGCCGTTCTGTGATACTTCTGCCGTGGCGTCAAAACCTTCGGCGACTTCCACCAGCTTGGCGGCAGCCCGGGCGTGCAGACCTTTTTCATTCACGATTTTCAGCTGTCGTGTAATTGATTCTGACATGGGTTCTTATTCCGAGGTCACGTTGTGGCTGTCGAGGTATTTTCGCCCGGCATCCAGCGCCGCGCGCACGGCTTCGGGCACGGTCAGGTGGCGGCTCTTGGCGAGCTTGATGAGCATCGGCAGGTTCGCACCGTAGAGGATGCGCCGGTTTTCGGGGGCGCAGGCGCGCAGCGACAGGTTCGACGGCGAGCCGCCGAACAGATCAACCACGATCACCACACCCTCGCCGGTATCGACCTCATTGGCCGCGACACAGATCTCGGCCTCTTTCGCTGCGCGGTCGTGATCGCCCTCGATGGTGATCGCCCGCGCGCCGGTCTGGCTGCCGACCACATGTTCGATCGCGCGCAGATACTCGCGGGCCAGGCCGCCATGTGCCACGATCACAATACCGATCACCGCTTGGTCACTCCTTGCTCTGAGCCTGTATTCCGGGTTCCGGCAATGTAGGCTCTTTCGCGCGCCGTTCCAGTTCGCGATGCCTAATTGACACTTGCCAGCCCCCCTCTGCAAGGGCTTTGGCCAATGTTTCTGCCATCGCAACACTGCGATGTTGCCCGCCGGTACAGCCAAATCCGATCGAGAGATAGGCCTTGCCTTCGGCCTTGTAGGCCGGCAGCAGCAGTTCCGCCAGATCAAGCACTTTGAGGCGGAACGGTTCGAACCGCGTATCGCCGCGGACATATTCGGCCACCGCCTCGGCGCGGCCATCCAGCGGGCGCAGGTGTTCCTTCCAGTAGGGGTTTCGCAGGAACCGGCAATCCAGAACCATATCGAGCCCGCGCGGCAGCCCGCGCTTGTAGGAAAAGGACTGCACCGAGACGGCCAGGCTGCTGCCCGGCTGCTGGACGAACCACCGTTCAAGCTCGGCCGAGAGGTCGCGGGGCGTCATTTCGGACGTGTCAATCACGATATCCGCCCGCGCCCGGATCGGCACCAGCAGGTCAAATTCCCGGGCGATACCTATATCCGGCGTCTCTGCCGGCGCCAGCGGATGGCGGCGGCGGGTTTCAGAAAACCGGCGCATCAGCACGTCGGTGCTGCAGTCCAGGTAAAGCACCTGCATGGAGGTGCGGCTGAGCCCGTCAATCGCCTCGATCAGCGCATTGGTCGAAAAGTCGCGGTTTCGCGTATCGATCCCCAAGGCCAGCGGCTTGTCCGGGGTGGGGCCGTCCAGCAGCCGCGGCAGCAGCGACAGGGGCAGGTTGTCGATCGCCTCATACCCCATATCCTCGAGCGCGCGTATGGCCGAGCTGCGCCCGGCACCCGACGGGCCGGTGACAAGCACGAGGCGGTTCGGCGCGGGAAGTGTCGCGGGATCTGTCGTCATCACGGGCATCCTTCAGGCAATGCGTCCATGTTCCAGATAAGACAGTAGTGCCGGGGGAAAATGCGGTAAATTGACCTTTCTCTGGACGGGCAGCGTCACCCCCAGGATTTCTGTATTTCTCAGGTCCGGCAGACGTTCATCTTCTTCGCTGTCCATGTCGACAACCAGCGTCACCGGGGTAGGGCAGGCGGTGGCCGCCGCCAGGATGCCCACGCCGCGCGCCTCGATCCGTCCCTGGATCGTTTCGGGACAGTCTGCGATCAGCCCCGTGCCCCGGCGCCGCAGGATGGTACGGTCATCGGCCACCAGGCGTGCCCCGAGGGCAATCAACTGCAGCGCGAGCGCCGATTTGCCGCTGCCCGACGCGCCGCGAATGAGCACCGCGCGGCCCGCATGCGCCACGGTGGTGGCATGGAGCGTAAGTGTGTCAGCAGCTGCGTCGCCGGCGGGCGTCATCGCTTAGACCGGCAGGCCCACGACAAAGCGGGCGCCCAGCGGGTCCGAGGTGATGTCGGCATCGGTCGGGCGGATATTCTCGGCCCAGATCACGCCGTCATGCGCCTCGACGATCTGTTTCGAGATCGCCAGGCCAAGCCCGGAATTGTTGCCGAAATCGCCCTCCAGCCGTTCCGAGTAGAACCGCTGGAACACCTTGGTCAGGGCCTGATCGGGGATGCCGGGGCCGGTATCCTCGACCACGATCAGCACGCGGTTCTCGCGCTTGCGGGTCCAGAGGCGGATGGCATCGCCATCCTCGCAGAAACTGATCGCGTTGGTGATGAGGTTGACGAAGACCTGTGCCAGCCGCCCCTCGAGCCCGGTGATGACAATCGGCTGATCGGGGAAATCGGTGATGAAGTCGATGCCTTTCTTGCTGGCTTCCTCGCCCAGGTAATGGCCCAGATTGCTGAGCATCCCGATCAGGTCGAATGCCTCCTGTTCTTCCTTGACCAGTTCGCTGTCCAGGCGCGATGCGTTCGAGATGTCGCTGACCAGCCGGTCCAGCCGGCGCACGTCATGTTCGATCACCTCCAGCAGGCGTTCGCGCTGATCGTCGCGCTTGGCCACGCGCATCGTGCCCACGGCGCTGCGCAGGCTGGCCAGCGGGTTCTTGATTTCATGAGCAACGTCCGCGGCGAATTGTTCGTTGCTGTCGATGCGGTTGTAAAGCGCCGAGACCATGCCGCGCAGCGCGCCGCTCAGCCGGCCGATCTCATCGGGTCTGGCGGTCAGGTCGGGGATACGGATGCGGCCCGCAGATGCACTGCCGCCCTGCTTGCGATCGCCGCCGATTTCCGCGGCCGAGGCCAGGTCCGCCAGCGGATTGGCAATCGTCGAGGCCAGGATCAGGCTGAGGCCGACGCTGACCAGCGTGGCGATCACGAACATCTGCAGCACCCGTTCGCGTTCCGAGGCGACCAGGTTGTCGATCTCGCCCGAGGCGCTGACCAACGCCACAACCGCGATCGGGTTGTCGCCCTGTATGACCGGCGTGGCGACCGAGAATACCGTGCCCTCGTAAATGTCGCCCGAGGCGACCTGTGTACCGGCGGCAAGGGTCTCGCTGACCAGGGCACGCGCCTGTTCTTCGATCGTGGGCGGCGTATGTTGGTTGGCAAAGGACGAAAACGGCCCCGAGATCACGTTCCAGACCTTCGAAAGGGCGTCCGTGATGACGGTGGGGCGGGATTCGGGCTTGTCGCCGCGTTTGGACTGGCCGACGATATGACCGGCCACCCGGCCATTCGGGTCGAAAACGTAGACCTCGATACCCGACCGGATATCCAGGCCCTGCAGGGTCTCCTCCACGTCGACGCCATCCCCGGTTGCCAGGTTGACCGGCACACCTGAGGGCAATTGCGCCTCGAACACATCCGCGATCAGCTCAACCTCACCGATGAGGCTGTTGGCCCGTTGCAGCGCCAGGCTGTCGCGCGAGGAATTCAGATAGAGGATACCCGCCACCAGAACATTCAGCGCGATCAGGTTGAAGGTGACGATCTTGCGCGTCAGCGAGGATTCCCTGAGCGAAAATTTCCGACGCCGCTCGCGGCGCGAGCGCAGCTCATCCTCGACATTGTCCGGGGCGACGAAATCATCACCCAGTACAACGTCTCCGTCCCGGTGTGGGGTCAGATCACGCACATCAGTCCTCTTGACCAGGGCCTCACCTATTCTTCGTTGTAGCGGTATCCGATACCGTAAAGCGTTTCGATTGCCGAAAACTCATCGTCGACCATCCGCAATTTCTTGCGCAGGCGCTTGATGTGGCTGTCGATCGTGCGGTCATCCACATAGACCTGATCGTCATAGGCGACATCCATCAGCTGGTCGCGCGATTTCACGAAGCCGGGGCGCTGCGCCAGCGCCTGCAACAGCAGAAACTCCGTCACAGTCAGCGAAACGTCCATACCCTTCCAGGTCACCGCATGCCGCAGCGGATCCATCCGCAGGTCGCCGCGCTCGATCACCTTCGTTTCTTCGGTGTCCCCCACGACTTCGCCGGCGACCGCGTCCTGGCGGCGCAGCAGCGCGCGAATACGCTCCACCAGCAACCGCTGAGAGAATGGTTTCTTGACATAGTCATCCGCCCCCATGCGCAGGCCGAGCACCTCGTCAATCTCGTCATCCTTGGAGGTCAGAAAGATCACCGGCAGCGAGGATTTCTGCCGCAGCCGCTGCAACAGGTCCATCCCGTCCATCCGGGGCATCTTGATGTCCAGAACCGCCATATCGGGCAGTTTCTTGCTGAACGCGTCAAATGCCTGTTGGCCATCGTTATAGGTTTCAACCTCAAAGCCCTCGGCCTCGAGAGTCATCGATACCGATGTCAGAATATTCCTGTCATCGTCCACAAGGGCGATTCTTGACATGGGGATTTTCCTTATACTGCTTTTGTTGCCTTTTTTCTTTCACTATGCGCTTTTTCGCTCTTTACAATCAATCCCAAAGTGCGAATCGCCCTATTTCACTGTCTCTATTGGGTCACAAATCTTTTAGGATTGGCTAAATTGACTCACTTTTCGTTTCAGTAGCGACCGAGCAACCGGCATTGCGCCTTGTGGTTGCGCTAACTTGCGCTTGGTTGCGCTAACTGTGCCAAAGCGTCCTGTTCAATCCCGAAACGCACATGCTAAGAGGCGCGCGAACGGCGGTATGCAATGCCACACCGGCGCCTTTTTTAGGTGCATAAGACCGCGCGATCCGGCATCTTTGGATGCGATTTGCTACAGGAGCATGACAGCGATGACATTTGGACGGGTAAACCCGCAATTCCGGCTTGAAGATCAAGGGATCGAGGGGCTGGGCAATGTCTATTACAACCTGATCGAACCGGCTTTGATCGAAACCGCCCTGAAAAACGGCGAAGGCAAGCTGGGGGTCGGCGGCTCGTTCCTGGTTACCACCGGCAAATTCACCGGTCGCTCACCCAAGGACAAACACGTCGTGAAATCCGACAGCGTGGCCGAGACCATCTGGTGGGAGAACAATGCCGCCATGTCGCCCGGGGGCTTCGATGCGCTCTATGACGACATGCTTGCCCATATGAAAGGCCGCGATTACCACGTGCAGGATCTGGTGGGCGGTGCCGACGCAGCCCATTCGATCAACGTGCGCATGGTTACCGAACTGGCCTGGCACGGGCTTTTCATCCGTACCATGCTGCGGCGCCCCGAGCGCGAAGACCTGGATGATTTCACGGCCGATTTCACCGTGATCAACTGCCCCAGTTTCAAGGCGGACCCCAAGAAACACGATTGCCGGTCCGAAACTGTCATCGCGATGAATTTCGACCGCAAGCTGATCCTGATCGGTGGCACCGAATATGCCGGCGAGAACAAGAAATCGGTGTTCACGCTGCTGAACTACCTGCTGCCGGAGAAGGGCATCATGCCGATGCACTGTTCGGCCAACCATGCCAATGGAAACGCGGTGGATACGGCCATCTTCTTTGGCCTCTCGGGCACGGGCAAGACCACGCTTTCGGCCGATCCGGCGCGCACGCTGATCGGGGATGATGAACATGGCTGGTCAGATCGCGGCACCTTCAACTTCGAGGGCGGCTGCTATGCCAAGACGATCAACCTGAACCCCGAGGCCGAACCCGAGATCTATGCCACCACGACCAAGTTCGGCACCGTCATCGAAAACATGATCTATGACGAGGAAACGCTGGAGCTGGATTTCGAGGATGATTCACTGACGGCCAACATGCGGTGTGCCTATCCGCTGCACTATATCTCGAACGCGTCGCAATCGGCGATCGGGGGCCATCCCAAGAATATCATCATGCTGACCTGCGATGCCTTTGGCGTTCTGCCGCCGATTGCGCGTCTTACCCCGGCGCAGGCGATGTATCATTTCCTCAGCGGCTTCACCTCGAAGGTCGCCGGCACCGAGCGCGGCGTGACAGAACCCGAACCCACGTTCTCGACCTGTTTCGGCGCCCCCTTCATGCCGCGCCGCCCCGAGGTCTACGGCAACCTGCTGCGCGAAAAGATCGCCAAGCACGGCGCGACCTGCTGGCTGGTCAATACCGGCTGGACCGGCGGAGCCTATGGCACCGGCAGCCGGATGCCGATCAAGGCGACGCGCGCGTTGCTGACCGCGGCGCTTGACGGCTCGCTCAGCAAGGTCGAATTCCGCAAGGATGAGAATTTCGGCTTCGAGGTGCCGGTGGATGCGCCGGGCGTGCCCACTGTCCTGCTGAACCCTCGCCGGACCTGGGACAAGCCCGACTCCTATGACAAGCAGGCCGAAAAGCTGGTCCAGATGTTCGCCGACAATTTCGAGCAGTACCTGCCCCATATCGACGAAGACGTGAAAGCGGCCGCGATCGGCTAGGCGCCGCCCGGGCAGGGGCGTTGCCACTGATCTTTCACGAGATATCCGAGGCATTCAAACACCCGCACCTCAGCGACAGAGCGTGCGGTGGAGCCCAGTTTTATTCCGGCAGTGACGAGGCGAATTGGTATCAAAATCGCCATCACCTGACGCCAACCGGGTCGTCCCTGCTGGTGGAGGAGGTGTTCAGGGATTTCTGAGCCGGTATCGGCGGTACGATCACTCTTGGGTTCGGATCACGGCGGCATCAATGTGTCGATGATCTTGGCGATCACCGGGTCGCCGCCCTCTGGCGCTGCGCACCTCAAACACAGTTGACGCCCCGTGGCGATCCGCTCGGGAAAGGGGGCCACTAGCTCTCCTCTCTCGAGGTGCTGTTCCACGAGGATGCTGTGACCGATGAGAATGCCCGCGCCGTTCCGGGCTTCTTCCAGCGCCAGTCCGAACAGGGAAAATACCGGCCTTGACGCGCTTGGCCGCACGCCGCCGCCTGTCGCCGAAATCCAGGTGTCCCAGTCATCTATCCAGTCTTGATCGCTCAGCCAGGTCTCGGTCGCCAGATCGGATCGTGACCTAAGCTTTTCGGAGATTTCCGGCGTGCAGACGGGGAAAATCTCGTCCTGCGCCAGGCAGATCGCCCCCTCCGCTTCGGAGGGACTTTCAAGGAAGAGGCAGAGGTCAAACGGCTCGCGCATCAGGTTGGGCGGGGTCTGCCGGGTGGTGACAGACACTTCGAGCCCGTCGACGATCTGCCTGAGAGACGACAGGCGCGGTGACAGCCAGAATTGCGCGATACCGGGCAGCGCCGCGATCCTGACCGAGCGCGGTTTTGCCTTGCGGACGAGTTTATGAACCGATGCTCCCAGCAGATCAAATGCCCTGGTCAGGTCAGGAACCGATTGCCTTGCGGCGTCCGTCAGCGTGACCCCCTGCGCATGGCGATCAAACAGCATCATCCCGGCCCATGCCTCGAGCGCCTTGATTTGCTGGGCGACCGCGGCAGGGGTCACGCACAGCTCTTCCGCCGCGGTGGAGAAACTGCCCAATCTTGCGGCGGCCTCATAGGCGCGCAGCGCGTTCAAGGGGGGCATTCTGGGTCTGTCGTGCTTGTCGGGCATGTTCAGGCCAAGGTATTCTATGCCTAGCTTAAAGTAAAACTCATTTGCGCACACGGGCGCTCTCATGCTCCAATCGCGCGGACATCTTGACCGGCAGCACCGGGTTTCCGCCCGCCGCCAAACCGAAAGCCAGCACAATGCATGATTACTTCTCCTCTGCGCTTGCCCAGACCGATCCGGCGATTGCCAAGGCTCTGAACCAGGAGCTTGCACGGCAACAGACTCAGATCGAACTGATCGCGTCGGAAAACATCGTCAGCCGGGCGGTGCTGGACGCGTTGGGGCATGAAATGACCAACAAGACGCTCGAAGGTTATCCCGGTGCCCGGTTCCACGGCGGCGGTCAGAATGTCGATATCGTCGAGCAGGCCGCGATCGACCGTGCCTGCGAGTTGTTCGGTTGCGCCTATGCCAATGTGCAGCCGCATTCAGGCAGCCAGGCCAACCTGGCGGTGTTCTTTGCCCTGCTCAACCCAGGCGACAAGGTGCTAAGCCTCGACCTGGCGGCGGGCGGCCATCTGAGCCACGGGTTGGGGGCCAACCTGTCGGGGCGCTGGTTCGAGGCGCATCATTACGGCGTGGATCGCGACTCCGGGACAATCGACTATGACCAGGTTGCGGCCCGCGCAAAATCCGTCAGGCCGCGGCTTCTGATCGCGGGTGGATCGGCCTATCCGCGGATCCTGGATTTTGCCCGGCTGGCCGAGATCGCCCGGCAAGTGGATGCCTGTTTCCTTGTCGATATGGCACATATCGCCGGGCTTGTGGCGGGCGGCGTTCATCCTTCGCCCATGCCGCACGCGGATATCGTGACCTGCACAACAACCAAGACCCTGCGGGGGCCGCGCGGCGGGCTGATCCTGGCCCGGGAGGACCGCTGGCGCGGCAAACTGCAATCCGCCGTTTTTCCGGGTGTGCAGGGCAGCCTGCATACACAGATCCTGGCGGCCAAGGCGGTGTGCCTGGGCGAGGCGCTGCAGCCCGCGTTTCGCGCCTATGCAAGGCAGGTCGTGGAAAATGCCGACGCGTTGTCTCGGAGCCTGCAAGAGAGCGGGATCAAGCTGGTCTCAGGCGGGACGGATACGCATATCGTGCTGCTGGATCTGACCGGCACCGGGCTATCGGGGTCCGAGGCCGAAGCCTTGCTGGACCGCGCGAATATCACCAGCAACAGGAACCCGATTCCGTTTGACAATCCCAACCCCGGCAAGTGGGTGGGCCTGCGGTTGGGTGTTTCGGCTGTCAGCACACGCGGTTTCGGGGCGGCGGCGCTGGCGGAACTGGGGCGTGTCATCGCGGGCCTGCTCATGGCCGATGACAGCACCCGCGATGCCCGGCTGTCCGATGCGCGCGCGACCACGGCACGCCTGTGCGCGGCGCATCCAATCTATTGCGGGTAAACCCAGGCGTCGCCGGCGGGGTCCGCTGCTAGCGGAGCCTGCCTGTGGTCCGCGGCAGGGAGGGTTGGCGACATCCTGTCAGAAAGACCACACGCGCCCGCCGGGTCGCCCTGCCAATCCGCCACCCGCCCGAAATCCGTGCATTTCTGCAAAGGGCAATTCACGCGGCCATCGGCCGATGGCCGCGAAGATGGCGGCGGTATTCTTGCCAAGGCCAGGGCGCAAGTCCGGGTATCGTCGCCTTGATCCCTACCAATCGTTGCGTTCATACGTGTCGGTCACGTCAAAGGAATGTTCTGCGAGCTGCGGGTCAGCAACAGGCTCGTTCATGATCTCGTCGTCCTGGTCCTGTGCGCCGTCGCCGCCCTGCGGATCGGCCGGAACGTCGATCCACCCCCGGTTGCCGGCGTCATCGGGCCGGGCTTCGGCCAGAAGGATATCCACGTCGCCGGTGTCTGCCATCGGTGCCGCGCCGGTATCGCCGACCTCGATCTCGAACACCTGTGAGGTATGTACCGGCGCGCCGTTGAAGGCGGTATCCGTGAACGACACCTCCGCCTTGATCACGCCCTCGAAGCCCGGCGGTGGCATCAGCTCGACCAGGTCAAGATCCCAACCGCTGAGGTCGAGATCGGAACCATCCGCCACCAGCGTATCCGCGCCGCTGACAAGGATGGTATCGGCCGGAAGACCGGAAACCAGCACGGTGGCATCGCCATCCATATCCGACGTGGCAAAGCGCATTTCCAGCGTGCCGTTTTCCGGCACTGCCAGATCGGTATTCGCGGTGACAAGCGCGCGTCCGTCGATACCGGGCCCCTCCCATTCCAGTTTCAGGCCGGCATGACCGTAGTTCTCGAAATACCTGACTTCGATCTCATGTGTGCCGGGCTCAAGTTCGATCTCACCCGAGCGGGTGCGGTAACCATGCAGCCCGTCATTGTCGATGACCTCGACCCCGTTCACATAAAGCACGACGCCGTCGTCACCGCCGGCAAAGAATTCGAAACGCCCGGCTTCGTCCACACTGATCTCGCCGGTGATGCGCGCGCCGAACGTATCTGTGTCCCCGCCTTCCCAGAACGATCCTTTGCCGTTGGCATAGTTGATGTCGCCAACGACTTCTTCCTTGGTCGGCGTGCCGTCCCAGTCAATCTGGTCGAGTTTTCTGAGGCTGTGATCCACATCGAAATAGCTGGCGCGAAACCCGCCCTGAATCTCCACCACCGGCGGCGCGATATCGGCCTGATCCACGTTGAACGCGAGATCTTGTACTGACACGGCGGTATCCCCGTTCGCCAGCGTGGCCGTGGTGGTGATCTGCGCGTCGACCTGTCCGGTGAAATCCACCGGCGGCGTGACCTGCAGCAGGGATGTATCCCAACCGGTGATCTCAGCGGCACCACTGTCATCGACATTGACAACCTCGTCACCGGCCCGGACGACGGTGCCCGGCGGCAGCCCCTCGATCGCCTGGCTGTAAGTGGTATCCGCCGATTGCGGCAGGTCCGCGTTCACGCGCACGCTCATCGGCATCCCATTGACCGTTTGCAGGTCATCGACCGAGGGCGGTGTCAGCAGCTCGCGGCCATCAAGCCCGGGTCCGTCCCATTCCACCTTCAATCCGGCGTGCCCGTAATTCTCGAAGTAGCGGACCTCGATCACATGGGTGCCTGGGTCAAGCTCTACCTCGCCCGAGCGGGTGCGAAAGGAATGCAGCCCGTCATTTTCGACCACCTCCTGCCCGTCAATATAGAGAACCACGCCGTCGTCACCGCCGATGTGAAAGTTGAAGACGCCGCCTTCTTCGACCTCGATATTACCGGTAATCTGAACGCCGAACGTATCGGCTGAGCCGTCCTTCCAGAAAGAGTTCGCACTGTTCTCGTAGTTGATGTCATCGACCAGTTCCTGATGGGTCACATCGCCGTTCCAGTCGACATCATCGATCGATCGGATCGTCTGGTCCATGTCGAAATAGCGGGCATGGAACCCGGCCCCGACGCCAATCTCCGGCATTTCCGCAACTGTGATCTCGAAGCTTTGGGTGACGGGGGCGCCGCCGTGGGTCACGGTTACTTCCAGGTTGACCGACGCGGCGTCCTCGCTTTTCAGACTGACCCCGTCCTTCAGTTTGATCTGATTGCCCACCACCTCGAAACGGTCATCGGAGACGGTGACGCCCTGAGCGGCGCCCGCGCCCTGACCGGTAATGGATAGTTCCCCGACGACCGCACCGTCGGCGCGCGCCGCTATGGCCGCGTTGGACAGGCTGATTTCTGGTGGGGGGGTGTTTTCGGGCGTGGTGTCATTGCGCGCCTGTTCAACCTGTTCGTCAGCCTGTCGTTCCTCGAACCGGTCCATGTCGGTCATTGGCGCAGGTTCGGCCCCGAATGCCGGTGCCGGTTGCGGGGCGGGCGCGGTGTCGACCGGGGCAGACTGAAACGCTTCGGTTTGCGGCTGTTGCGCGCGCGACGCGTTCGGGTGTTCCGCCTTGATCTGCTGATCGGCGGGCGTGTCAACTTTATCCGCGATGACCGTGTCGGTATCTGTTTCCGCTGCTACTGTCGGAGGCGTTTCTGTGTCGTCGGGTCGCTCGTCTCCGCCCTTGGCTTCTGACATGGGTGACGACCAGTCAGCCGGCACTGCGGCGCCCTGGTGTTCTGCGCCCGTGGTTTCGCCCTCATGCGCTTCGCCATAATGCAGGGTGCCCCGGCTCTGGTCCTCGGGGTTGTGCTGCGACGCCTGCCGGCTCTGCGCCGTGGCCTGTTTCTTGAGATCGTCGGCCTCGGGTCCAAATTCTTCCGGTCCACCTTGGTCAAAAGCATGATCTTCCATAACAACTCCTGCGCTTCGAGGTGACAAGACCATTGGTGGATTAGTGAAAAGAATGGCTTAACCGCGACGAACTTCCTCGGTGAATTCGACTAAAATCCAACGCAGAAATCACAGCGGCTAAGGAATTGCGAAACTTTGATCCTTCATAGGTTTGGGCCGCGATGAAGGATTAGATTGTTGAAGAATAGCGCCCCAGTTCAGTCTTTGCCCAGCCCTCCGCCACGGATCGGATTAACAGTGCTTGCAGCGACGTTGTGCCTTAATTTGCTGGCGTTGGCGCTGCCTCTCTTTGTGTTGCAGGTGTTCGATCGGGTGATCCCTTTCGCCGCGACCGAGACCTTGTTTTACCTCTTCGTGGGGCTGTGTGTGGTCGCGCTTCTGGAATTCGCGCTCAAGTGGAGCCGTGCGGTGCTGCTGGGCAACCGAGCCGAGAAATTTGAAACAAAACTTTGCGAAAAATTCGTGGATGCCACCCTGAATGCGGACCCGGAAGAATTCCGCAAGACCACACCGGCGTCGCATCTGGATCGCCTGGGCGCGATTTCCCAGTTGCGGGGCTACTACGGCGGTCAGGCGCGCGCGCTGTCGATTGACCTTCCGTTCACGGCGATTTTCGTGGCCATGATCGCGATGATCGGCGGGTGGCTTGTCATGGTGCCGCTGACCAGCCTTGTATTGTTGCTGCTGTTCAAGATGGCGCTGACCCGGGCACAATCCAAGGTTTTCGATCGGCGCAAGACGCTCGACGGTCGGCGATATTCCTTTCTGGTCGAAGTCCTGTCGCAAATCAGGACCCTGAAGGCGAACACGATGGAGCCGCAGATGCAGCGGCGTTACGAGCTGTTGCAGAAACAGACGGCGGATATCAGCCAAGATGTTATCGTGTTCTCCGGGTTCTCGCAGACTTTCGGTGCGTTGTTTTCGCAACTGGCGGTGGCGGGGATGGGCCTGATGGGCGGGTATCTGGTGATCGTGAATTACATCGGTATCGCCGAGCTTGCCGCCTGCATGTTGCTGAATGGCCGAACCGTGCAGCCGATGCTCAAGGCACTCAGCCTCTGGGCGCAATCCGAGAGCCTGTCGATGGCCCGAGAAAAGATCATCGCGGCCTGCAACACGCCCCGGCGGCCTGATGCACCGCTGGTCGCGGCAAGGATCAGCGGGCATATCCAGTTCTGCGATCTGAGCATGAAATACCCGGATCGGAACGGATACGTGCTTCGGAACCTGGTTGGTCAGGTGCGTCCGGGCGAATGTCTTGTCGTGGACGGCCACAGCGGATCGGGCAAGTCAACACTGATGAAGCTGCTGCTGGCCGAGCGGTCTCCGACGGACGGAAAGGTGCTGATAGACGGCAAACCCGCGGCCCATTTCGCGACCTTGCGTGGTCCGCAAGGCATTGTCTATTGCGATCAGAATCCGGTGATATTCTCCGGTACGGTGTTGGAGAATATCTCGTCCTTCGGGGATGGTGAGCTGATCGAAAGGTCCCTGCAGCTTTCTGAGCGGCTTGGCCTGGACAAGATTCTGCACCGCCTGCCGATGGGCTACAACACCCCCCTTCACGAGAGCAAGGCATTGCTGAACAATCAGAATTTCCTGCAGGCGCTGACACTTGTCAGGGCGCTGGCGCTGCGCCCCCGCATCCTGCTTTTGAACAATGTCACCGCAACGATGGATGAGACGACCAAATCGCACCTGGCCGGCATACTGGCCGAGCTCAAGGGCAGCACGACCATGGTCATTTCCAGCATGGACACGCTGTTGACCCGTCTGGCGGATGTGCAGCTTTGTCTGGAAACGGGCAAAGAGAAGATGGTCCGCGAATGGCACGAAGATAACGCCGGGGACCGCGCCAGCAGTCTCGGCACCACCTGGCAAAAGAGGGCCGGATGATGGAAAGCACGCTCCCCTCTGCGATCAACATCCTCGACAAGGTCATGTCGGCGGCAGGATGGCACAGCAACCAGAACCGCCTGTTCGAGGCCTTGCCGCACATGTCCGACAGGCTGAGTGCCGATGACATGATCAGGACGCTGGAAAACCTCGGGGTGCCGGTTGCGTCGGCGCGATGTAACCTGCGCGAGGTGCATTCCGGGGATTGCCCAGCCCTGTTTATCGCCCAGGACGGCGCTGTTTCGGCCATATTCGACCGCGCGGGTGGCAAGTTGTTGACCGCGCGGATAGAAGACGACGACCCGGCATGGGCGGTGCCGGAAAACACCGCCGGGCTCCTGGTGCGGCTGGAGCGTTTCGACAGCAACCGGGAGGCCGGCGAGACGATCGGATTTTCGCAGATCACGCGGGAATTCGGCGGGCTCTTCCCCTGGCTCGTATTTGCCTCTTTCATGTCCAATCTTGCGGGCCTGGCGACACCCTTGCTGATCATGGTCATCTATGATCGCGTCATTCCCGCGGGATCGGTGGATCTGGTCCTGTCGCTTGCCCTGGCCGTCTTGCTGGCGCTTTGTGCCGATTGCGGGTTCAGGCATGCCCGTTCCAGCGCGGTGGCCTTCATGGGGCGACGCACCGAAAACCGCATGGGCCTGGCGCTTTTCCGCAAACTGATGGCGCTGCCCATCGACCAGATACAGAAATCCGATGTCGAACAGCAACTGGCCCGGTTTCGCCAGTTCGAAAGCCTGCGCGACATATTCAGCGGCCAGACCATGACGACCCTGTTGGATCTGCCGTTCATTTTCATCTTTCTGATCGTTCTCTTTATCCTGTGTCCGCCGGTGGCCTGGCTGGTGATTGGATTGTCGGTTGTCTTCGCCTGTGCGATCTGGCTGAACCTGCCAAGGCAGAAGGTGCTCAACACCCGCGCCGCCGCGTGCAAGACGATGCTGCACAGCCATGTCTTCGAAGCGACCGAAAAGCAACGCGCCATCCAAAGGCTTGGCCTGGTCGACCACTGGAAGCAACGCAACGCCATGCTGGCACGTCAGGCGGCACGGGCGGCGCGCGACGCAAGCCGGTTCAACCTTGTGTCGCAGGCGATTGGCCAGACCCTGATGGCCATTGCCGGGATCGGCGCGGTGGCAATCAGCGCGATGGGCGCGATCGAGGGCAGCATCACCTTCGGGGCGTTGATCGCGGTGATGGCGCTGGTCTGGAAGGTGCTGACGCCGCTTCAGGCGCTATATGCCAACGCGCCGCAGATCCTATCCTTTGTCGCCAGCAAACAGCAAAGCGACCGGGTGCTGGGCCTGCCCGAGGAAGTGGTGCGCGGTATCGGCCAGAACCATCAGAAAGAGTTCCGGGGGCGGGTGACGCTCAGCGGTGTGACCCATCGGTACGACGCCACATCGGCGGCGGTTCTGTCACAGGTGTCGCTGGATATCGAGGCCGGTGAATTCACCGTACTCTGCGGCGACAGCAACAGCGGCCAGACCCCCCTCTTTGATCTTATCTGCGGTTTCGGTCAGCCTGGCATCGGGTCAATCCAGCTGGACGGGGTGGATGTCCGCCAGATCGCGGTGGATGACCTGCGCCGTGCGATCACCTACGAGCAGTCCCGAACCGAGCTGTTTTATGGCACCGTCTATCAGAATTTCCGGCTGGCCGCGCCCGGTGTCAGGGAACAAGAAGTGGTTGCCGCTCTGGAAGCGCTACAGCTGGGCGAAGAAGTGCGGCGCTTCCCCGAGGACATTCACACGCGCCTGTCCGAGGCGTTCCGCGACACCCTGTCCCCCGCAATCCTGAGATCGCTTGCCCTGGCACGCAGCCTCATGCGCGAGGGGCCGGTGTTGCTGCTCAACGATCCTACGGCGGGGCTGGATCAGCCGCGCAAGCAGGCATTGGCCCGCGAACTGGCGCGTCTCAAGGGGGGCAAGACGATCCTCGTGGCGACAAGCGATCCCTGCCTGATCTCGCTGGCTGACCGCTTCGTCTACCTGGATCAGGGGCGCGTGGTCGCCAATGACACAGGCGCTGGCGGGCTAAAGAAGCTGATGGCAATGCAACATAAATTCGGAGGCAAGTGACGCGATGAAATGGTCGGTTCCCCCAAACACCACCGGCGTAATTGCCCATGCCGAAGCGCGCGAAGCGCAACGCGGCGTGGCAACCGCCCGAATTGTCATCCTGACCATTGCCGGGTTCATTGCCGGTGGCGTCTGGCTGGCCATAACGACCACCGTGCCCGAACTGGTGCGCGCGCAGGGAGAATTGCTGCCGACGGGACATTACCAGCAGGTTCAGGCGCCCGAACAGGGCGTCGTCAAGGCCGTGCTGGTTGAGGAAGGCGAAGCGGTCGAGGCAAACCAGGTCCTGACCATCCTGGACTCCGGCGTGCTGGAACAGGAACTGCAGGATGTTGTCAACGAACGGCAGTCGCAGACGCTGCGCCTGGAAAACCTGCGTGTCATCGCCAGGGTAGCCGGCGCGGCACGGTCCATCCCGCCCGATGAGATTGCCACCCTGGCACCGGTCGATCTGTCCTATGCGATCGCCCGGCTGGAGCTGTTCGCCGAGCAGCACAGGATACAGCAAGAACTCAGAAAACATCTGGAACATACCGAAGCAACGCTTACGAATGCCCGGGCGCTCATGGTCAGGCGGATCGAGGAACGAATGGGCAGGATAGAACGTGCCGAGCGCCTCTATGCAGACAGCCTGACGCCGCTTCGCGACCTGGAAAGACAGCGTGACAGCCTGGATCAACTGCGCGCAGGCCTGATCGAAATAGACATACGCCTGTCGCAGGCCGCCAAGGAACTGGGTGCCGCAAGCGCCCCGATCGAGCAAAGCCGGATCGCCCTGCTGGAACGGACCCGCACCGAAATTTTCGACCTTGAGCAGCTTGTCGCGCAACTGGCATTGCGAGAGGCCGCGCTGCGCCAGCGGCATGCGTCGCTTGAAATCCGGGCGCCCCAATCCGGGGTCGTTCATGCGGTCGGCTTCCCCAATCCCGGCGAAGTCATCGCCACCGGCACCACCCTGTTCGAACTGATGCCTTCGGGCCCGCAACTAGTCGCGCAGCTGAAAATCGCCCCGGTTGATATCGGTCACATCCAGCGCGGCGACACGGTTGCGCTGAAATTCGATACGTTTGATCCGCGCCGCTACGGCCAGATCCAGGGCCGGGTCACCAGTATTTCACCCAATTCCGTCATCGACGAGCAGACCGGGATGGGCCATTTCCGCGCAACCGTCGCGCTGGAGCAGGAGACCATCGGAAATGGTGTCTGGCGCCGCGATCTTCAGGCCGGGATGGGAGCGTCGGGGGAAATCGTGACGGCCGAGCAGACGGTTCTGGCTTACCTGATGAAACCGATCAAGAGGTCATTCGACAGCGCCTTCGGCGAACGCTGATCTACAGCATGGGCCGTCCTTTCCCGAAATTGCGCCTGCAGAATCCGGGTTGACGTTGCTGGCCTGCACAATCCGTGTTGTCCACCGCGAATTTGCGATATTCATGTGGGATGAGCGACGCGCATGTGATTCCCCTCGACGAGATGATCGTCTGCCCGCAATGTGACGCAACCTATCAGCTGCAGCGCCCGAAACACGGTGAGCGGGCCACATGCCTGCGATGCGGGACGGTGCTGATCACGCCGCGGCGCAAGGCCGGGCTGCAGATCATTGCGGTTTCGCTGGCGGTGGCCATTTTGATCGTCGCCGCGTCGGTGACACCCTTTCTGACCATCCAGGCGGCGGGCACCAGGAATTCGGTGTCCATCCTCGATGCCGCGCTGGCCTTTGATCACGGGGCGCTGATCGCGCTGGCGCTAATGACGGCGGCATTGATCCTGTTCGTGCCGCTGGCGCGGGTGCTGCTGGCGATCTACGTGCTGGTGCCCATCGTGATGGACCGTCCTGCGGCCCGTGGCGCTGTCCAGGCATTCCGCCTGTCCGAGGCGCTCAGGCCCTGGTCGATGGCCGAGATTTTCGCCATTGGATGCGCGGTCGCGCTGGTCAAAGTCAGCGATCTGGCGGATGTCGCCTTTGGCCCCGCCTTCTGGATGTTTGCGGTGCTGGTTCTTCTTGCGGTCGTGCAGGACAATTACTTGTGCAGGTGGTCGGTGTGGCATTCACTGGACAATACCCGGAAATCCTGAGCGCCCGCGAGCTTGGCGTGGTGGCCTGTATCCGCTGCACGCGGGTCTGGCCGAAGGGCACGGCACGGTGCGGCCTGTGCGGCAAGAAGCTTGCGTCGCGTGACCGAAAGAGCCTGCAACGGGTATGGGCGTTCTGGCTTGTCGGCCTGATGTGCTATGTGCCGGCCAATATCTATCCCATGCTCCAGACCCGCACCCTGTTATCGGTCCAGGAAAACACAATCGTCGGCGGCGCGGTGGAATTGCTGCACGACGGTGCCGTCGGTGTGGCCATCATCATCCTGATCGCCAGCGTGCTGATCCCGGTCGCCAAGTTCCTCGCCGTCGCGTTTCTGGCGGTTTCCGTGACCCGCGCGCACAGCGTTTCCAAGCATCAGCGGCAGATGCTCTACGAGGTGGTCGAATATATCGGCCGCTGGTCCATGATCGACGTTTTTGTCGTTGCGATCCTGTCCTCGTTGGTCCAGCTGAATACGCTGGCCGCCATAAATCCGGGCCGCGCCAGCCTGTTTTTCGCGCTGTCGGTGATCTTCACGATGTTGTCGGCGCAGGCCTTTGACAGCAGGATGATCTGGGATGTGCAATCGCAGGACGAAGGAGGCCGTGCGAATGAGTAACACACCACCGCCGGTCCGGATCGAACCCGCGCGCCAGGCGTTCCTGAACCGGTTTTCGATCGTCTGGGTGATTCCGCTGCTGGCGCTGGCCATCGCGCTGGGCTTGGCATGGCAGACCTATAACGATCGCGGGCCGGTGATCGAAATCGAGTTTCAGAACGGCGCCGGGATCGCCAAGCGCGAGACCGAGCTGCGGTATCTCGATATCGCCGTCGGTGTCGTCGAGGATGTCGAATTCAGAGACGACCTGTCGGCGGTCGTGATCTCGGTGCGTGTCGACAAGAAGATCGCGCCTTATATCGATGCGTCGTCAAGCTTCTGGATCGTGCGGCCCGAACTGACGACAAGCGGTGTCAGCGGCCTGGATACGGTTCTGTCCGGTGTCTATATCGAAGGCTCCTGGGACAATGAAATCGGCACCGCTCAGACGCGCTTTTCCGGCTTGGAGGAGCCGCCTCTCTTCACCGCAGGCCAGGAGGGATTGCAGATCGCCCTGCGCACCACGGCCGGGGGAAATCTGACCGATAACAGCCCGATCACCTACCGCGGCATCAAGGTGGGTCGCGTCGGCAAGGCGCGGATTTCGCAGGAAGGCACGTTCGCCATCGCCGAGGCGATCATTTTCGAACCCCACGGGAACCTGATTTCAGCCAATACCCGGTTCTGGGATACCTCGGGTTTCACCTTTTCGGTGGGGCCGTCCGGGGCCGAGCTGGATTTCTCCTCGGTTGCCACGTTGCTCAGCGGCGGGTTGACGTTTGATACATTTGTTTCGGGCGGCGCGCGGGTGTCCGACGGTACGGTTTTTCAGGTCTATGCGGACGAAGCCGCCGCCCGCAGCAGCATCTTCAATGCGTCCGAGGTGGAAACGCTGGAGATGCGGGTGGTGTTCGAAGAGAACGTCTCAGGCCTGTCGGTGGGCGCGAAGGTCGAACTGAACGGGCTGGGCGTCGGCGAAGTGGCATCCGTCACCGGGGTGATCGACCCGGACCAGTTTGGCGACAGCCGAGTCAGGTTGAATGCGGTTCTGGGGATCCAGCCGGCACGCCTCGGGCTGCAGGAGGATCCGTCGCCCGAGGCGGCCCTGTCATTTCTTGTCAAGCGAATAGAAGAGGGGTTGCGCGCGCGCCTCGCCTCGGCCTCCCTGTTGACTGGCGGGCTGAAGATAGAGCTGGTCCAGGTCGATGATGCACCACCGGAAACGGTGCGGACGGGCGAAGGCATCATTCCGATCTTCCCGACGACCGAGAGTGACATTACCGATACGGCCGCCTCGGTCGAGGGTGTGTTCAACAGGATCAACAAGCTGCCGGTCGAGGAGTTGCTGAACAGCGCGATCGATTTCCTGGACAGTGCCAAGGTGCTGGTATCGGACGAAGATCTGCGGGAAATGCCGCAGGATCTGCGTGCGCTGCTTGCCGACGTACGCGGGATTGTCGCCTCGGATGACGTACAGAAAATTCCCGCCACCCTGAACACGGCCATCGTGCGGTTTGAGAACATCCTTGCCCAGATCGAGGAAGAACAACTGGCCAGCCGTCTTGTGGCCGCTGTCGACGCCGCCGCGACGGCCGCCGAGGGCGTTACGGCGTCGGTCGAAGGTGTGCCGGCGCTGGTTGAGCAGATCGAAGCGGTCGCCGCAAAGGCAGAGCGCCTGCCGGTGGAAGAGCTGACCGAGAATCTGGCAACGCTGGTGGCGTCAGCCAACGAGATCCTTGCCACCGATGCCGCCCGCGATCTGCCCGCCGATCTGGGTGCGGCGCTGAATGAAATTGATGCAACCCTGTCGGAACTGCGCGAGGGTGGCGCCGTGGCCAACATCAACGCCACGCTTTCGTCTGCGCGCGACGCCGCGGATGCGGTGGCGCTGTCGGCCCAGGATCTGCCGGCCCTGGTTGAGCGGGTCGAGCGGGTACTGAGCCAGGCCAGCACCACTATCGCCGGGTATAACAAGGGCGAGATGCTGAGTCGCGAAGCGCAGGCCGCGCTGAGAGATATTTCCAAAGCCGCCGATGCCATGGCGTCGCTGGCCCGTATGCTGGAACGTAATCCAGGCGCATTGATCCGGGGGCGATGAGATGAATGTTTTGAAACCTGCTCTGATCGGGCTTGCTTTTGCCATCGGGGGCTGCGGCGGCACACCCGACCTATATTCCGTGACCCCGCCTGCGGTCGATGAATCGGTGCGGATAGGTTTCGGTGCGGTCGAAGTCCGCGATGTGTCACTGCCAACCTATGCTGCGGCGGACGAAATCGCGGTGCGGGATGAGACCGGCAAGCTGGTGACCGACGCGGGCACGCTTTGGGCCGATAGTCCCGAGCGTGCCGTGGCGCTGGAACTGGCGGGCCATCTGGCGCGCCTCTCCGGTGCGCGCGTGGCGTCCGAGCCCTGGCCGTTCGAGGCCTTTCCCGACGCGCGGCTGGATGTGCGTTTCGAAAACCTGCTGGCGGGTGGCGACGGGCAACTGAGGGCCACCGGCCAGTATTTTGTCGGCGTGCCGGAGGGGCGCCGCGAACGCTCGGGCCTCTTCGACCTATCGGTTTCATTTGATCCCGATGGCGGACCGCAGGCGATCGCTCAGGCGCGCGGCCAGATCATTCTGGATCTTGCCAAATTCATCGCCCGGAACGGGCTGCGGTGATCAAACGCGCGCGTCGTCACGGGCTGACCGGTTCGAAACGTCCATCCTCGAACTCCCGCGTCGGGCGCACCCAGACCTGCCCTTCGGCATCATCGTAGATGACTACCGGGCTGCGGTCGGATTCCAGCGTTCCGTGACCCACGACCCGGTAAAACCCGCCCTTGCGGTGGCGATGTGTCGGTACCCATCGGTCGACTGCCCGCTGCGCGTTCGACTGTCGTGCCAACAGCTCGAATACCGGCGACAGGCGTGAAGGTTTGGCCGATACGTTCATGACGACAGCACCGATCCGGTGATGGCGTTCGGCCGGTAGGTTGTACAGCCCTTGCACCCGGCTTCAAACGCCTGAAGATAGACATCCTCGAACGCGGCAAACGGGATGTTCTCGGGGCAATTCACGGTCTTCGAGATACCGCTGTCCACCCATCGCTGGGCGGCGGCCTGCATTCGTACATGTTCTTCTGGACGCAGATCCTGAACGGTGACGAAAGCATGGGGCAGCGGTGCGTCCCTTCCGAAAGTCTTGCGGAAGAGCAGGGCCGCGTAATCTTCGACCAGTTCCTCGGATATGGTGCCGTCGGGCCGAGTGATCTTGCGCCGGAAGGACGTCGCGAATACCGGCTCGATCCCCGAGGAGACGTTGCCGCCGAACATCGAAATCGTCCCCGTCGGCGCAATGGTGGTCAATACGCCGTTGCGCAGCCCATGCGCCGCGATGGCCCGGCGCACCGGTGCGTCCAGCGCCCGAATGCCGGCGCGGGCCTGGTGCTGCTGCGCGTCGTAGGAGGGGAACGCGCCGCGGTCGGCGGCCAGTTCGGCCGAGGCAAGATAGGCGGCGTTCTGTATGGTCCGCATCCACGTGCCCACCAGCTTGGCCGCTTCGGGTGTGCCATAGCGGACGCCCAGCATGATCAGGGCATCTGCCACGCCCGTGACGCCAACGCCAATGCGCCGCTTACGTGTCGCTTCCGCTCTTTGGGCATCCAGTGCAAAGCGCGAGGTCTCGATGACATTGTCCAGCAACCGGACGGCCGCGGCGGCCAGGCGGCGCATCTCATCTCGGTCCATTCGGGCATCCGGCCGGAACGGGGATTTCACCAGCCGGGCCAGGTTGATGGATGCCAGTGGGCAATTGCCATTCGGCGGCAGCGGCTGTTCGGCACAGGAATTCGTTGCGGAGATCGTCTCGAGATATCCAAGCGGGTTGGCTGCATTGATCCGGTCGATGAACAGCACCCCCGGTTCTGCGGTATCATAGGCGCGCTGCATGATCGCCTGCCACAAGGCGCGGGCCTTGATGCTGCGGACGCGTCTACCCTGCCACACAAGGTCCCAATCGGTATCCGCGTCGACGGCACGCATGAAAAGGTCGGTCACCATGACCGAGAGGTTGAAGTTCCGCATCCGCGCCGGATCGCTCTTTGCGGCGACGAAGGCCTCGATATCCGGGTGGTCGCAGCGCATCGTCGCCATCATCGCACCGCGCCCCATGCCGGTAACGAGCATCCGGCAGACGGCATCGCAGATATCCATCGCGGCAAGGGGGCCCGCCGCGGGGCAGTCAAGACCCTTCACCAGGTTGCCCTGCGGGCGCAGCGTGGAAAAGTCGAACCCGATGCCGCCGCCCATCTGCATCGTCAGCGCGGCCTCCTTGATCGTGTCCATGATACCGGCAACCGAATCGGGGATGGCGCGCATGACGAAAGTGTTGCACAGCGACACGTGGCGCCGTGTCCCCGCGCCCGAAAGGATACGCCCGGCCGGTATCAGCCTGAAGTCTTCCATGGCGCGGTAGAAGATGCCGGCGGTAGCTTGCTGCGCCTCGGACCTTTCGCAGCGCGACAGGCTGTCCGCGACGCGCCGCCAAGTGTCGTTCACCGTGTGGTCGATGTCACGGCCCTGTGTCTTGTATTGGTATTTTGATCGCCAGATATGTTCGGCGATCGGTTGATCGAATGCCGCTGCCGCAAAGGCGACGTCTGAGTGATGTAGCATAACCCCCTAACTACCTTTCCCATATTTGATTAAGTTACGTTTCCAATCTGTTCTTTTCCGTTAACCTTTTGTTAACCAAGAAGAAAATAGGGGTCGATGCTTAATAAACGGTTAATAATCGGTTAACATGAGGCGCTGTTCAGGGGTCGGTTGAAATTGGCTGTTCGCCCTGTTTTTACGGTGCTTTCCCGGCATTTCCGCGGGGGTGGCGACGACCGAAAAATCCAGCGTGTTGCAATTGGATCGCAATAGCGAAACCGGGGACTGGCCGGTGGCGGGCTGATTCTCTCTGGATGCCGGGAAAATCGAAACAATTTTAGTCTCAATCAAAACTCGGCGGCGGCCGGAATTTAGGTGGCCTTAACGGCAAACCAATAGCGAGAAATGGGTCAAACAGTTGGAAGGATTTCTCGTGATCAAACTCTACGCCTGCCTGGGTTCCGGCAACTGCTTCAAGCCGTTTCTGGCCATGCGGCAGCTTGGGATCAGTTTCGACATGACGCTGATCAACGTGTTGACCGGCGAACAGAAGACGCCGGCTTACCTGAATATCAATCCTTTGGGCGTGGTCCCGTATCTGGAAACGGAGGCAGGGCAAGGCATAGGCGAAAGCAACGCCATGCTGTGGTACCTGGCTGAGGGGACTTATCTGATGCCGCGTGACCGGGCCGAGCGTGCGGAAGCCTTGCAATGGATGTTCTTCGAACAATCCAAGCTGGAGCCGTATATTTCGCCGGCGCGTTTTTTCACTACGATCCTGCCAGACCAGCGAGAGGCACGGGCAGACAGTATCGCCAACTGGCGGTCGCTTGCGGAACCGGGTTTGTTCCGGCTGGATGCACATTTGTCCGATCGGCAGTTCATGCTGGAATCCGGGTATTCCATCGCCGACATCGCCGTGTTCGGATATGTGCATGTCCTCGAAGAGGCTGGCCTGAGCATGGAGGATTTTCCGGCTATCGAGCGCTGGATCGGCGATGTATCCCGAACCGATGGTTTCCGCCCGCTGGCAGAGCTGGGATCAGCGCAAAGCAAGATCGCCTAGCTTTAACCGGATCGGGCTGATTTCGTCATGCGCAGCGACAGGATCAATCTAGAAACCTCGGTGCCCCTCGAGGATGCGGCACCCGGAATTTCGGGTGCCACCCCGGATTCATTCGCCGGTGCCCGGCGGCTGCAGACCGCGATCTGGGTCTTCGACATCGACAACTCGCGCATCGTCTATGCCAACCGTGCCGCCTGCCATCTGTGGGATGCCGCCAACGAGGAAGCGCTGTGCGCCCGCGACCTGTCCAGCGACATGTCGCCCACGGTCGCCAGCCGGCTCAGACAGTACCAGGCTGACTTTCTGGAACGTGATGCCGTCTTCAACGAAATGTGGACCCTCTATCCCAATGGCAAACCCACAAGCGCGATGGTGGTCTATCGCGGCTTTCGGCTGCCCGACGGCCGGATGGCGATGCAATGCGAGGTGCTTGGCCAGGCCGACGATCAGCCCGATAACCTGCGAAGCGCCGAGGCGTTGTTGCACACCGACGTCATGATCACCCTTTACGAGATGGACGGCCCGCCGTTGTACATGAACCCGGCCGCGCGCAAAGCGGCGGCCGAGGTGATGCAGAAGATCTCGGACAAGTTCGTGAACCGAGGGGACTATGACCAGCTGATTGCCAAACTCGCGGCCACCGGCGAACACCGCATGGTCGCCAAGGTGAAATCCGGGGCCGGGCATCGCTGGTACGACCTATCGGCCAAGCAGTGTTCGGATGCGGTCACGGGCGAACCGGCCATGTTGGTCACGGCAATCGATGTCAGCGAGCTGAAGATCGCGCGCGACAAGGCGCGGTACCTGGCGGACCGGGATCAGCTGACCGGCTGCTACAACCGCTCCTACCTGCTCCGGCATATGGCCGCGTTGGAAAAGTCGAAACCCGGCCGCTGCGCCTTGGTCTATTTTGACGTGGACCATTTCAAGCAGATCAATGACCGGCTGGGCCATGAACTGGGCGATGTCGTCCTGCAGCGGATCGCGGGCCGCGCCGGTCATGCAATCCGGGGCAAGGACACCCTGGTACGCCTGGGCGGTGATGAATTCGTGATCGTTTTCGAGGATGTCCCTGCAAGCGAAGATTTCACCCCCAAGATCGAAAACCTGCTAGAGCTCTTTTCTCAGCCCGTCACCCATGACGCCACCAAGGTGAATGTGACCGTCAGCATGGGCGTGACCATGTTCTTGCCAAGCGCCGCCGATTTCGCTGCCGTCATGAAAGAGGCGGATACGGCGCTTTACGCCGCGAAACAGGCCGGGCGCAACCGTTTCGCCATCTTCAACGAAGAGATGGGCACCAAGGCGCAGGCACGTGGGCTGATAGAGATGCAATTGCAGAAGTCGGTCGAGAACCGTGATTTCGTGCTGCATTATCAGCCGCGTGTGGACCTTGTCACTGGTCGGGTCGTCTCGGTCGAGGCGCTGGTGCGTTGGCAGCATCCCGACGGACACCTTGTGTTGCCGGGTGAATTCATCCCTGTCTGTGAAGAAACCGGGTTGATCGAAGAAGTGGGGCAGCTGGTGCTGGAGATGGGTTGCAAGCAGGCAATCGCATGGCATCAGTCGGGCCTTGACGTGCACCTGTCATTGAACATTTCGCCACGGCAATTCGCTGACAAGGGGCTGATGACCGCGCTGGCGGGATTTGCCCAGCATCCCGATTTCCCGCATGGCAAGATCGAACTGGAAATTACAGAGACAGTCCTGATCGGCGATCACGATCTGATCGAGACGAAGCTGGAGAAGATTTCCCGCATGGGATACCGCATCGCGATCGACGATTTCGGGACCGGGTATTCCAACCTTTCCTATATCTCGCGTTTCCCGCTGAACTGCCTGAAGATCGACCAGTCCTTCATCGATCAGCTGCCCAAGTCGGGGCCGATCATCGGGTTGATCCTGACGCTGGCCAAACAGATCGGCGCAACCGTGGTGGCCGAAGGCGTCGAAACGCCTGAACAGCTGAACTGGCTGCGCGGCACGGAATGCGATCAGGTGCAGGGTTTCTTGCTGTCACGACCGGTTCCGCTGGAACAGCTTGCGGACGTCATCGGGGATCTTCAGATGCCAGAATGCGGTAGCGGCAGCTAGGAACGCACAGGCCGCCTAGTCCGCCTGGCGACGCAGCAGGTAGACGTCCATGATCCACCCGTTTTCGGTTTGCGCTGCGCTGCGGGCGGCGACGATTTCATCTGCCACATCCTCCAGCGCGCCCGAGATCGAAATTTCCTGCGGCATCCCGGCATAGGCGGACCACCAGATGTGAAACCCCGCCGGTCCAAGCGTCTGGAAGGCGCAGCTTCCGTCCAGCATCACCACAACCGTGTCGGCGCTTTCCGGCCATCCCTTGTCGCGCAACTGGCGGCCGGTGGTTATCAATACCGGCGCACCGATTTCGTTCAGGGTGATCGCATGGCTGGCGGTCAGCGCCTGGACCGAGGTGATGCCCGGCGTGACCTCTAGGGATAAGTCGGCCTTCGCCTTGAGGCGATCTGCGATGCGAATTGTGCTGTCATAGAGCGACGGGTCACCCCAGACCAGAAACCCGACGCGCCCGCCATCAGGCAGCCCCGCACTGATTTCCGCGGCCCACTTGTCGGCAATCGCATCATGCCAGTCATCGACGCCGCGGCGATAGTCCGGGTTTGCGGCGTCGCGCACGGGCAGGTCGAATTCGCGGATTTCCGGGCCGTCCGCGCGCAACACCTGTGCGCAGATCTGCCGTCGCGCCTCTGCCAGGTCGTCTTTCTTTTTCCCTTTCCGCGGGATCAGGATCAGGTCACAGGCATTCAGCGCCTCGATCGCCTGAAGCGTCAGATGCTGTGGGTTTCCGGTGCCAATACCGATCAGGGAAAGCGCGATCATGTCAACCTCGCAAAGAAAAACGCGGCCCCGAACAAACGGAGCCGCGTCAGGGTTGAAGGTCTCTTAACCCGCGCCGTGCAGGCGCTGGTTGAAGAGCGGTCCCTTGGTCAGGTCACGGGCCGACTTGGCGGCGGCCAGCACGGCCAGATCGGCCAGCGGTTCGATGATGATGACCAACATGTAGGCGGCGCCGAAAGTGGTCACGGCCGCCAGCGTTTCTGCGCCAAAGCCCTGACCGTAGAGCGCCCAGAACGCAACCCAGGCGACAACACCACCCTGATAGGCGGTCGACAGTGCCAGAGCCTGGCCATATTTCAGGTCAACATAGGCGGTTCCCGGTGCGATGATGCGCTTGGCCAGCATCCGAACACCATAGAGCGGCACCAGCAGCGTGGTTACGTTGATGAAATACTGCGGCAGGTCGAACGGCGCGAAAAGCAGCCCCTGCGCCAGCAGGCCCAGGGCCAGACCGAAGGCTGCCGGTGCAGCACCCAAGAGCAGGAAGAGGGTCGAGCCGAGGATGAAGTGCACCTCGCTGACGCCGACCGGATAGTGCGGCAGCACCTCGAAGAACACGAAGGTCAGGACAGTGGCAATCACGACGCGTCCCGCGAAGGACAACGCGCCGTTTTCGCGCATGGCGTCCCATGCCAGCTTGGCGCCAACTGTGGCCGCACCAGCGGCGGTGGCATAAGACAGCGCCATCTTGGCGCCGACAACGATACCGGGTTCAATATGCATGTTTCGATCTCCTAGCCGTCTACCCCGACGGTGTTGAAACTTGTTATAGCCCCGATCGGGGCTGTTGATGGGCAGGATGCCCGGGGTGACGGCAGGTCTCCTGACTTAGCGGGTCGGTGCTTGCCGCGCCTTCCCGGGCCATAGGCCCAGTGGCAGTGCGGGTCGCTCGCCGCTCACAGTTGCGGGGGCAGTCACGGAATTGGCGCCTGATGGCTACACCGCACCGTGTTCCCTTTTACCCCGGATGCTTGGCATCCCTTGGGGAACCGTCTGTAATCTGCGTGTCACATGGGGGGCGGCCCTGTCAATCCTCCTGTTGGGCCAGCGGGCCATATAAAATCAGCGCCGGGGTGGTTCCCGACATCTCAGACAGAGATTCCGACAGGCCGGCAATCGTGTGCCGGCTCAGGCTTTGTGCAGGCGTCGATACGGCCTCGGCCAAAAGGGCGGGCGTGTCCGCAGGCAGGCCATGCGCGATCAGAAGCCGCGCCATCGCGGCAAAGGTCCGGCGCCCCATGTAGACGACGGTTGTCGCTTCGGGGTCGGCCAGGGCGGCCATGTTGAGATTTTCCGGCAGCTGCCCGGTCACGTCATGGCCGGTCACGAATTGCAGCCGCCGCGCGGTGACGCGCCGGGTCAGCGGGATCGCCGCGGCCGCGGCGGCGGCAGAGGCGGCGGTGACACCGGGGACGATCTCGAACGGAATGCCGGCCGCGCGCAGGGCGGTGATCTCCTCCTCCAGCCGCCCGAACACGCCGGCATCACCGGATTTCAGACGCACGACCTTCAGGCCGGTACTGGCGTGATCCACCAGCAGGCGGCTGACATGTTCCTGCTTGGGCGAGGCGCGCCCGGCACGTTTGCCGACCCCGATGAAATCCGCATCCTCGCGCGCATGGGACAGGATCGGGCCCGATGACAGGTCATCGAACAGGATCACGTCCGCCGTCTCCAGCCGCCTGACCGCCTTGACGGTCAGCAGTTCCGGGTCACCCGGACCGGACGAGACGAAAGAGACGAACCCGCTCATGTCGCGCCCGTGATCATGTGAAAGAACGTACCGGTGGCGTTACCGCGCCGCGACCCGGTTTCAGGCACTTCGACACCGTTTGAATCCGCGACTTGCGCCAGCGGCGTATCGGGTTGCGCCAGAATGGTCGAATAGTGAAACTCATGACCACGCAGACGGGTGCCGGTATCATTGCCCAGCATGGGTGACAGCAGCGTCGCCTGCCGATAGCCCAGGTGCATCTTGCGTTTCTCGTAGGATGTCTCGAGCCCCAATAGGCCTGCCATCTGGTGCCGCGTGCCGTCCTTGTCGACCAGTCCCGCCCCCATCGCCATGTAGCCACCACATTCGCCATGGACCGGCCGGGTTTCGGCAAAGGCCTGAAGCGAGGTGCGGAAATTCCCGGCAGCCGCCAGTTTGCCGGCGTGCAGTTCGGGATACCCGCCGGGCAGCCAGCAGATATCGGCCTGCGCGTCCGGCGCCTCGTCCGCAAGCGGTGAAAACGTCACGATCTCGGCCCCTTCGGCACGCCAGCTGTCCAGCAGGTGCGGATAGACGAAGGAAAACGCCGCGTCGCGCGCCAGGGCGATGCGCTGTCCCGGTGGCTGCGCGATATGCCTGTCGCCGCTGGTCAGCCGCGTGTCACCTGCTGCCGCCAGCAGCGCGTCAAGATCAAGGTTCTCGGCGATGAACGCGCCGGCCTCGTCCAAGAGCGCCTGCAGATGGGGCTGTTCCTCGGCCTGGATAAGGCCCAGGTGCCGTTCGGGCAGTTCGACGGCGCCGCGCCGGGGCAGGGCGCCCAGCACCGGCACGCCGACCTGTTCCATTCCCGCCCGCAGCAGGGTTTCGTGCCGTGGGCTGGCGACGCGGTTCAGCACGACCCCGGCAAGCGGCACGTCTGGCCGCATTGAGGCAAAGCCAAGCGCGGTGGCGGCCGCTGATTGCGCCTGCCCCGAGACATCGAGGATCAGCACCACGGGCCAGCCAGTCATCGCAGAGATATCAGCGCTGGCGCCGCTGCCGGTCTCACCCGGCAGGGCGACACCGTCGAACAGGCCCATCGAGCCTTCGGCCAGTGCGAGATCGGCGCCCTTGGCCGCGCCGATCAGGTGGCCCAGCATTCCCCGGGGCATCGACCAGCTGTCCAGGTTGTACGAAGGCCGCCCGGAGGCCGCCAGGTGAAAGGCCGGGTCGATATAATCCGGCCCGCTCTTGAACGGCTGCACGGTCACGCCGCGCTTGGCAAAGGCGCGTAGCAGCCCCAGCATCAGGGTGGTCTTGCCGGTCCCAGAGGCGGGGGCCGAAATCATCAGGCCGGGGGGAAGGGTCATTCGGCGCCCTCCGGGAAACGTGGTGCGGTGCCGACCGGGCGGAACCGCCGGTCATAATCACCCGCATAGAGGCAGCTTTCATCGAATTCCTCGGACCCGAGGGCGTGACCGACTAGGATGAGCGCGGTGCGGCCGCGCTCGCCGCCAGTGGCCTCGATCAGCGTGCCCAGGGTCGCGCGCACGATCCGTTGGTCGGGCCAGGACGCACGCCAGACCACCGCCACCGGGCAGTCGGCGCCATAATGGGGGGTCAGCCGGGCCACCACGTCGTCAAGAACATGGACCGAAAGGTGGATCGCCAGCGTTGCGCCGGTGGCGGCGAAATTTTCCAGCGTTTCGCCCTCGGGCATGGTCGAGGCCCGCCCCGAGGTACGGGTCAGCACCAGTGACTGCGCGACGCCGGGCAAGGTCAGTTCGGCCCCGAGCGCGGCGGAGGCCGCGGCAAAGGCCGGCACGCCGGGTGTCACGTCATATGGAATATCGGCGGCGCGCAGCCGGCGCAGCTGTTCGCCCATCGCCGACCAGACCGACAGATCGCCCGAATGCAGGCGGGCCACGTCATGTCCCGCCGTATGGGCTTTCTCGATCTCGGCCATGATCTGATCCAGCGACAGCGGCGCCGTGTTGACGATATGCGCACCCGCCGGGCAATGCGCCAGCAGCGCCTCGGGCACAAGCGACCCGGCATAGAGGCAGACCGGGCAGGCCGCGATCAGGTCGCGCCCCCGCAGGGTGATCAGATCGGGCGCACCCGGTCCGGCGCCGATGAAATGCACGGTCATGAAGGGATCCTTTCTGCGATGGCCGCCGTGGCCATGCCGTTTGCGGTTTTTACGCGGGTCACGGTGATGCGCGCGCCGGCGCCGTCACCGGCGGCCAGAAGCGCCGCTGCCTCGGACAGGCAACCGGTGCCGAAACGGCCCTCGATACGGGCCGATCGGGTGGGTGTCTTGGTGCCGCCGAGGCAGGATTCGGTCACGGCGATGACCGGCAGGTTCAGCTCGGCGGCCAGTTCGGTCAGCACCGCGCCGCCTGCTTTCGCCGCCACGCTGGCAAGCGCGTCGGGCCGTGTGCCGGTCAGCGCCAGCGCCTCACGCAGATCCGCCAGGGTGGCGGCCTTGCGATATCCGATCCCCGCCACGATCATCGCAGCACGGTCCATTGCAGTTGCGGGCGTGCGGATTTCCATCCGCGCATCCGGCCAAGCGCCTCGGCCTGCGCCAGGTCAATGCGCCACAGGTCGCCGCCCTTGTCCTGGTGCCAGCGGGTCAGCAGGGCCTGGCTTTCCAGTGTCACGGCATTGGAGGTGATCCGCGTGCCCGCGGGCAGTCTCTGCCACAGATCCGCCAGCAAATCCTCGTCGGCCCCGCCGCCGATGAAAACGGCATCCGGGCGCGGCAGCGCCGCCAGCTGTGCGGGCGCGCGGCCCTCGATCACGTCGATCCGGTGGGTCAGCCCGAAGCGCCGGGCGTTTTCGCGGATGAATGCCAGCCTGTCGGCGCGCGGTTCGATGGCTGTGGCTGTGCACCCCGGTGCGCTCAGCGCCCATTCGACCGAGATCGAGCCCGACCCGGCCCCGATATCCCACAAATGCCCGCCGGCGCGCGGGGCCAGCGCCGACAGGGTCAGCGCGCGCATCGGGCGTTTGGTGATCTGCCCGTCCTGCGCGAATAATTCATCCGCCAATCCGGATGCACGCGGCAGCCCGGCGGCGCCCCGGGGCGTGATCGCCATTGCCACCGGCGCGGTGATCCCGGTAACGGCAAACCCCTCGGCGGTTGTCTGGCGCAGCTGTTCACGCGGCCCGCCAAGTGCCTCCAGCACCGTAAGTTCGGACGCACCGAAACCTTCCTTGGCCAGCCATTCGGCCAGCGCCGCGGGGGCGGCACCGTCGCGCAGGGTACACAGGATGTTCTGGCCGGGGGCAAGCAGCGACACCAGCTGTTCGAATGGCGCGGCGTGCAGGCCGATGCAGACCGTGTCCTCGAGCCGCCAGCCCAGCCGTGCGGCGGCCAGCGAGAATACCGATGGTGCGGGCAGGGCGCGCCAGCTTTCGGGCGGCAGATGCGCGGCCAGAGAGCCCCCGGCGCCATGCCAGAACGGATCGCCCGAGGCCAGCACCGCCACCTTCTGCCCGGCCAGCGCCAGCACCGGCTCGACCGTAAACGGCACCGGCCAGGGGCGGCCTTTCTTTCCCGCGCCGACCAGTTCCAGGTGGCGCGGCCCGCCAAAGATGATTTCGGCCTCCGATAGTGCCTCGCGGCTTGCATCCGACAGGCCCGCCGGTCCATCTTCGCCGATACCGATGATGGTCAACCAGGGGTCAGCCATGCCACGCATCCTTGTTCTGGGCGGCACCAGCGAAGCGTCGCGCCTGGCACGCGCCCTGGCCGAACGCGGTGATGAGGCGGTGTTTTCCTATGCCGGGCGTACCTTGTCGCCGGTGACGCAGCCGCTGCCCACGCGGATCGGCGGGTTTGGCGGCGCGGACGGGCTTGCGGCCTATTTGCGCCACGAGAAGGTCACTGCGGTGATCGACGCCACGCACCCCTTCGCCGCGCAGATGAGCACCAACGCGGTTCACGCCTGCGCACAGGCCGATATCCCGCTGGCCGCGTTCGAACGTGCGCCGTGGCAGGCCGCGGAGGGTGACAGATGGCAGCATGTGCCGGATATCGAGGGCGCCGCCGACGCGCTGCCCGACGGGGCAAGGCGGGTGTTCCTGGCGATCGGCAAGCAGAATCTCGGCGCCTTTGCCGGCAAGGCCCAGCACCACTACCTGGTGCGCCTGGTCGATCCGCCCAAAGCGCCGCTGCCCTTCGCCGATGTGGAGGTGGTGATCGCGCGGGGCCCGTTTGAGGCGGACGAGGACCGGGCGCTGATGCGCAAGCATCGCATCGACATCATCGTGGCCAAGAACTCCGGCGGCACCGGCGCACGGGCAAAGCTTGATGCCGCCCGCGCGCTTGGCCTGCCGGTGGTCATGATCGACCGCCCCAAGGTGCCCGCGCGCAAGACCTGTGCGCGGCTCGGGGATATCCTGCACTGGCTGGATCATTCCGCCCGCCTTGGGGTGTAGACATGCCGCCCGACCCGGCGCGTATCGGCATTGCCCAGGATCACGACGGTGCGCATATCCGCCATCTCAGGTGTCGCCTCGGACAGGGTGACGGTGGTCATTTCCTCGCCCTCCTTCGAAACGTTCCGCGCGAAAGAGATCAGCCGCTCCGGGCCGCATTCCGCGCGCAGGATGGCCAGCGCCTCGGCGAACTGATGCGGGCGTGAGGCCGAGCGCGGATTGTAGAAGGCCATCGCAAACCCGGCCTGCGCGGCCAGCCGCAGACGATGTTCGATCAGCGACCAGGGCTTCAGGTTGTCCGACAGGTTGATGGCGCAGAAATCATGGCCCAATGGCGCGCCCAGCCGGGCGGCGGCGGCCAGCATGGCGGTGATCCCGGGCAAAACGCGGATGTCCAGCGACAGCCACGCGTCGGGGCCCGCCTCCAGCGCCTCGAACACGGCGCTGGCCATCGCGAAAACGCCCGGATCGCCCGAGGACACGACCACCACGCGCTTGCCCCCTGCGGCCATTTCCAGCGCATGGGTCGCACGCTCGACCTCGACCCGGTTGTCGGTCTCGTGCAGGGTCAGGCCGGGGCGCGGGGCAACGCGGCGCACATAGGGGATGTAGCCCACCACATCGGTGGCCGCCTCCAGCGCGGCGCTGACCTCGGGCGTGACCAGCGCGTCGTCGCCCGGCCCAAGCCCGGCTATGACCACCCAACCGCTCATGGCCGCCGCCCGTTCCCGTGCACCAGGGCGATCGAGAAATAGGGGACATCGTCCGGCGCATCGACCAGCCGCTGCACGGTCTGGTCCGGCATCGTGCCGCGTTCGACCAGCCAGGCATCCTCCAGCCTGCCCGCGGCGGTCAGCGCGCGGCGCAGCTTGCCGATATTGCGGCCGATTTTCATCACCACCAGCGCGTCGGTATTGGCCGCCCGCGCGGTCAGCTCTTCCTCGGACAATGTCGCCATCGCGACGGTCAACACGTCATCGCCCCAGGTGATCGGCACATCGGTCGCCGTCCAGCAGCCCGACATCCCGGTGATCCCCGGCACGACCTCGACCATCGCCTTGCCCCGAAGACGGCTGTGCAGGTGCATGAAAGAGCCAAAGAAGAACGGATCGCCCTCGCACAGCACGATCACATCATCCGTCCGGCTCAATTCGGCCAGCTGTTCCGCCCAACCCTCGTAGAACTCGGCCAGAACGCGGTTGTATTCCGGGTCATCCAGCGGGATTTCCGTGGTAACGGGATATTCCATCGGGTGCTCCGCCACATCCCCGGCCAGAAGCCCCTCGACGATCTTGCGGGCTTGTCCGCACAGGCCCTTCTTGCGGAAGAATGCGACATGGCGCGCAGCCGAGATCAGCCGATGGGCGCGGACGCTCATCAGATCGGGATCTCCGGGGCCCAGCCCGACGCAGATGACCTTGCCCATGCTCATTCCTTCCAGCTTGCCAGCGCGTTGACGGCAGCCACGGTGATGGCGCTGCCGCCAAGACGGCCCTGGACGATCATCGACGGCACCGGCAGGACCTGCATCAGCGCCTCTTTCGATTCCGCGGCGCCGACAAAGCCGACCGGGCAACCGATGATGGCCGCAGGACGCGGGCAGGCGGGATCTTCAAGCATGTTCAGCAGGTGAAAGAGCGCGGTGGGTGCATTGCCGATGGCCACGACCGCGCCGTCCAGCTTAGGGCGCCACAATTCCAGTGCGGCGGCTGACCGGGTGTTCGACATCTCTTTGGCCATGTCCGGCACGCGCGGGTCGCGCAGCGTGCAGATAACCTCGTTATCCGCAGGCAGGCGCGGACGGGTGATGCCCTCGGACACCATATAGGCGTCACAGAGGATGGGCGCGCCGGCCGCCAGCGCCGCCCTGGCCGCCTCGGCCATGCCGGGGGAGAATCGCACATGTTCCTCCAGCCCGACCATGCCGGCGGCGTGGATCATGCGCACCACCACGCTTTCCTCATCGCGTGAGAAACGCCCGAGCGTGGCCTCGGCCCGGATGGTGGCAAAGCTTTCGGCATAGATCGCGGCGCCATTGGTTTCGTAAAGATGCGGCATTCACAGCTCTCCGCTTAGAAGATCGGTCAGGGACAGCCCGGGGCGGGCGGGCCGGTCGGTGGTACGGCCGTCGCGGATCAGGTCGAACCTGTCGCCGCCGGTGGCGACGATGGTGTGGGCGGCGGGGCCGGGATGAGCACAGCCCTTGGCGCAGCCCGACACATGCAGGTCGCCGGGGGCTCGACCCGCCAAGGCGCGGGCGATGTCGCGCGTGGCCGCCAGCGCCTGTGGGCATCCCGGTGCGCCGGTACAGGCGGTGACCTGCAGCCGCGGGTCGTCGGGATCCGCGATCAGGCCGGGCAGTTCCGGGGCCTGCGCCGCACCCTCGATCAGTACCATGCGCCAAGGCGTCAGGCGCAGGGCGCCAAGCTTTGCAAGACCATCCAGCGTTTCCGCCGGTATCTGCCCGAATTCCAGGGCCACCAGAAAACCGCGGTCGCATTTTCCGGGCTTTGGCTGGGTGACGCCGGTCACCCGTTGCGCATCATGTCCCTGCGGCGCGCCAATCCGGTCGATATGCGCGGCCATGCGGCCCCGCCCACCCGGCGCGCCACCCGTTTCCAGGAACCAGCGGGCCATGCCAAGGGCCATGCCGGCGGCGGTATTCTCGGTCACGGGCTGTCCGGTTTCGGCGCCGTCTGCGCGGCAGATCAGCACGTCCTCGACATGCTCGATACGGATATCGGCAGAGGTATCCTGCAGGCAGGGAGTCGGCCCGCAATCGACGGCAAAACCGAATTTGCCGGGCAGGTCGGGCGCGTCCGGGGCGGCCAGCGCGCGGGTCAGCGACTGGGCAATGATCTGGGTCGCGTCGCCGGCGGACCAGAAGGGCTGGATGACCAGGTTGCGGCGGGTTTCCACGGCAATATCGCGGTCGATCAGGCCGAGACCGCGCAGCGCGTCGATCAGGGCCGGGTGCGCTTCTTCCCGCAGGCCGCGGATCTGGATATTCGCCCGGGCCGACAGGTCAATCAGCCCGTTGCCGTGGCGTGTGGACAATGCCGCGATACCGCTGGCCTGAACGGGTGTCAGCCGCCCCATCGGCGCGCGCACCCGCATCACCAGCCCGTCGCCCGACATCATCGGGCGCAAGGCACCCGGACACCAGCCATAGACGCGGGGGGCGCTCATGCGATCCGCTCCAGGTCGGCGGCGATGGAATTGCGGCGTGTCTGCCACAGCCCCGCATCACGCAGGGCATTGAACCTGTCGCGCATGGCGGCCAGTGCCTGCGGGTTCTCCGTCTTCATGAACTCGACCAGCGTGTCGCGGCCCAGAGTGGCCTCGTAGTAAAGGTCGAACAAATGCGAGGGGACCACCCCGGCGAGATGCGCGAAGGCGGCCATGTGATCCAGCGTGGCGGCAACCTCGGCAGCGCCGCGGAACCCATGGGCCATCATGCTGCTGACCCAGTCGGGATTGGCGGCGCGGGCGCGGGTGACGCGGGCAATCTCTTCGCCCAATGTACGGGCGCGGGGCGTGTCGGGGCGGGTGGCATCTAGGTGATAAAGCGCAGGCGCGGTCTGGCCCAGCCGCGCCATCGCGGCGGCGAACCCGGCCTCGTGCGCGGCATAGTCCGAGGCCAGCAGCAGATCGGTCTCGGGCAGATCCTGAAGATGCACAAACGCATCTGCGCCCTTCAGGCGCAGTTCCAGTGCCTCGCGCGCCGGGTTGACCTCACCGGCCGCGTCGATCGCGTAGGAGGAGGCCGCGAGCCAGGCCTCGCCCGCGGCTGTCCGGCCAGCCTCGGAATAATCCTCCAGCGTTTCGGTCATGTTCAGCCCGTACTGGCCGGGCCGGGGGCCAAAGACGCGGGGGGCGACCGACAGGTAGGGGTTGTCCGGCGCGGCCTCGTCGCGTTCGGCCAGGGCCGCCGCTGCCGCTTCGAACATCTGCGCCAGGCCGGGAAACACGTCGCGGAAAAGGCCCGAAACCCGCAGGGTCACGTCGATGCGCGGGCGACCCAGCAGCGCAAGCGGGATCACTTCGAAACCGCTCACCCGTTCCGAGCCGTCATCCCATGTCGGTGCAAGGCCCGCCAGGTGCAGGGCCATGGCGAATTCCTCGCCCGCCGTGCGCATCGTAGCCGAGCCCCAGAGGTCGACGACCAGCCCCTGCGGCCAGTCACCATGATCCTGCAGATGCTTGCGCAATAGCTCTTCGGCCAGTTTCACGCCCTGCGCATGGGCGGCGCGCGAAGGCACGGCGCGGGGGTCGGTGGTAAAGAGGTTGCGCCCGGTGGGCAGCACGTCGGCGCGCCCCCGGAAGGGCGAACCCGAGGGGCCGGGGGCCACGAACCGCCCGGCCAGCGCGGTGGTGATGCCCGCAATCTCTGCGGCGCCGCAATCGCCGGTGCCCAGCACATGCAGCCCCTCGCCATACTGGCTTTCCTTGATATCACAGACAAAGCGGTCGATGCGGGTGATCGCCTCGGCGGCACAGGCATCACTTTGCAGGCCCAGATCGGCCTCGACCCCGCTGGCCTGTGCTTCTGTCCGTATGTCGGCGATCAGGCGGTCACGGCGGCCCGGGTCCAGACCGTCGGCGGTGGAATATTCATCCAGCAGGCTTTCCAGACGGCCCATGCCCTCGGGCAGGCTGGTCTGCGCCAGCGGCGGTGGCAGGTGGCCCAGGGTGGCGGCGCCGATGCGCCGCTTGGCCTGCGCGGCCTCGCCCGGATCGTTGACGATGAACGGGTAGACCACCGGCAGCGCGTCGATCAGCGCCTCGGGCCAGCAATCCTCCGACAGCGCCACCGACTTGCCCGGCAGCCATTCCAGCGTGCCATGTGCGCCCATGTGGATCAGCGCATCCGCCTGTTGTCGCAGCCAGAGGTAGAAGGCGACATAACCGTGGCGGGGCGTGCGCGACAGGTCATGGTAATCGTCGTCGCGCGTCTTCACATTGCCGCGCTCGGGTTGCAGGGCGATCAGCGTCTTGCCGGAACGGATCGCCGGGAAATGGAAAGCCCCGTCGCGGATCATCGGATCGGCCTCGGGGTCGCCCCAGGCGGCGGCGAGGTCTTCGCGCAGGGTTTCGGGCAGGCTGGCCAGTGCCGCCTGATATTCCCGCAGGGGCCACGTTAGGGCCTCTTTCGTCAGGCGATGGCCAAGTTCCGGCACGGGTTCAATGTCATATCCCGCCCGCGCCAGCTCGTCCGAGAGGGCCGAAGTTGAGGCCAGCGCATCCAGCCCGACCGCATGGGCCAACTGATAGGTCTTGCCGGGATAGGTCGACAGCACCAGCGCCAGCCGTTTATCGCCATTGCCAAGCTTGGACAGGCGGTGCCACGCCGCCACCCTGTGGGCCACGGCAGCGACCCGCGCCGCGTCCGCCCGGTGGGCAAAGCGGCTATATTCCAGATCCGGATCGCGTTTGTCCGGTTGTTTGAAGCTGACGACCCCGGCAAACAGCCGCCCGTCGACCTCGGGCAGTACCACGTGCATCGCCAGATCGGCGGGGGACAGGCCGCGTTCCGCCGCGGCCCATTCCTTTCTGCGTGCGGTCGAAAGAGCGACCTGAAAGACCGGGCAGCCGGCAATATCCAGAGGTGAGGGGTGCCCGTCGCCCGCCTTGGCCGAAAACGCCGTCGCATTCACGATTGCCGCCGGTGCAAGCGCCGCGATCTGGTCGCGCAGCCAGCCGGTGCAGGACGGCGCCTTGAGGCTGGGCGCAAAGATACCAAAAGCGTCGAATCCCTGTGATCGCAGTGCGTCGATCAGCGCGTCGACAGCGTCGGTGTCCGCCGCCGTCAGGTACGACCGGTAGAAGCTGACCAGCACCAGCGGCCGGCCGGTTTGTTCCGGGGCGGCGACGACACCCAGACCGGGCGCATAGAACCCGGCCTCGGGCACGGTCTTGGCCCCGGCCACCGGCCCGGCATAGAGCCCCGCGGCCAGCGACAGTTGCGCCAGCGCGGCCTGGGCGGCCACCGCACCGCCGGTGTCGCACAACGTCTGCAGCCGCCGCAGGGTCGATACCGGCAGGGTCGACAGCGCATCCAACCGCTCATCGGGCTGGCCATCCGCAGGCAGGATCGCCAGCGCGATCCCTTGCCGGCGGGCCATGTCCTGAAGCGTTGCCAGCCCGTAGGGCCAATAGCTTTCGCCGCCGATCAACCGCACCAGAACCGCCTTGGCACCGCTGAGCGTCTGTTCGGCATAGGTGTCGACCGACAGGGGATGTTTCAGCGCCACTAGATTTGCCAGGCGCAGCGTGGGCAGCTTGCCGGCGGCCCGATGCCAGCCTGCCGCGAAAGCCCCCAGGTCGCTGTCGGAGAAAGACAGCACCACCAGATCCGCCGGGCTCTGGCCCAGGTCCCGGGGGGTGTCGGTCTCCTCTAACCCGTGGCTTTCGCGAAAGACGACATGCATGGATCAGGCGGCCAGGACCGCGCGAATGGCATCGGGATTGATATCGTCATGCTCGGCGATCACCACCAGTTGCGAACGGCGCGGCGTGTCGCCCCAGGGCTGGTCGAACTGGGCGCGCAGCCGTTCGCTGACGGCCTGGACCAGCAGGCGCATCGGCTTGTCCCTGACCGCGACATAGCCCTTGACCCGCAGGATGTTCTGTTCGCGCGCCAACCGGATGATCGACGCCTTCAGCGCTTCGGCATCCTCGACCTCGCCCAGTTCGATCACGACGCTTTCGAAATCGTCATGCTCGTGGTCGTCATGTCCGTCATGGTGCGAGGGACGGGCGTCCAGGTCATCCTCGGCGGCGGCGCCCAGCCCCAGCACCACGCGCGGGTCTATGATACCGTCGGTCATCGGGATCGTTGGCAGGCTGCGCGGGGTTTCGGCCTCGATCACGGCGCGGGCCCTGGCCAGGCCTTCTTCCCCGGCCAGGTCGGCCTTGGACAGAAGCACGATATCAGCGCAGGCGATCTGATCCTCGAACACCTCAGACAGTGGCGTTTCGTGGTCCAGGCTGTCATCCGCTTCGCGCTGCGCCTGAACGGCATCCTCGTCGGGCGCGAAACGTCCCGCGGCGACGGCCTCGGCATCGGCCAGGGCAATCACGCCGTCCACCGTGATGCGCGAGCGGATCGCGGGCCAGTCGAACGCCTTCAGGAGCGGTTTCGGCAGGGCCAGACCGGAGGTTTCGATCAGGATATGATCGGGGGTTTCCGGCAGCGCCATCAGCGCCTCGATCGTCGGGATGAAATCATCGGCCACGGTGCAGCAGATGCAGCCATTTGCCAGCTCGACGATATTTTCCGCCGGGCAGTTCTCGTCGGCGCAGGTCTTGAGGATATCACCATCCACGCCGGCGGTGCCGAACTCGTTGACCAGCACCGCCAGGCGCTTGCCCTGCGGGTTCTGCATCAGGTGGCGAATAAGCGTCGTCTTGCCCGAGCCGAGAAAGCCGGTGACGATGGTGACAGGAATTTTCGTGAGATCGGACATGGGGGCTTACTCCTGCGGGGGGATACGGGCGATGGATTGCTTGCGAAAGACTTCGGGGCGCTCACGCCAGGGAACAAGGCCGTCTTCGGTGCCGGCATAGGCGCGGATGCCGTCCACGATCTGTGGCACGTGCAGGTCCGGGTCCATGTCGCCATAGATGTAGGTCCAGCGGTCCGGTCCGCCGGCCACGATCATCGAACAGCCGCGCTTGCAGGCCGACAGGCACTCGACCGGGCGCAGGCGCACACCCTCGGGCAGTTCCTCGCCCGACAGCGCCTGATAGAGGCGCGAACCGGGGCGCGGCCCCTCGTCATCGGTCGGCTGGCCCGCGCGGCAGGTGGTGCAGATCGTCACGACAACCTCGGCCATCTTATCCCTTTCATCTTGTGGCGAATGGGGAATAGGCCAGCAGGGACACCACGTCAGGTCGTCCAACAGCCGGTCGCGACACACCCCGTTCGCCCGTCACATCACTTGCGCTGGCAGGTTTCCCGGCTTGCGGATTCCGGGCCATCGGCCCATCGGGTTGCCCACCTTCCCAGCTTGCGGGCCAGTGGTTGGGCACCCTCTCCGGTCACGGTCGCGGGGGCGGCTGCGGTTCGGCTTTGACCTTGCAAAGGTCGCCTGGCCTATCGCATTCCCTCTTCGTCTGTCCTAAGACAGAAACCAGCACGTGCCTCACCTGCGGCATTGCGCCCCGTTTTGTCAAGCAAAGGATACGCCATGTCAGATGCCGATACCGACGACGAAGCCCGCCACGCGGCGAAAATGGCCAAGAAAAAGGCCGCGCGCGACAAGCTGATGGCGGACAAGACCGATGAGAAGGGGTTGATCATCGTCCATACCGGGCCCGGGAAGGGCAAGTCTTCCTCGGGGTTCGGGATGATCCTGCGCTGCATCGCGCACGGGATGCCCTCGGCGGTGGTGCAGTTCATCAAGGGCGCGTGGCAGACCGGCGAGCGCACGCTGATCGAGGCGCATTTCAGCGATCTCTGCCAGTTCTACGCGATGGGCGAGGGGTTCACCTGGGAAACCCAGGACAAATCCCGCGATATCGCCGCCGCCCGCAAGGGCTGGGAAAAGGCCAAGGAGTTGATCCGTAATCCCGAAAACCGCATGGTGTTGCTGGATGAAATCAACATCGCCATCCGCTATGAATACCTGGATATCGACGAGATCGTGGACTTCCTGAGCACCGAGAAGCCCGAGATGACCCATGTGGTCCTGACCGGCCGGAACGCCAATGAGAAACTGATCGAGATCGCCGATCTGGTCACCGAAATGGCGGTGGTCAAACACCCGTTCCGGGCCGGCATCAAGGCACAGAAGGGCGTGGAATTCTGAGATTTCACGCCGGGCATACCTTACACCTTGTCAAGTTCGGGCTTCCGCGCGGAATCAAGGCCGCAGGCCGCCGCGCGATCGCCGGCGCGCCCCCACGCGGCGGCGATTGATCGAAGTGAAGAAACTGCGGTGAAGCTATCACCCCGCCCGTGGCGCGTCTCTGGCGCGACGGCGGGCGCTTCGCTTCCGCCCGCGGTCAGGCGATGTCCTTTAGGTGGGAAGTGGTGCGTGCTAGCACACAAATTACGCTTGCTATTCTTCACGACCTAGGAATGTTATCGCCGCCACGCTTTCCCACGGTACCTGCAACACGTTACCTGTATTGGGATTATAAACCACTGGGCCGCGCTCTAAGTTTCGCAACATTAATGCTGCAGATTTCCCGTTGTTCAAGGCGAGTACTTCAGGTGCGGCATCTCGCTTGATCGCTACAAATGCTCCCAATTGAGAACTCATTGCGAATGTGATTGGGACACTGACGACTCCAGCAAAGAAAACAATAATCGTAACAGAACACAGAAGTCTGCTTATTCTAAGAAGAACGCGAATTTCAAATGTCTCCTGCGCTTCTATGAAACGACTAATGACGAAGTCCAAAAAGCCGAACAAAACCGTCAAACCGCCAGCAAAGGCTACGCTCATTGGCAGATCACCATACGCCCAGCTTATCAACAACAGCGGACCCGATATCAAGAAAAGCCAGTCGAATCTTGAGCGAGTCTCATATTTTTTCCCCGGGGCAGGATTTCTAATCCCAGCGGCCAATAGCGCTAGAATGACCACTAACAAGATGACAGGAGCCGAAAAGAACAACGCGCTCCTAACCAAGTCTGATACAGAAAATGTATAAGCAAAGTTGGCATTGAGTGTCGCGAAGAAAGCCCACTCGAACACAAACGCATATGCAATGCTAATTGGCGGAACAAAAGCGATTAGCTTTAAGAGTTTGTTGAGCCAATTGTTTTCACTCAAACATCCAACTCCTCCACGAACCGCGCGTTTTCCTGGATATACTGGAACCGCAATTCCGGCTTCTTGCCCATGAGGCGTTCGACGAGGTCTGAGGTCTCGCCCGGTTCGTCCTCGTCGATGGTCACGCGGATCAGTTTGCGGGTCTTGGGGTCCATCGTGGTTTCCTTGAGGTCCTTGGCGTCCATCTCGCCCAGACCCTTGAAGCGCTGCACATCGATCTTGCCCTTTCCGCCCAGGCCCTTTTCCAGCAGCGCGTCTTTTTCCGCGTCGTTGGCGACGTAGACGCGTTTCGCCCCCTGCGTCAGCCGGTAAAGCGGCGGGCAGGCGAGGTAGAGATGGCCTGCGTCGATCAGCGGGCGCATCTGGGTGTAGAAGAAGGTCATCAGCAACGAGGCGATATGGGCGCCGTCCACGTCGGCGTCGGTCATGATGATGATCTTCTCATACCGCAGATCGTCGATGTTGAATCGCGTGCCCATGCCGCAGCCGAGGCTTTCGCAAAGGTCGGAAATCTCGGCATTCGAGCCCAGTTTCGAGCTGGCCGCCCCAAGCACGTTCAGGATCTTGCCCTTGAGCGGCAAGAGGGCTTGCGTTTCGCGGTTGCGTGCGCCCTTGCCGGAGCCGCCCGCCGAGTCCCCCTCGACAATGAACAGTTCCGTGCCCTCGCGGTCTTTTGACGAACAATCGGTCAGCTTGCCGGGCAGGCGGAGTTTCTTGGTGGCGGATTTGCGTTGGGTTTCCTTTTCGGCGCGGCGGCGCAGGCGTTCCTCGGCCCTGAGCACGAGGAAATCGAGGATCGCGCCGGCGGATTTGGTGTCGGCCGCCAGCCAGTTGTCGAAATGGTCACGGACGGAATTTTCAACCAGCCGCTGCGCCTCGGTCGTGGCGAGGCGGTCCTTGGTCTGGCCCACGAATTCCGGCTCGCGGATGAAACAGGAGACCAGCGCGCAGCCGCCCGCCATCAGGTCATCGCGGGTGATCTGGGCCGCCTTGCGGTTATTGACCAGCTCGCCATAAGCCTTGATCCCCTTGAGGATCGCGGCCCAGAAGCCCGCCACATGGGTGCCGCCCTCGGGCGTGGGCACTGTATTACAGTAGCTTTGCAGGAAGCCGTCGCGGGAAGGGGTCCAGTTGATCGCCCATTCGACCTTGCCGGGGGTCTGGAAACGCTCCTGGAAATCGACCGTGCCGGCAAAGGGGTTCTCGGCATAGGTCGAGGCGCCGTTCATCGACTCGCGCAGGTAATCGGAAAGCCCGCCGGGGAAGTGGAACGTGGCCTCGGTCGGGGTGTCGCCGTCCTGAATCGCCGATTTCCAGCGGATTTCGACGCCCGAGAAGAGATAGGCCTTGGAACGGATGGATTTGAACAGCCGCGCGGGTTTGAACCGGTGGTGGCCAAAGATCTCCTCGTCCGCGTGGAAGGTGACGGTGGTGCCGCGGCGGTTGGGCGCCTGGCCGACCTTCTCGACCGGGCCAAGGGGGATGCCGCGTGAAAACCGTTGTTCGTACAGTTCCTTGTTGCGTGCGACCTGCACCACCATCGAATCGCTGAGCGCGTTGACGACCGAGGCGCCGACCCCGTGCAAGCCCCCCGAGGTCTGGTAGGCTTTGCCTGAGAACTTGCCGCCTGCGTGAAGGGTGCAGAGGATGACCTCCAAAGCGGATTTGTCGGGGAATTTCGGGTGCGGGTCGATCGGGATGCCGCGGCCATTGTCGCGAATGGTGATCGCGTAGTCGTCATGCAGCTCGACCTCGATCCGATTGGCGTGGCCAGCCACGGCCTCGTCCATCGAGTTGTCCAGAACCTCGGCCACAAGGTGGTGCAGCGCGCGCTCATCGGTACCGCCGATATACATGCCGGGGCGCTTGCGGACCGGTTCCAGCCCTTCGAGCACCTCGATTGAATGGGCGTCGTAATCGTTCGGATCGGGCTGCCCGGAAAGGAGATCGTTCATACCGCTGCTCTTTGTTTTCTTGATTGGCGGACATTATGGCAGAGCATGGCGCGCTGGAAAAGCGGCTTTGAACAGAAGTTGGCCCGGAATATCAATCGACCGGCGGCATACCATCCTGTGGATCGGGCCGGTCGTGCTGGCCGCGAACGCTGCCCAAACCTCAACCTCGCTAAAGGCAGTCTGGATATTGCGCCCTTTGATGGGAAGGTTTTTCGCTGCCGATGTGCCGGGCCTTCTGGGGTTGCAGAGCCGAATGGACGCTTTCGGCGCCATCGCGCAGCCGTTGACGGGGATCACCTATCCAGCCGGAACGAACATGCGCGGTATTCGCGACAACAACAACGATTCCGCCTTGATTACGGGGGACGGTTTCACCCTGCGCTTCAGCCTTGCCTCCGGAAGCGGATTTGTTGACGGGTTTCGTATCCATCGTGACCACCGGTCACACGATGATCCCGGTGCAATTGGCGGCAGAGACTGCTGACAGGTTTTGTGAGGAGGGAGCAACAAAGCGCTTCGGAACGCTAACGTTTCGGCATACCGTCGGGATCGGGCGTTTTGCCAGTATCGAAGGAGGTCGGACATGCGGGATTTTCAGGAGATCTTCGAGATCAGCGCCGAACGGCAGGGCGGTGCCGGGGCGCTGGAGGAAAAGCTGGGCAAGCCCAAAACGTCGGCGGAACTGGCGGCGATACCGGAGGATCGCTGGCTGGCGGAGATGTCGAAATTCGTCTTTCGTACCGGGTTGAACTGGAGCGTGATCGAAAACAAGTGGCCGGGCTTCGAGGCGGCGTTTCATGGCTTTGACATCGGCCGCTGCGCGATGATGGATGACACGATGTTCGATGCCTTGCTGACCGACACGCGGATAGTGCGCCATGGGGCCAAGATCGCCTCGGTGCGCGATAATGCGGCGTTCATGCTGGAGCTGCGCGACGAGGGCGGCATTGGCAGGGTCGTGGGCGACTGGCCCAATGAGGAATATGCAGGGCTGCTTGAGATGTTGAAGAAACGCGGCTCGCGGCTTGGCGGCACCACGGGTGCCTATGCGCTGCGATTCATGGGGCGCGATGGTTACATCCTGTCCAAGGACGTCGTGGCCCGCCTGGTCGCCGAAGGCGTGGTGGACAAGCCACCCACATCGAAATCCGCGATGAAAGCCGTGCAGGACGCATTCAACACCTGGGCCACACAATCCGGGCGATCGCTGACCGAGATCAGCCGGGTTCTGGCCATGAGCATTGGCTAGGGGCCGATGAACACCCGGTAAGGCAAATCCATCATTGGCCCCGGCCCTGACGTCCGGTGAGCGCCCCGCGGACCGGCAATAAGCGGTTTCGGACAGGCAAGTTGAACGGCAGCTCAGCTGGGTTTCGTCGGCATTGTGTGCCTATCGCACCGGGTTCCGATGCCCAGGGCAGGTCGTGACGACATCCCGGGTCTGCGTTCGGTCAATGCGCGGCCAGTAATTGCCGCAGGTAGCGGGCGCAGCCGTGCAGGGCGGCGCTGTCGTCGTCGATGAGGAAAACCGGTATGTCCCGCATGATCGGCGTGTAAGGCCCTTTGGCGATGAAGTGATCCAGGAATCCCAGCCCGGCCAGGTGCGGGGCCACGGCGCGGGCGGTGCCGCCGATAAGATAGACCCCTCCCATCGGCAGATGCGCCAGCGCGATGTTGCCTGCGACCGTGCCCAGTATCTCGGAAAACAGTGTCAGCGCGGCGGTGGCCTCGATATCGCCCCGGGCGTGCCAGTCGACAATGTCGGCAGCGGACAGCGTGTCACCGGTGAGATAGCGGAAGATGCGGGACAGTCCAGGCCCGGAAAGCGCCGCCTCGAGCGGCTTGTGGTAATGGGTCTGGGCAAGGTGGCCGATCAGCGCGCCCGCATCGCCCTCCAAATGCGGCAGGCTGGAATGGCCGGTCTCGGACGGGGGCACAAAGAGCCCACCGGCCAGGCGATGCGCCACGGCGATGTTGCAGCCTGTACCAAGGCCCAAAACCAGCCGGCTGGAATCCCGCGGGGCGGGAGCGCCGGGAAAGAGGCGGATGACACTTTCGGGTGCCAGGTCGTCCAGCGCATAGCCCTGCGCCTGGAGGTCGTTGAGCAAATGCACCGTTCCGGCGCCGGTGATCCGGCGCAGATCCTGCGTGTCGATGAGCCAATCAAGATTGGTCAACTGGGCTTTCCCGCCCCGAACCGGACCGGCGACACCTGCGCAGAACGCCGTTACCGGGCCGGGTTCCAGCGCCAGATAGATATCCAGAATGGCGCCAAGATCCGCGTGTCCGGCATTGCTGAATATCTGCACGCTGGCGGGATCGACCCCCTGGGCATCGCCCAACCCGACGCGGGTATTGGTACCGCCGACATCGGCCAGAAGGTACCTCTCAGCCATCGCGCCAGCGGTTCATGGTGGTGCGCGCCGCGCTGGCCAGCATCAATACGTCGATCCCCACCGCCAGAAACTGCGCGCCCCAGTCGCGATAGGTAAGCGCGGTGTCATGGTCCACCGCCAGGATACCCGGTGCCTTGCCCGCCGCGCGGATATCCGACAGGGCGGTCCTGATCGCGGCGCGAACCTCGGGATGGGTGCTGTCGCCCAGATGGCCCATATCCGCCGCCAGATCAGAGGGGCCGACAAAAACGCCGTCCACGCCCTCGACATGGGCAATCTCATCCAGCGCGGCAAGGCCTGCACGGGTTTCGACCTGCACCAGCAGGCACATCCGGTCATTGGCCGTGGCGGCATAATCGCCGATATCGGAGAACCGCGAGGCGCGCGCCAGTGCCGCGCCCGATCCGCGGATGCCCTGCGGCGGATAGCGCATGGCGCGTACCAGGTCGCGGGCTTGGGCAGCGCTTTCCACCAGAGGGATCAGCAGGGTTTGCGCCCCGGCATCCAATACCTGCTTGATCTGCCACGGCTCGCCCATCGGCAGGCGCACCACCGGGGCCGAGCGCCTGCCCTCAAGCACCTGCAGCTGTGCCATAATGGTGCGCAGATCGTTGGGGGCGTGTTCGCCGTCAATCACCAACCAGTCAAAGCCGGCGCTGGCCAGGATTTCGGTCGCGTAAGCATCGGCAAACCCCGCCCAACAGCCATAGAGCATCCGGCCCGAAGCAAGTGCCGCCTTGAACGTGTTTTCCGGTGCGGGCATGTGGCGTCCCCTCCCTGTCTTCAAGCATTACCCGGGCGTGGTGGGAAAGGCGAGGGGGGATCGTCGGGTACCGTTGAGATGCGTCCAACGACCTTGGGCGGTGGTGCCTATCGTCCCCGGAGGCGCGGATCGAGCGCATCGCGCAGACCGTCGCCCATGTAATTGACGCTGAGCACGGTCAGCGAAATCGCGAGCCCCGGCCAGATCACCCGCTCGGGGTAGTCCTGAAGATAGACCGTCGCATCGTTCAGCAGCCGCCCCCAGGTGGGGAAATCGGGCGGAAATCCCAGCCCCAGGAAACTGAGCGCGCTTTCGGTGATGATCGCGTTGGCGATGCCCAGTGTGGCCGAGACCATGATCGGGGACATGACATTGGGCAGGATGTGGCGGGTTATCAGGTGGAAATTCGATGTTCCGATGGACCGGGCGGCCAGGATGAACTCGCGTTCCTTGATCGCCAGCACGTCGCTGCGCACGATCCGTGCGGTGGGCATCCAGCTGGTGATCCCGATGGCAAAGACGATGAGGATGAAGATCCCGGTCTCGGGTCCGAAACGGGCGTTGAGCGCCTCGCGGAAGAGCATGACCATGACCAGCAGCAGGGGCAGCAGCGGCAGCGACAGGAACAGGTCGGTCAACCGCATCAACGGCCCGTCGAGCCAGCGGAAGAACCCGGCCAGCACGCCGATCAGGCTGCCCAGCACCAGCGCCAGCAGCATCGCCGTCAACCCAACCGTGATCGAGCTGCGCCCCCCCGACATGATCCGCGCCAGCGTATCGCGGCCCAGTTGATCGGTGCCGAATGGATGTGCCCAGCTGGGCCCCTGGTTGCGGGCGCGGATGTCGATATGGGTGGCGTCTATGCTCCAGATCAGCGGGCCCAGGAACACCGTGACGATGATGAACAGGAATACCCCCATGCCGATCAGCGCCCCGCGATGGGCGCGGAACTGCAGCCAGACATCACGCCATTGGCTGCGCGGCGGGGTGGCGATGGCGGGTTCAGTCATAGCGGATCCTCGGATCCAGCATGCCATAGAGCAGGTCGGCAATGATGTTGAAGAGAACGATCAGGACCGCCAGCATGAAGGTGACGGTCTGGACCATCGGCAGGTCGTTGGCCTGAATCGCGGTGATCAGCAGCTGCCCCAGCCCGTTTACCTTGAAAATCTGCTCGGTAATGATGGCGCCGCCGAAAATCTGCGGCACGCCAAGGGCGATCACCGTCACCACGGGGATCATCGAATTGCGCAGCACATGCACCATCACAACCGTGCTTTCGCCCAGCCCCTTCGCCCGTGCCGTTCGGACGTAATCCTGCCCCAGATTGTCCAGCATCGAGGCCCGCATGAAGCGGCTGATCTGCGCCGTGGTCTGCAGCGCCAGCACCATCACCGGCATGACCATCTGCTTGAGCTGAATGACGAAACTGTCCCAGTCCACGACCCGGTGGGTGGTGTCGTAAATCGACGGCAGCCAGCCCAGCTGCACCGAAAAGATCACGATGACCAGCACGCCCGAGAAGAAAGGCGGCACCGAATAGCCCACCATGGTGACGAAGGTGCCGACCTGATCGAAGACCGAATATTGCCGGTAGGCCGAATAGATGCCGATGGGCAGGGCGATCAGGATGCCGACCACATAGGACATCGCCACCACCCAGAGCGTCTGCGGCATCCGCTGAATGACGATATCCATGACCGGCGAGCGCGTCTGCCAGCTGATGACGCGCTGCTCGCCGGCTGCCAGTGCGGTGCCGAATGTACTGTCAAACCAGACCGACGGTTCGACCACGAAGAACTGATAGAGCCATTTGCCGAACCGGATATGGGTGGGCTGGCCCAGGCCCAGGGCCTCGCGCATCTGCTGCTTGACTTCCGCGGGGACGGTCAGCGGCACCTGCGCCATCGGGTCGCCCGGCGCAAGTTCCAGCAGCAGAAAGATGACAAGTGCGATGAAAAGCAGCGTCGGAACGGACAAAACCAGTCGCCGGACGGTGTAAGTCAGCATTCGAGGGCGCCTTCAAGGATCGGGTGTTTCCTGTATCCACGCTTGCGGCGGAAAAATCAACGTGGGGCGGCGCTTGGATGAAAGCCGGCCTCATGAATTTTCCGGCACCCCCCGCTTTCGTTGGTGTCAAAGCGGCGGCGGGGAGCGGCATTCTGCGGCAGCGGCCAGTGATGACCGCTGGCCGTCTTATGCCCGAACTGCGCCGGTCAGCGCAGGCGGCTTTCGATCAGCTGGTCCGCGATCACGTGCGGCGGCTGGTCTGTTTCATCGGCGCGAACGAACACGTCTTCCAGGGTCGTCGCCAGCCCTGCGATGCGGCTTTCGCGATAGGCAGGGTCCGAGATTTTCAGAATTTCCATTGCCACGTTCACGATACCGCCGCCGTTGACGATGTAGTCGGGCGCATAAAGGATCCCGGCATCCTTCAGCCGCTGACCGCAAGTATCGTCGGCAAGCTGGTTGTTCGCGGCGCCAACGACAAAACGTGCCTTCAGCGCGGCGATGGCATCTGCGGTCAGCGCACCGCCCATGGCGCAGGGGGCAAAGACATCGGCGCGCTGATGCAGGATTTCATCCGGCGCAACAACCGTCGCCCCGAAACTGTCTTGCGCGATGCGCACGGCCTCGTCGTTGATGTCGCTTACGATCAGCTCTGCGCCGGCCTCGTGCAGCATTCCCGCAAGGCTCATGCCGACATGGCCCAAACCCTGGATCGCGATGACCTTGCCGGTCAGATCATCTGATCCCAGGCCGTGTTTCAGGGTCTGCTTCAGGCACAGGAACACCCCGCGCGCGGTGACCGGTGACGGATCGCCACTGGCAAATTCGCCGCCTTCAAGACCCGCGACATACGCGGTTACTTCGGCGACATGCGCCATGTCCTGCGGCGAAACGCCGACATCCTCGGCGGTGTAATAATCGCCGGCCAGCTGATCGATGAACCGGCCGAAGGCACGCATCAATTCGGGCGACTTCTGGGTTTTGGGGTCGCCGATGATCACCGATTTCCCGCCGCCGAGGGGCAGTTCGGCCGCGGCGTTCTTGTAGGTCATGCCGCGCGACAGCCGCTCGACATCATAGATGGCGTCTTCGATCTTGGCATAGTTGAACATCCGGCAGCCGCCCGCGGCCGGCCCCCGTTTCAACGAGTGGATGGAGACAAGCGCGTGCAGTCCCGTATCGGCATCACGCGCCTCGACCAGCCGTTCGTAACCGGCACTGGGTTTGAGTTCGCGGATGATGACGGATGTGTCGGTGGCGGCGTCGTTCATGTGCTGACCCTCATGATGGCAAAGGCTGTATGGTCAGGACGCGCCGGTTTGCGGCAAGCTGCACCTTTCAGCCGGGATTTTCATTTGTTACCCGCGCATTGTCAGAATAGGTGTTTGAACTTATAAGAGATACGCTCGGATTCAAAATCTGATTTTGCCGCACCGTCAAACAACGAAAGAAAATTCGTGAAACCTTTGGACTCGACAGATATCCGAATCCTTCGTGCCTTGCTGAAAGAAGGCAATATCCCCAACACGAAGCTTTCCGAGATCGTGTCGCTGTCGACCAGCCAGTGCTGGCAGCGCGTACAGCGGTTGCAGCGCGACGGATATATCAAGGGGTACAATGCGGTCATCGACCACCAGTTGCTGGGGTATTCCGATATCGTGCTGGTCGAGATTTCGGCGGCGCGAGACGAGGTCACCCGGATTACCGAGCTCTGTGAAGAGTTGAGCAAGATCCCCGAGGTTCTGGAAGTCCACCTGACATCGGGCGAATTCGATTGTTTCATCAAGGTGGCCGTTGACGGCACGCGGGGTTATGAGCATTTCCTCAACCAGAAATTATATCGCATCAAGGGAATTCAGAACTCGCGGTCGTCATTCTCGCTAAAGTGCTTCAAGAACGAGACCGGGTTTGTGCCTGATACGATGTAGCGAGGCGGGTAGGCAAATTAAATTTTGCATACGGCTACCTGGGCAAAATAAAAACCAGAGTTACTAGTGTTTGCCCCTAAAGAACGGGCAGATATTTGATTGGTGATAAACTATGTTCGACCTATGGGATTGGGTGCGAATACGCATCCCTTGCGCTGCTGGCAGTCGGTGCGGGAAATCGCGCGGCCAGGCCGGCAGGCAGGGCGGCTGCATCGCCAATCACAGCTAAACCGAGGACGCCATGAACGACACGCCACCGCTTTCACTCAAGGTTCCACAGCCCGAATACCGGCCGGGCGACACGCCGGATTTTTCCGGGCTCGAGATCCCCGCCGCGGGATCGGTGCGCCGGCCACCGGTGGATGCGAACCCCGAGGATATGCGCGATCTGGCCTTTACGATCATCCGCGTGCTGGATGACGCGGGCAAGGCGCAGGGCGACTGGGCCGGCAGCCTGAGCGATGACGAGATCGCCCAAGGGCTGCGGGACATGATGACGCTCCGCATTTACGACGCGCGGATGATGACGGCGCAGCGCCAGGGCAAGACCTCTTTCTACATGCAGCATCTAGGCGAAGAGGCGATCAGCTGCGCGTTTCAGCGGGCGTTGCAGAAGGGGGACATGAACTTTCCCACCTATCGGCAGGCCGGTCTGCTGATCGCCGCGGGCTATCCGATGGAAACCATGATGTGCCAGATCTACTCGAATGAGGCGGATCCGTTGCACGGCCGGCAATTGCCGGTGATGTACAGTTCCCGGGAATACGGGTTCTTCACGATCTCGGGCAATCTGGCGACCCAGTATATCCAGGCGGTCGGCTGGAGCATGGCCTCGGCGATCAAGGGCGACACCAAGATCGCCGCCTCGTGGATCGGGGACGGGTCCACCTCTGAGAACGATTTTCACGCGGCGATGGTGTTTGCATCGACCTACACCGCGCCTGTCGTGCTGAATGTCGTCAACAACCAGTGGGCCATCTCGACCTTTCAGGGTATCGCCCGGGGCGGCGCGCATACATTTGCCGCGCGCGGGCACGGGTTTGGCATCCCGTCATTGCGCGTGGATGGTAACGACTATCTTGCGGTCCATGCCGTCGCGAAATGGGCGGCCGACCGCGCCCGGCGCAATCTGGGCCCCACGCTGATCGAACACGTCACCTATCGCGCCGGGGGGCATTCCACCTCGGACGATCCGAGCGCTTACCGTCCGAAGAGTGAAAGCGAGGCCTGGCCGCTTGGTGACCCGATTGACCGGCTCAAGAACCACCTGATCGCCAAAGGTGCGTGGTCCGAAGAGCGTCACAAGCAGGCGGAGGCCGAGATTACCGACATGGTGATCGACTGCCAGAAGCGCGCCGAGGCCATCGGAACGCTGAATTCGGGCCATGTGCCGTCGCCGCGCGACATGTTCGAGGATGTCTATGCCGAGATGCCGCCGCACCTGGTCCGGCAACGTCACGAAGTGGGGTATTGACCATGACACAGTTGACGATGATCGCGGCAATTCAGAATGCCCATGATCTGGCCATGGAACGCGACGACAACGTGGTCGTATTCGGCGAGGATGTCGGATATTTCGGCGGGGTGTTCCGCTGCACCGCGGGTTTGCAGCAGAAATACGGGCCCGAGAGATGCTTCGATGCGCCGATCAGCGAATTGGGGATCGTCGGCGCCGGGATCGGCATGGCGGCCTACGGCCTGAGGCCGGTCGTCGAGGTGCAGTTTGCCGACTACATGTACCCCGCCTATGATCAGATCGTGTCAGAGGCCGCGCGCCTACGCTATCGGTCCGCTGGTGAATTCACCTGCCCGATGGTCATACGCATGCCGACCGGCGGCGGCATCTGGGGCGGGCAGACCCACAGCCAGAGCCCCGAGGCGCTGTTTACCCATGTCGCCGGGCTGAAAACGGTCATTCCGTCCAATCCGCAGGACGCCAAGGGGCTGTTGCTGGCGGCGATCGCCGATCCGGATCCGGTGATCTTTCTGGAACCGAAGCGGCTTTATAACGGCCCGTTCGACGGCCACCATGATCGCCCCGTCCAGCCGTGGAAAAAACACGCCCTGGGCGAGGTTGATCCCGACTATTACGAGGTGCCGCTGGGCAAGGCCGCGGTGGCGCGTGCAGGCAGCGATCTGACCATCGTGACCTATGGCACGATGGTTCACGTGGCGATAGCAACGGCCGAGGAAACCGGGATCGACGCCGAGGTGATCGACCTGCGTACCCTGATTCCGCTGGATACGGAAACGGTGATGGCCTCGGTGCAGAAAACCGGGCGCTGCCTTGTCCTGCATGAGGCGACGCTGACCTCGGGCTTTGGCGCCGAACTGGCCGCGCAGATCCAGCAGGAATGTTTCTATCACCTCGAAGCGCCGGTGCTGCGGGTGGCCGGCTGGGACACGCCCTATCCGCATGCGCAGGAATGGGCCTATTTCCCGGGGCCTGACCGGGTGGGGCGCAACATGAAGAAACTGATGGAGGCGTAGATGGGAATTCATACCATAAAGCTGCCGGATGTCGGTGAAGGCATCGCCGAGGCCGAGCTGAGCGCCTGGCACGTCAAGGTCGGGGATGTCGTCAGGGAAGACGACCTGCTGGCCGAAGTGATGACCGACAAGGCCGCCGTCGAAATCCCGTCGGCGGTTGCCGGCAAGGTCGTCTGGCTCGGCGGCCAGGCCGGTGACACGCTGGCCATTGGCGCCGACCTGGTCAGGCTGGAGGTCGAGGGCGCGGGCAACACGTCACCCGAAGAGGCGGCCGCAGCCGCATCCGGGGCGAAACCCGACGAGCCTGCCGCCGAAGAGCCGGCCCCGTCCCGGGCCGAACCGGCCGCACCGCAGCTTGACCTGCAGGTTGCCGAGGGCAGGGGGGTTCATGAGATCAAGGTGCCCGATGTCGGCGAAGGCATTGCCGAGGCAGAGCTGACAGGCTGGAATGTCTCGGTCGGCACAGAGATCAAGGAAGACGACATCATCGCCGAGGTGATGACCGAGAAAGCGGCGGTCGAGATCCCGTCGGACATTTCCGGCAAGGTTCTTTACCTCGGGAGTGAAGCCGGGGAAACCGTTGCCATCGGAAGCACATTGCTGCTGATCGAGGTGGACGGGCCCGGCAACATCTCGATCGAGGAAGCCGCCAGGAAGCTGGCATCGGCTGCGCCTGCCGCCACCGCGGCACCGGCAAAACCGGCCGCGCCGGCCCCCGCGCCCAAGGCGAAAGAACCTCAGGCCTCCGCACCCAGGGCGAAACCGGCCGCGCCCGTATCCGGCGGCACGCAGCGCCGCGCCGAGGGTGAAAGACCCCTGACGACCCCATCCGTGCGCAAGCGTGCACGCGAGATGGGCGTGGATCTGCGCCAGGTGATGGGCAGCGGCCCCGCCGGGCGGATCAGCCATGAGGACCTGACCCATTTCCACCAGACCGGCGGGCAGGCCGCGGCGGGGGCCGCGCGCCCGCGGCTGACCGGCGAAACCGAGGAAAAGGTCATCGGCCTGCGCCGCAAGATCGCCGAGCGCATGGCCCTGTCGAAATCCCGCATCCCCCACATCACCATCGTCGAAGAGGTGGATGTCACCGATCTGGAAGATCTGCGCGGCAAGCTGAACGCGGCCAGGGCCGAGACCAGGGGCAAGCTTACCGTGCTGCCCTTCGTGATCCGCGCGATCGTGAACGCGGTCGCGGAACAGCCCAACCTGAACGCGCATTTCGAAGATGACGACGGCATTTTCCGCAAGTTCGAGGCTGTGCATGTGGGCATCGCGACTCAGACGCCGAACGGACTGATCGTCCCGGTGGTGCGCCATTCCGAGGCGATGTCACTGTGGGAAAGCGCGGCAGAGCTTGGCCGCCTGGCCAATGCTGCCCGCGACGGCAAGGCCAAGGCAGAGGAACTGAGCGGTTCGACCATCACCATCACCTCGCTCGGGCCGCTTGGGGCGCTGGCCACGACGCCCATCATCAACCACCCCGAGGTGGCGATCGTGGGCATCAACAAGATGGCAGTGCGGCCGCATTGGGACGGGAACGCGTTTGTGCCGCGCACGCAGATGAACATCTCCTGCAGCTTTGACCACCGCGTCATCGACGGCTGGGATGCGGCGGTTTTTGTCCGCAAACTGAAATCGCTTCTCGAAACGCCCGCGCTGCTGTTGCTGGAGGACTGATGATGGAAGAACTGAGTTGCCAACTGCTGGTGATCGGCTCGGGGCCGGGGGGCTATGTCTGTGCCATTCGCGCCGGGCAATTGGGTGTGGACACGATCATCGTCGAGGCCAAGGCCCATGGCGGCACCTGCCTGAACGTCGGGTGCATCCCGTCCAAGGCGCTGATCCACGCCGCCGAGGAATATTCGCGGGCCGTGCATTTCACCGGCGACAACAATCTTGGGATCTCGGTGCAGAAGCCGCGGATCGAGCTGAAGAAAACCGTCGCCTGGAAGGATGGAATCGTGGCGCGGCTGAATGGCGGCGTCACGGCGCTGCTGAAACGTGCAGGGGTTCGGGCGATCATCGGCCAGGCCCGGTTTCGCGACGGCAAATCCGTGATCGTCGAAACGGATATGGGCAAACAGCTGATCCGTGCGCAAAAGATCGTCATCGCGACGGGCTCGGAACCGTTCGAAATCCCGTCTCTGCCGTTCGGTCGCGATGTGATCTCGTCCACCGGGGCGCTGGCGCTGACCGAGGTGCCGAACCGGCTGATCGTTGTCGGCGGGGGGTATATCGGGCTTGAGATCGGCACGGCGATGTCCAAGCTGGGCGCCGAGGTGACGGTGGTTGAATTCGTGGATCGCATCCTGCCGCAATATGACAGGGAACTGACCAGACCCGTCGCCGACCGGCTGGCCGCGCTTGGCGTCACCGTGATGCTGAACGCCAAGGCCGAGGGGCTGAACGCCGCCAAAGATGCGCTGAAGGTCACGCTGGAGGGCGGTGACGAGGCCGCGCTGCCCTTTGACAAGATCCTGGTCGCGGTCGGGCGCAAGGCGCGGACCCATGATTGCGGGCTGGAGGAACTGTCGCTCAGGATGAACGGGCCGTTCATCCAGATCGACGACCGATGCCAGACCTCGATGCACGATGTCTACGCCATCGGTGACGTGACCGGCGAGCCGATGCTGGCGCACCGCGCGATTGCACAGGGCGAGATGGTCGCCGAGATCGCCGCCGGCGGCCCGCAGGCCTGGGACAGGCAATGTATCCCGGCGGTGTGTTTCACCGACCCCGAAATCGTCACGGCGGGCCTGTCGCCCGACGAGGCCGTGGAACAGGGCCACGAGATCGTGACCGGCAAGTTTCCCTTCACCGCCAATGGCCGCGCGATGACGATGGAGAACGAAAGCGGCTTCATCCGCGTGGTTGCCCGGGCCAGCGATCATGTGATCCTGGGCATTCAGGCAACTGGCGGCGGCATTTCCGAACTGGCCGCATCCTTTGCGCTTGCAATCGAAATGGGGGCCCGGCTGGAAGATGTTGCCGGCACCATTCACGCCCATCCGACCCAGAGCGAAGGTTTCCAGGAGGCCGCGCTGAAGGCGCTGGGCCACGCGATCCACATCTGAGGCGGAAACCGCCACATCACCGTCCACGCCGCGGGCTTGCCGCGAAGCTGAACCGACAGAAAGGCTGAATTCATGGATTTTGCGCCTACGGAAGAACAGAACGCCATTTTCGAGATGGCATATGATTTTGGGCAGGAACATGTCGCGCCCTTCGCCACGAAATGGGAGGTCGACGGCACCATCCCCAAGGACCTGTGGCCCAAATTCGCCGAACTGGGGCTGGGCGGCATCTATGTTTCGGAAGAATATGGTGGTTCGGGTCTCACGCGGCTTGATGCCACGCTGGTCTTCGAGGCGCTGTCGATGGCCTGCCCCGCCGTTGCATCGCTCTTGTCGATCCACAACATGTGCGGCGGCATGATCGACAAGTTCGGCTCGGCCGAGACCAAGGCAAAGTGGCTGCCGCAGCTTTGCGGGATGGAAAAGCTGTTCTCCTACTGCCTGACCGAACCCGGCTCGGGCTCGGACGCGGCGGCGCTCAGGACACGGGCCGACCGGACCAATGCGGGCTACAGGCTCAACGGCACCAAGGCCTTCATCTCGGGCGGCAGCTATTCCGATGTTTACCTGACCATGGTGCGCACCGGCGATCATGGCCCGCGCGGGATCTCGGCGGTGCTGGTCGAAGCGGGTAGCAAGGGCCTGTCCTTTGGGGCGCTGGAACAGAAGATGGGCTGGAAGGCCCAGCCGACCGCACAGGTACAGTTCGACGATTGCGAAATTTCCGCCGATAACCTGGTGGGCGAGGAAGGCCGCGGGTTTACCTATGCCATGGCCGGGCTGGACGGCGGGCGGCTGAACATCGCGGCCTCTGCCCTTGGCGGGGCGCAGGCGGCGCTGACGGCGGCGTTGAATTACGCCGGAGAGCGCAAGGCGTTCGGCAAGACGATCGACCAGTTCCAGGCGCTGCAGTTCCGCCTGGCCGCCATGGAGATCAAGCTTCAGGCGGCGCGGGTGTTCCTGCGGCAGGCGGCATGGAAGCTGGACACCAAGGCATATGACGCGACGAAGTACTGCGCGATGGCAAAGACCTTCGTGACCGACGCAGCTTTCGAGGTTGCCAATGACGCGCTACAATTGCATGGCGGCTATGGCTATCTGGCCGATTACGGCATCGAAAAAATCGTGCGTGACCTGCGAGTGCATCAGATTCTGGAAGGCACCAACGAAATCATGCACCTAATCGTGTCGCGGCAACTGATCGCAGATCGGGGCTGACCCGGCAGCAAGGAGGAACCAATGGACCAGAACGTGATGAAAAAACTGTCCGAGCTGATGAAATCCGCCGCCAGATCGCACCCGCTTTTTGCCGCGATGGAGCCATCGAAATCATCCGATTTCGCCAAAGGCTGGGCCGAGGCCGCGCAGGCGATGCTGACCCCGAACAATGATGCCTGGGCAGAATGGGCAAAGGCCTGGTCCAGCTACCAGTCCGACATGACGGCGCTTTGGCTGTCCGGTCTGCAAGGCAGCACTGTAGGTTCGGAGCCCGGCAAGGATCCCAGGTTCAAGGATGAGGCCTGGAACGAAGGTATCTTCCCGTTTCTGCGTCAGTCCTACGAGCTGACATCCAAGGCCATGGTGGACATGGCCGACAAGGCGGGTTTGCCGGAACATGAACAGCGCAAGCTGAGCTTTTATGCCCGCATCACCGCCGACGGGCTTTCGCCGTCCAATTTCCTGATGACCAATCCCGAAGTGCTCAAGCTGGCACAGGAAACCCGCGGCCAAAGCCTGATCGACGGTTTCCGCAACATGCTTGCCGATCTCGAAAAGGGTTACATCACCACGACGGACGAAACCGCGTTTGAACTTGGCAAGAACCTGGCCACGACGCCGGGCGCCGTGGTCTATCGCAACGAACTGATCGAACTGATCCAGTACACGCCGGTGACGCCCAAGGTGCGCGCCAACCCGATCCTGATCGTGCCCCCTTGCGTGAACAAGTTCTACATCTTCGACATCAACGAGAAAAAGTCGATGATCCGCTACCTGCTGGAAGAGGGCAATTCGGTCTTCACCATCTCCTGGCGCAATGCCGGGCCCGAGACGCAGGATTATGACTGGAACGATTATATCACCCAAGGGGTGCTGAGCGCGATGGATGCCACCGCCGGCATCGCCAAGGCCGAGAAACTTGATCTACTGTCCTGGTGCAATGGCGGTACCTTGCTGCTGGCGGCGCTGGCGGTGATGCCCAAGGCGCAGAAATCCCTGGTGGGCTCGGCCACGTTCCTGTCCTCGATGCTGGATTTCAGCGATCCGGGCGAGGTCGAGGTGTTCATCGACGAACCGCAGATCGAGGCCTACAAGCGGCGGCTTGACGCGGCCAAGGTCGCTCCCGGACGGGACATCGCACGGGCCATGGCGATGCTGCATGTCAACGAATCCATCTGGGGCTTTGTCGTCAACAACTACCTCAAGGGCAAGACCCCGCCGCCTTTCGATATCCTTTACTGGAACGCCGATACGTCGAACCTGCCGGCCCGCTGGTATTCCTATTTCGTCGAAGAGATGTACCACGCCGACAAGCTGAAGGAACCCGGCGCGCTGACATTGCTGGACCAGCCGGTTGATTGCGCGAATATCGACGTGCCCTGCTGTTTCGTGTCGGCCACGGGTGATCACATCGTCCCCTGGAAGACATCGTATTCGTCGACAACACTATTGCCGAACGTGACCGAGTTCATCCTGACCTCGGGCGGGCATGTGTCGGGCACGGTCATCAATCATCCGGCCGGGAATCGCCGCTATTTCCTGTCGGGGGGCGATCAGACGGGCACCGCCGAGGCATGGCAGGAGACGGCCGCGCGGACCAATGGCAGCTGGTGGCCGCATTGGCTGGGGTGGCTGGACAAGACCAGCGGCGCGGACAAGCGCAGCGCGCCGCGTGGCCTGGGTGACCGAAAGCACCCCGAACTGGCCCCGGCGCCCGGGACATATGTGCTGGAAAAAGTTCCGCAGGACGGATAGTTATCGGCCTGCTGATGGGCCGCATTCCGGCGTGTTTGGAGAGTAACCAGTGACGCATACAGGCGAAAACCGGGAAAACGGCCGCTTTCAGATGCTGTCTGCGGGTGGCGTTAGTCTGAGGGTTTATACCCGGGATCCCGGAACCTCGGGCGTGCCATTGGTCATTTGCAACGGCCTCGGGCAATCGGTCGAGATACTCTATCCGCTCATGCAGGAGCTGCCCGACCGGCCGATCATTGCCTTCGATGCGGCTGGTACCGGACACTCGGACGTCCCGGCGGACATGACCACGATCCCGCAGCATTCCGCGATGCTGGGCGAGGTTCTGGATCAGCTGGGCGTGCAGCAATTCGATGTCATGGGAATATCCTGGGGCGGGGCGGTGGCACAGCAGATCGCCCATGATCAGCCCGACCGCGTGCGCCGGATGGTCCTGGCGATCACTTCGGCAGGTGGCCCCGGCAGCTGGTGGGGGTCGCCCCTCGCCGTTTCCGAGATCATGTTTCCGTGGCGCTACGCAAGCAAGGCCTACGGCAATTTCATCGGCCCGTTCATGTATGGCGGCGAAGCCATCCTGCACCCTTCGCTGTTCCGTGAATATGCCCGGAACGCGATCAGCCCGAGCATGAAAGGGTATTTCGCCCAGGTGAATGCCCTTTGTACCTGGAGCAGCATTCCCTGGCTTGGCCAGCTGACGCAGCCCGCGCAGATCATCGGCGGTGCGCTGGATACGCTGATCCCGATAGCCAACCAGATGCTGTTGGCCTCGCTGAAACCGAATTCCAGTTTCAGGGTCTTCAATGCCGGACATCTGCTGATGTATTCACGCCGCGCCGAGGTCGGGGCACTGGTTACGGAATTTCTGGATCGCTGACCGCCTGAGGGCCGTGGCTCTGCGGTTACGCCCGTCACCGCGGCGGTAGATGCGGCGTAGCGGTCGACGCCCCGGCACCTGGATGCCGTCGCGCTACGGCATGGCCGGCAATCTTTTGGAAGACGCCAACTATGAGCAATATTCGCTCAGGTCTTTCGGTGCATGAAGCAGGGTACCGTCATACTTGGGAAGATCATCGTTCATGCTGAGCCACGGGAGCTTGCTTTGGTAATTCACGTGGAAGGTCGGCTGGAAATCCAGCGGGTTTTCCAGTGAAGCGGCATAAAGACGCATTCCGCCGCGATAGTGGTTTGCCTCAAACCCCATCGGCGCGCCGCAATTCCGGCAAAAGTGCCTTTGCACACCTTCCGAACTCTCCAGTGTCTTCGGGGCATCGCCAGTCCACTTGAAATTCTTCACCGGCACGCCAAGCCAGGCAACCACCGGCGCGGCGCAGTTTCGGCGGCAATCGTCGCAATGACAGTAACAGGCCCAGGTCACCTCGCCCGAAAATTCCCACCGCGTTTTCTTGCACAGGCAATGGCCGCGTGTTTTCAATTGTCCCTCCGGGTTTCTCAACCGCTGACCGGTTCATTGCACAAAATGCATCGGCGCAGCCTGCGCCAAACAAACCATGTGGCTTCGGCTGCGGTCTGATCCGGAACAGACCGTTTGCGATAGAGAAGCGGCACCGGTCTATTGCCGGGCCTTGTCCGGCGCGCTGGCTGCGAATTCACGCGCCAGGCTACAGCGTCACTTTACCCGGTACCAGTCCGCGGCATTCCACAGCTCGCTGTCCCAGATGTTCAGGATAACGCCGCCCAGTGCGTTGGAGTGACCAGACACGCGGCCCCGATCAACCAGCGGCAGGATCGCGTATTCCTGCATCAGTATGTCGTTCATCGCCTTGGCCAGGCTGGCGCGCTCGTCCAGATCCGCGGTCGTGGCCATCTCTGCGACCAGCGCGTCGTATTCGGCTGAACAGAACCGGCCCATATTGTTGCCCTGCCACTGGTTCTCCGGTGATGGCGCCTGATCGCAGGCCCAGCGAGCCATGTAGTTCTCGGGGTCGGTTCCGTCGAAGTTGTTGGCGAACATCTCGACATCGGCAAAGAACTTCTGGAACGTGTCGGGGCTGCCCGGATCCCCGCCGAAAAACACCGACGCGTCGATGTTGCGCAATTCGGTTTCCACGCCAATCTCGCTCCACCATTGCTTGATAAGCGCCTGAAAATCCTGGCGCACGGCATTGGTCGAGGTCTGATAGAGTAGTGACAGCCGCTTGCCGTCCTTGGCGCGGACACCGTCAGCGCCCCTGACCCATCCGGCCTCGTCCAGCAGCGCGTTGGCGCCGGCGATATCCTGTACCTTGCAGGATTCGTTGGCGGTCGAGGCGTAGATCTCGGGCGCGGGCAGCACGTTGCATGTAACCCGGCCCGCATCGCCATAACCGATCTCGACCAGAAGCTCGCGGTCAATCGCCATCGACAGGGCCTGGCGCACGGCCTTGTCGGTGAGGATCGGGTGCGGATGCGCGACGGTGCCGCGCTCGTCGCCCAAGGCCGGGTCCGGGTTGGTGAAGTTGATCATGATCCGTTCAACCAGTGTACCGAAGGTCGACACGATCTTGCCCTTGCCTGCGGCTTCCATGTTTTTCAGCACATCGGGGGCCAGTTGCAGGTTCCAGGCGTAGTCGAACTCACCCGTTTCCAGCACCGCTCGCCCGGCCGCCATGGCATCGCCCCCGCCCTTGAACAGGATGGTCTGGAATGCGGGTTTGGCGGGGTCACGATAGTTTTCGTTGGCGGTCAGCTGAATTACGTCATTGGGCCGGAAATCCGTGACCGTGAAGGGGCCCGTTCCGATGGGATAGAAATTGGCCTCGGTGCATTCGGGTGCCTTCGGCCCCAGGCAATCGGCAAATTGCGCCTTCTGAATGATCGGTGCCTGGCCGCCGACAAACGGGCCATAGGGGAATGGCTTGGGAACGCCAAAGGTGACCACGATGGTGCGGTCATCCGGCGTGTCGACCGAAGTGACGTCGATATATTTCTCGGCCTGGGCACAGCCGCCGCCCTCGGCCGTGCAATATTCCCACGTAAACTTGACATCTTCCGAGGTGACCGGGCTGCCGTCGGACCATTTCAGGCCCTCTTTCAGAACCCATGTGATCGCGGTCAGATCCTCGCTGACGCCGCCATTGCCAACGGTCGGCACCTCTTCGGCCAGCCACGGCACCAGGTTGCCGCCCTCGTCATAGCGCGCCAGCGGTTCGATCACCAGGCTGGCGGCCTCCATGTCCTTGGTCCCGCCCGACAGGTAGGGATTCATGATCGACGGGGCCTGCCAATAGAGAATGCTTGCCTGTCCGTCAGCACCGCGTTCCGCCTGTGCCGAGCTTGCCAGCGCCAGCACCGTTGCGGCGGTGTATGTTGTGGCGGTCAATCGCATCTTCTTCCTCCAGTTCTCAGGCAGAGCCGAGCATGTCTCGCGTGTCTGCAATCAGGGCCTTCCCGACCTCAAGATACCACCAAAACCGTAAACCCAAAAACCTGCGTGCGAGAGATCGGCGCTGTTAACCTTTTTTGTCTGCTGTCTTGCCCATCTCAGACCGGTTGAGCAAAAAATGCAAGGCTTCCGTTGGTGCCCTCTCGCCCAGGGGGTGCAGGTGGTTTGACGCGATCAGCGGCGCTCTGTAGCGTGGCGCCAGATGATCGGACGAAAAGGCCACTTGCAGCATGTCGGCGCACCCCATTGCCCGTATCGAAAACTTGCGGGTCACGTTCGAGACGCGCGACGGCCCGGTGGTGGGGGTCGAGGATGTTTCATTCGACATCGGCGCGGGCGAAACCGTCTGCGTGGTGGGCGAATCCGGGTCCGGCAAATCGGTATCCTCGCTGTCGCTGATGCGCCTGGTCGAATTTGGTGGCGGCCAGATTGCGGGCGGGCGGCTGATCTTTGACCGTGCCGAGGGCGGGCAGACCGACCTGGCGGGCGCGGGCCAGGGCCTGATGCGGCATGTTCGCGGCAATGAGATCGGAATGATCTTTCAAGAGCCGATGACGGCGCTGAACCCGGTCTTTACCATCGGCCGGCAGTTGACCGAAGGCCTGCGGCTGCACCGCGGATTGGATCGAGATGCGGCGAGGTCAAGGGCGCTGGAGTTGCTGCGCGAGGTCAGGATCCCCGAGCCGGAGCGCCGCCTCAGGCAATATCCGCACGAATTGTCCGGCGGGATGCGGCAGCGCGTGGTCATCGCGATGGCGCTGGCCTGCCGTCCGCGCCTGCTGATCGCGGACGAGCCGACCACGGCGCTGGATGTGACCATTCAGGCGGAAATCCTGGCGCTGATGGACCGTCTGAAACGCGAAACCGGCACGGCGGTGATGTTCATCACCCATGATATGGCGGTGGTGGCGCAGATGGCCGACCGGGTGGTGGTGATGTATCGCGGCCGCAAGGTCGAGGAAGGCCCCGTCGAGCAGATTTTCGAGGCACCGCAGCACGCCTATACCCAGGCATTGCTGGCTGCCGTGCCCCGCCTGGGAGAGATGCGCGGCAAATCCGCGCCCGAGCCGATGCGGCTGGTCGGCAGTGACCTTGACGCCGCGCCGGTCCGGGGCAGCGATACGACGCTGTTGCAGGTCGAAGGGCTGACGACGCGGTTCCCGGTCACCGGCGGGCTGATGCGCCGCAGGGTTGCCAATGTCCACGCGGTCGAGGATGTGTCCTTTACGCTCAACAAGGGCCGCACCCTGTCGCTGGTGGGCGAATCAGGCTGTGGCAAGTCCAGTGCCGGGCGGTCGATTCTGCGCCTGGTCGAACCGACGGGCGGGCGGATCATGCTGGACGGGGTGGATGTCATGGCGCTTGATGCGCGCGGGCTGAGGCGGGCGCGGGCGGATATGCAGATGGTGTTTCAGGATCCGTTCGCCAGCCTCAATCCGCAGATGAGCCTGGCCGACCAGGTGGCCGAGCCGATGCGGAATTTCGGCGTTCCGGCGCCCGAGCGTCAGACCCGCGTGGCGCAGCTTTTTGATCGGGTCGGCCTGCCAAGAACCTTTCTGAACCGCTATCCCCACGAACTTTCCGGTGGGCAGCGGCAGCGGATCGCGATTGCCCGCGCGCTGGCGCTGAAGCCCAAGCTGATTGTCGCGGACGAGGCGGTAAGCGCGCTTGATGTCAGCGTGCAGGCGCAGGTGCTGAACCTGATGATGGAATTGCAGGCGGATCTGGGGCTGTCCTATCTGTTCATCAGCCACGACATGGCGGTGGTCGAACGGGTCAGCCATGACGTGGCGGTGATGTATCTGGGCCGGATCGTCGAAAAAGGCCCGCGTTCGGCGGTGTTCGAGAACCCGCAACATCCCTATACGCGCGCCCTGATGCGGGCCGTGCCGATAGCGGACCCACGCCAGAGAAAAGCGGAAAGAGAGTTGACCTTCAAACCGATACCGTCCCCCATTCATCCGGTCGGATATGCGCCGCAACCGTCTGAATATGCCCAAGCCAGCCCCGGCCATTTCGTCCTGACAAGCGAGAGCGGATATTGACCGGGTTCCCGATTACCGAAGAGTCCCCGGCCGAGCACAGCGCGGACCTGCCGGACCGCGCCGATGTGGCGATCGTGGGCGGCGGCATCATCGGCGTGATGACGGCCTATTTCCTGGCGCGAAAAGGGCGGCGCGTGGTGCTGCTGGAAAAGGGCCGGATCGCCGCAGAACAGAGCGCGCGCAACTGGGGCTGGGTACGCCAGACCGGGCGCGATGCCGCCGAACTGCCGATCATGGTCGAGGCCAACAGGCTCTGGCCGGAATTGCAGCGCGACATCAACGAGGACCTCGGGCTGGTGCCGTCCGGCCTGACCTATCTGGGCGTGACGGACAGGGACATGGCCGAGTTCGAGGAATTCCTGCCGCTGGCCCGCGCAAACGGGGTCGACAGCCGCATTCTGAGCGCGCAGGAGGTGGCCGGGCTGTTGCCGGGGGCGTCGCGCCGTTACCTGGGCGCGCTGCATACGCCGTCCGACTACCGGGCCGAGCCCTGGGTGGCGGTGCCGCGTCTGGCGCGTGCGGCGGCGCGGGCGGGGGCGGTGTTGATCGAGGATTGCGCCGTGCGCGGGCTGGATATGGCGGCCGGCCGGATTGCCGGCGTCATCACCGAAAAGGGCCGGATGGCCGCCGATCAGGTTCTGGTCGCGGGCGGGGCATGGTCCTCGCTTTTCCTGCGGCGTCACGGGGTTTCGATCCCGCAGATTTCGGTGAAATCGACGGTGGTTGCCACCCGGCCGGTCCCCTCCGTGCACGAGGGTGGGGCGGCAGATCACACCATCGCGTTCCGGCGCCGCGCGGATGGCGGCTATACGCTGGCGCCCGAAGGGTTCCATGAATTCTACCTTGGTCCGGACGGATTCAGGGACATGTTCAAATACCTGAAACCGCTGATGAAAAACCCGTTCAGCCGTGTCTACCTGCCCGCTGCTCCCAAGGGGTTCCCGGACGGCTGGGGGACGCCGCGCCGCTGGTCGATGGAGGCGCACTCACCCTTCGAGGCGATGCGCATTCTTGACCCGACGCCGCGCCCGGATCGCGTGCACAAGATCCTGTCCGACTTTCAGACGCTGTTTCCGGGCCTCGGGTCTGTCGAGATGCGCGCCAGCTGGGCCGGGATGATCGATGCGATGCCCGATGTCGTGCCGATTGTCGACCAGGTGCCCGATCTGCCCGGCCTCTGGGTGGGAACGGGGATGAGCGGGCACGGTTTTGGTATCGGCCCCGCCTTTGGCCGCATCCTGGCCGACATGATGACAGGCGCCCCGCCCGGGCACGACATGGCGCGTTTCCGGTTCGGGCGCTTTACCGACGGCTCCAAGCTGGTGATGGGGCCAGGAATGTGATCGCGAATGTGAACTGGCGGGCCTTGCCGCAGGGCGCGCTATGCGTCAGGTTGCGCGCAGGCCCCGAACCCGGAGGAGCGCGCCATGCCCGTCAAGAACCGATTTGCCGAACTTCATGACCAGATCACGGAATGGCGGCGCGATCTGCACCAGCATCCCGAACTGTTGTTCGATACCCACCGGACCAGCGCGCTGGTCGAGGAACGCCTGCGGGCCTTTGGCTGTGACGATATCGCCACCGGGATCGGGCGGACCGGTGTCGTTGGGGTTATCAAGGGAAAATCAACCGGTTCCGGCAAGGTGATCGCGCTTCGCGCGGATATGGACGCACTGCCCATTCACGAGGAGACGGGTGTTGATTATGCCTCCAAGGTGGAGGGCAAGATGCATGCCTGCGGCCATGACGGGCATACGGCGATGTTGCTGGGGGCGGCGCAATACCTGGCCGAGACCCGCAATTTCGATGGTACTTGCGTGGTCATCTTTCAACCCGCCGAAGAGGGCGGTGGCGGTGGCCGCGAGATGTGCGAGGACGGTCTGATGGAACGCTTTGGCGTACAGGAGGTCTATGGGATGCACAACTGGCCCGGCGTGCCGGAGGGAGAATTTGCCATTCGTCCCGGGCCGTTCTTTGCTGCCACGGATGTGTTCAACATCGAGATCGAGGGGCGGGGCGGACACGCGGCCAAACCCAATGAGACCATCGACCCGATCGTGATGGCCGGGCAGTTGGTGACGGCGCTGCAGACGATCACGGCGCGCAATGCGGATCCAACCGAACAGCTGGTTGTCTCGGTGACATCCATTCAAAGCTCTTCCAATGCGTTCAACGTGATACCGCAATCCGTCCATCTTCTTGGCACGGTGCGCACGATGAGCGCCGAGATGCGCGACCTGGCGGAAACGCGGATGCAGTCGCTGTGTGATGGCGTCGGCACCGGGTTCGGCGGCAAGATTACCCTGGACTACAAGCGCAGCTATCCGGTCATGGTCAATCACGAGGAACAGACCGCCTTTGCCGCCGATGTGGCCCGGTCGGTCAGCGGAGACTGCGCCGAGGCGCCGCTGATCATGGGGGGCGAGGATTTTGCCTATATGCTAGAAGAACGTCCCGGCGCCTATATCCTGATAGGCAACGGCGACACTGCCAAGGTGCACAGCCCCGACTATAATTTCAACGACAACGCCATTCCCGCCGGGTGCAGCTGGTGGGCCGAGATCGTCGAGCAGCGGATGCCGGCCTGACGCCGAGAGGGTTCGAACGGCTGCAAATCGCGCCTGGCGGGTCGCGCGGCTGCCTGCGGCGCTGAACTCGTGCGGGCTCCTTACTAAAACCCCGTGCCTGGGCCTGATGCGGGTGTTGCCGTCTTGCCCGCGGTCTTGCCCCGCATGAACGGGTATTTTGCGGGTGGGTCTGGACAGAACGAACCTCGCGTGATTCAAGATCGGCCATGCGTCATCAACATCATCTGCCTTACCTGGTGACCGCGGCGGTGGTCCTGGCCACGCTTGTCATCCTGCTGGCGATGGGGCGCGTGCCCTGGTGCCAGTGCGGGCATGTCGATCTGTGGGGCACGGTCGGGACCAGCGAAGGATCGCAGCAGCTTTTCGACTGGTATACGCCCAGCCACCTGCTGCACGGTTTCATCTTCTATGCCGCCTTGTGGCCGTTGGCGCGGCCGGTGCCGTTGGGCTGGCGGCTGGTGATCGCCACGCTGGTCGAATGCGCCTGGGAGATCGCCGAGAACACCGATGCGGTGATCGAACGCTACCGCGAGGTCACGATCTCTCTCGATTACTACGGCGACAGCGTCCTGAACTCGGCCTCGGATATCGTTGCCATGCTGGCAGGGTTCTGGCTGGCGCACCGGTTGCCGGTCTGGGCCAGCCTTGCCATCGTGGTGGGGTTCGAGCTCTTGACCCTGTGGGTCATCCGCGACGGGCTGGCTCTGAACGTGGTGATGTTGCTCTATCCGCTCGACATCATCCGCGACTGGCAGGGGGGCCTTTGATCCGGGTTTACTTTCGCGCGGAAAATCCGCACAGATTTTCCCATGAATGATCATGCCAAAGGATTGCTGATTACAACGCTGGGGGTGCTCTTTGTGGTCCCCGACTCGCTGTTTGTGCGTCTGATCGTGGCGGACCCGCTGGTCGTGGCGTTCTGGCGTGGCATGACTGCCGGGGTGATCATTCTTCTGGGATTGCTGGTCGTGCAGGGCATCAAAGGGGTCCGGGATGTTCTGGGCAGTGGCTGGCCCGGTATCATCTACATGGTCCTGATCGGATCGACCGCCCCCGGTTTCGTGCTGGCGGTGACACAGACCAGTGTCGCCAACGTGGTATTCATCTTTGCCTCCATGCCGGTTTTTTCCGCCATTTTCAGCCTGATCTTCCTGGGTGAGCCGATCAGGCGGCGCATGGTCCTGACCATGGCGGCGGTCATGGTCGGGCTGGGGATCATTGCCTACGGGTCCGAAGAATCCGAGATCGCCTCGTGGAAGGGCGATCTGTGGGCGCTTTACGTGACCATCGCCTATGCGGGTGCGCTGACGGCGGTGCGCATGGTCAAGGAAATCTCGATGATCCCCGCGATCCCGATCGGCTATATCGGCTCGGCGATGGTGATGTGGCCCTTCGTGACGCCGATGGCCGTCTTTCCCGGTCAGTGGGAGCTTTTCCTGGGCCATGGCGGGTTCATCGCGATCGCGACCTGTTTCCTGACGCTGGGGCCGCGCTACATCAGTTCGGCCGAGGTCTCGCTGCTGATCTTGCTTGAATCCGTTCTGGCGCCTGTGCTGGTTTGGGCGGTCGTCGGGGAAGATCCCGGCCACTGGGCGCTGGTTGGCGGCGCGGTGGTGATCGGTGCGCTGTTCGTGTCGAACCTGATTGTCCTGACGCGAAAACGCCGCCAGCGGCCGTGTTGATCGCGCCCGGTGGGCCCGGCGACCGCAATGTCGGTTCTCGTTTTGAAAGAAGGCCCAATCCGAATAGTCTCGCGGCGGAACACTGACCGGGGTGCGCGTCACGGACACCTCAGGCCTGCCACGGAAAGGATCCAGCATGTTTCGCGACAGAATGCGCCGCTTTCAATCAAACCTTGCCGAAAGCGGTATTGATGTCGCGCTGATCACCGATGACGACAATGTCTATTACCTGACCGGCTATTACGACTATCTGCACATGGAATTTGGCCGCCCGACCATCCTGGTGGTTCCCAGGGATGGTGACACGTTGCTGATCACGCCCATTATTGATCTGAACGCCGCCGAAGCCGCGGCGCGGGTGGATCGCATCGCCCCCTGGAATGACGGCATGGGCAACGAATGGCGCGAGGAGTTGCCGGGCGCGCTCGGATCCGCATCCCGGATCGCGATCGAGCCGGATCACATGCCGCCGGTGGTCCGCGCATATGTGAACGATCTGGCAGGCACGGGAAAGCTGGACAGCGCGACGCCGCTGCTGGCCGAGATGCGGATGATCAAATCACCCGAAGAGCTGCAGATCGCGCGCCATGCCGGGCAGGTTGCCACGGCGATGATGGCGGCCGGACGTGCGGCGATCGGCGACGGGGTGCCGGAATACGAGGTTGCAATCGCCACCTCGCAGGCGGGCACCCGCAAGGCGGCCGGGTTGCTGGCCGCGCATTATGACGATGCCGACATGTCGCCCAACACCCATTTCCTGCAGATCATGGCCTCGGGACGCGAGATCATCAAAACCCATCACCGCGCGTCAACCCGGACCATGCACCGGGGGGAGCCGGTTTTCCTCTGTTTTTGCGGCATGACCAATTTCCACCGCTTCAAGCTGGGTTTCGACCGTACCTTCTGGATCGGTAACGCCGATCCTGCGCAGGTGGCGGTCTATGAGGTGGCGGTGGCCAGCCAGAAGGCCGCGCTGGATGCGCTGCGCCCCGGTGTCACCGCCGAAAGCATCCATGCCGAATACGCCGAGGTCATCCAGAGCGCCGGTTTTGAATACCCGTTCCGCTGTGGCCGTGCGACGGGGTTCAGCTTTCTCGAATCGCCGCAGCTTGTGACCGGTGACAAGACCATCATCAAGCCGGGTATGGTTCTTGCGGTGGACGGGTCGGTTTCGGTCGAGACGTTCCGGGCGCAGGTGGGTGACAGCGTCATCGTCACCGGGGACGGCTGGGAGCCGCTTACGGATCACCCGAAATCCGTGGCCGAGGTCATTCTTTGAAATTCACGCAGCCGCCCGGGGGTCAGCGCGTGGGTACGGGTTCCTCGCCGCGATAGTCATAGAAGCCCCGGCCGGTCTTGCGGCCCAGCCACCCGGCCTCGACGTATTTCGTCAGCAGGGGGCAGGGACGGTATTTCGTGTCCGCCAGCCCGTCATGCAGCACGTTCATGATCGCCAGACAGGTATCCAGCCCGATGAAATCCGCCAGTTCCAGCGGCCCCATCGGGTGGTTCGCGCCCAGCCGCATCGACTGGTCGATCGACCGCACGTTGCCGACACCCTCGTAGAGCGTGTAGACCGCCTCGTTGATCATCGGCATCAGGATACGGTTGACGATGAACCCGGGGAAATCCTCGGCCGTGGCAGAGGTTTTCCTGATCTGTTCGACCACGTTCATGCAGGCGTCGAATGTTTCGCTGTCGGTGGCAATGCCCCGGATCAGCTCGACCAGCTGCATCACCGGCACCGGGTTCATGAAGTGAAAACCCATGAATTTCTCGGGCCGGTCCGTGCGGCTGGCCAGGCGGGTGATCGAGATGGAAGAGGTGTTGGAGGTCAGGATCGTATGCGGCTGCAGATGCGGCAACAGCTCATCGAATATGGCCTGTTTCACGGCTTCGCGCTCGGTCGCGGCCTCGATAACCAGGTCTGTCTGGCCCAGGTCGGTCAGTTTCAGGGTCGTCTTGATCCGCCCTAGCCCGGCAGCCATATCTTCCTGGCTGATTTTTCCGCGGCTCACCTGGCGTTCCATGTTGGTGCGGATCGTCTCCATCGCCTGGTCAAGCGCATCCTGGCTGATGTCGGTCAGCAGGACGTTGTAGTTTGCCAGGGCCATGACATGGGCAATCCCGTTGCCCATCTGACCCGCTCCGATCACGCCAATCGTCTGGATTGCCATTTCAACGTCCCCTTGCGTCACTTGCCGACAACATAGGCCCGCCGGGGGATCAGCCGCAAGGGCTTCGGATCGCTAAAAACTGTGATGAATTCGCGCATTAGATAATTCTCAACCGGTTTGGCCGAATCTGATCCCGGGTGAAAAGAGATTGGTGGGAATCATGGCCTATGAAAGAATGGGGGACAGTCCCCTTACATATCAACCGTGCGGCTATCCGGGGTCGAAACTCAGGTTTCGCGGCCCGCGCCGGAAACTGAACGGTCCGTATGCGGCGTTTCTTGGCGGCACGGATACGTACGGAAAATTCATCGAACGGCCCTTCCCGGCGCTGATCGAGGCGCGAACCGGGGTGAAATGTGTCAATTTCGGCTGGCCGAATGCGGGGGTCGATGTCTATCTGAACGATATCGGCGTGCTGATGGCCACGGCGAATGCCGACGTGACCATCGTGCAGGTGCCTTGCGTGACCAATATGACGAACCGGTTCTATTCGGTTCATCCGCGGCGCAATGACAGGTTCCTCGAAGCATCGGGCACGTTGCGCGCCATCTACGGCGAGGTGGATTTCACCGAGTTTCATTTTGTCCGGCACATGCTGCAATGCCTCCAGAAAGTATCGAGCGAGCGTTTTGCCACGGTGATCGAAGAGATTCAGACAGCATGGGTTTCGCGGATGCAGCTGTTGCTGCACAAGGTGGACAGCAAGGTCATCCTGCTGTGGATGTCTGCGCGCAGGCCCGAGGATGACGCGGACAGGACCGAGGTGGAATTTGACCCGATCTGCGTCACCCGGAAGATGCTCGAGACGTTGCGCCCGATGACCGACCAGGTGATCGAGGTCACCGCAAGCGAAGAGGTCAGGGCCGACGGGACCAACGGGATGCGGTTTTCCGCGCTGGAAGCACCGGCGGCGCAGGAAGTAATGGGGCCCAGATGCCATTACCAGGTAGCGGAGGCATTGGGGCCGCTGGTGGCGCAGATGGTCGCCGAAACGAACAAGGCCCGCTAGTTCAGCGGGCCCTGTTGCCGGGTACGAGGTGGTGTCCCTCGTCCTACAGTTTTTCGGTCAGTTCCGGGACGGCGTCGAAGAGGTCTGCGACGAGGCCGTAATCGGCGACCTGGAAGATCGGGGCCTCTTCGTCCTTGTTGATGGCGACGATGATCTTGCTGTCCTTCATGCCCGCAAGGTGCTGGATCGCGCCCGAGATGCCGACGGCGACATAGAGGTCCGGGGCAACCACCTTGCCGGTCTGGCCCACCTGCCAGTCATTCGGGGCAAAGCCCGAATCGACCGCGGCGCGGGACGCACCGACGGCGGCGCCCAGCTTGTCGGCCAGTTTCTCGATCAGGGCGAAGTCCTCCTGCGAACCCACGCCACGGCCGCCCGATACGACCACGCCGGCCGAGGTCAGCTCGGGGCGGTCGGATTCGGCGACCTTGTCCTCGACCCATTCGGACAGGCCGGGGTTGTCGGCGGCCGAAACCGTTTCGACCGGGGCCGCGCCGCCGGTCCCGGCGGCGTCGAAGGTCGAGGTGCGGATGGTCACGACCTTCTTGGCGTCCGAGGATTTCACCGTCTGGACCGCGTTGCCCGCGTAGATCGGGCGTTCGAACGTGTTGGCGTCAACCACGCCCGAGACGTCCGAGATCACCATCGCATCCAGCAGCGCCGCAACACGCGGCATGACGTTCTTGGCGTCGGTGGTGGCGGGGGCGACGATGTGCTCGTAATCGCCCGCCAGCGACACGATCAGCGCCGCGGTCGATTCCGCCAGGCGATGACCCAGCGAGGCATCCTCGGCAACCAGCACCTTGGAAATACCGTCGATCTTGGCGGCGGCCTCACCGGCCGCGGCGGCATGGCCTCCGGCGCAAAGCGCGGTCACATCACCCAGTTTGCTTGCGGCGGTCACGGCCTTTGCGGTCGCGTCCAGCGCCAGTTCGCCATCGGTTACTTCGGCGAGAAGAAGAACAGCCATTACACAGCCCCCGCTTCTTTGAGTTTGGCAACGAGCTCGTCCACCGAGCCCACGATTTCACCGGCCTTGCGGGCCTCGGGTTCGTCGGTCTTGACGATTTCCAGGCGCGGGGTGACGTCGACGCCGTAATCGGCGGCGGTTTTCTCGTCCAGCGGCTTTTTCTTGGCCTTCATGATGTTGGGCAGCGAGGCATAGCGCGGCTCGTTCAGGCGCAGGTCGACGGTGATGATCGACGGCATCTTGACCTTGATCGTCTGCAACCCGCCATCCACCTCGCGGGTGACCAGCGCATGATCGCCTTCGATGTCCAGCTTCGAGGCAAACGTGCCCTGCGACCAGCCCAGCAGGGCGCTGAGCATCTGGCCGGTGGCATTCATGTCATTGTCGATCGCCTGCTTGCCCGCCAGCACGATGCCGGGGCCCTCTTCTTCGACGATCTTGGCCAGGATCTTGGCGACGGCCAGCGGCTCGATGTCGGTGTGCACGTCATCGGCGGCCACCACCAGGATCGCGCGGTCCGCGCCCATCGCCAGCGCCGTACGCAGGGTCTCCTGCGCCTGCTTGACGCCGACCGAAACGGCAATCACTTCTTCGGCTTTACCGGCTTCTCTCAGGCGGATGGCCTCCTCGACGGCAATCTCGTCAAAGGGGTTCATCGACATTTTGACGTTCGCAAGATCAACACCCGATCCATCCGCTTTGACACGGACCTTCACGTTGTAGTCAATCACGCGCTTGACAGGCACTAACACCTTCATTGGCATGGTCTCCGTTAAAATGACGGAGAGCCGCGCTCGCGACTCCCCAGAAAGCTCTCTGGCGTTTGATACAGATTTGTTAATCGGGGAAACAGGGTAAAATCGTCACGTTTGCGTCTTGCGACGTCGCGTTTCCGGTATGAACATGAGAATTTTGCAGGAATGTTGCCGTTTGCAGCGAAATTCCTGCCGCGCGTACCTGCAGGGGGAAAAAGAAAAGGGGCGGCCGCAACCGCCCCTTGGTGATTTGATAGCCGTCCCCGCCAGGTCAGCGGTTCAGGAACTCCAGGTCAAACTTGTCCTCGACATCCGGCACCGGGTGATCTTCGTAAAGCGACTTGACGATGCCGTAGACCATGAAGAGCAGGATCACCGCAATCGGCAGGCCGGCGACGATTGACGCGGTCTGCAGGGCGCTCAGCCCGCCGGCCAGCATCAGGACACCCGCGACGATCCCCGCGGTCAGCCCCCAGAAGACGCGGAACTTGACCGGCGGATGTTCGTCGCCCATCGACAGCATCGTGCACATCACCAGCGTGCCCGAGTCCGAGGAGGTGACGAACCACGAGATCAGCAGGATCGTTATCAGAACCGTGATCGGGTAGGTCAGAAAGTCATAACCGAACCCGGCCACCGTCTGGAACACGCCCCTGGCGTAATCATCGTTGACCGCATCCACGACGCCTGCGTTATAGAAAAGGTCGACACCGGCGGCAGCCCCGCCAAACACGCCCATCCACAGCATCACCACCGAAGTCGGGATCAGCAGCACGCAGAAGCAGAACTGCCGGATGGTGCGCCCCTTGGACACGCGGGCGATGAACAGGCCCACGAACGGGCACCATGCGATCCACCATCCCCAGTAGAAGATGGTCCACCAGCTTTGCCACTGGTTTTCCGGGTCGCCGTTGATCCAGAAGCCCATCGGGATGACATTCCACAGGTAATCGCCAAAGCCCGAGATGGTGATGCCCAGCAGGAAGGCCGTCGGGCCCAGAACGATGAACAGGATCAGCAGCCCGATCGAGGCCATGACGTTGCATTCGCTGAGGATACGCACGCCCTTGCCCACACCCGATGCGGCCGAGGCCGTTCCGAGGCAGGTGATGATCGCCACCAGGATCAGCTGGTTGGTCTGCGTATTCGACATCCAGCCCAGGTTTTCCAGGCCGGCGGCGATCGGGGTCACGCCCAGCCCCAGCGACGTTGCCAGGCCAAAGATCGTTCCGAAGACGCCGATCAGGTCGACCATGTGGCCCCAGGGTCCGTAGACTCGCTCTTTCAGCACCGGGTAGAGCGCCGTGCGCAGGGTCAGCGGCAGGTCACGCCGATACGAGAAATAGGCAAGGCTCAGCCCGACCAGCACATAGAGCCCCCAACCATGAAACCCCCAGTGGAAATTGGTCACCGTGACCGCGGCAATCGCCGCGTCCACGCTGCCCGCCTCGGCACCGGCGCGTTCCATGAATGGGCTGCCCTGGATGTGGTACATCGGCTCGGCCACACCCCAGTAGATCAGGCCCGAGCCCAGCCCCGCACTGAACAGCATGCAGATCCAGGAGAAGGTCGAAAAATCGGGTTCGTCGTCATCCTTGCCCAGCTTCACGTCGCCGAACCGGCTGACAAGCAGCCAGAAGACGAAGAAAAGCGCGACGTTGACGACGATGACATAGAACCAGTCCATCGTACCGATGATGAAATCCTTGCCCGCCGCGAAGACCTCGCTGGAGCGTTCGACATCCATGATCGTATAGACCACGAAGCCGATGATCATGACCATCGACAAGATCCCCATCAGCGGGTTCATCCCGGCGAACAGCCCGGATTTGGCGACAAGGGTGTCGGGTTTGATTGTGGTTTGGTCACTCATTTCTTGTTACCTCTCTGTCCCGTTCATGCCGCTCAGCGGACCGTACCCGAGGCACCCCTGCGGGCACCGGCGGACAACCAGATGTCAAACTGTTCTTCCAGGCGGGCGTGGTTTTCTGCCCACCATTGCGCGTCCGACATGATATGCAGCTTGTCCTCGTAGGCGGGGCCGTTGGGGATTTGCTGCAGCGTGTCGTCCGACAGCCGGGACAGGGACGATTTGCGCGTGGGTCCGTTTGGCAGGAAACCCACCATGTTGGCCAGCGAATTGGTGCTGCTGGCATAGCGGATGAAATCCTTGGCGGCCTCCACGTAGCGGCTGCCCTTGGGGATGCCGAACAGATCCAGTTCGATCACCCGGCCATCCATGTTGACGGTGAAATCCGCGCCCTCCTCGCGCGAGGCGACGACACCGGTCGTGGCCCAGATCATCGACATCGTGACCTCACCCGCGTTCAGCATCCGCACCGGTTCACGGCCCGCCTGCCAGGTCTGCAGACCGGCCCTGATCGCGTTCATCTTCTCGAATGCGCGCTCGACCCCCTCGTCGGTTTCCAGCGTCGCATAGACATCTTCGCGCGCCACGCCGTCGGCCATCAGCGCCCATTCCATGATCACGGTGGGATCGTTGCGGATCGCACGTGCCCCGGGGAAATTGTCGGTGTCGAAGAAATCGTTGATGGTTGCCGGCGTCTTTCCGTCGAAAGCGTCGTTCTTATAGGCGAATGCCGTGCCCCAGACGATCACGCCCACGCCGCAATCGTTCAGTGCGCCTTCGACGAAATCATCTTTGGCGGGGGTGCCGTCGGCGCCGGCAGGCAGGGAGATGTCGGAAAGATCCTCGAGAAGACCTTCATTGCAGGCCCGCAGTGAATCGGCCTGCGTCAGGTCCACCACGTCCCAGATCACATTGGCGGATTCCACCTGGTCGCGGATCTCGTCGATGCCGCCGTTATAATGCGCGACATGGACCCGCGAGCGTGTTTCCCGTTCATAGGGACGCACGAAGCCCAGCATCTGGCTGCGCATATAGGGGCCGGTCCAGGACGTGAAGGTGATTTCCGGGGGCGCCGAATCAAGCCCGGCCGTGCTCTGTGCATGGACGGCTACCGGTGGTGCCGCGATTGCCAGGGCCGAGCAGAGCACTCCTGCCCGTACAGGCAACAGGTCGCGAATAAATTTCATTTGGTCCTCCCTTGTTTCTGCGTCATCCAGAATTTGCCTCCGCTCAGACCGCGGGGGCAGAGCAGGGTGGATGTTATTGCCGGCGGTCATTTCAGAATAACTGAAGCTGCCTTCAGTGGAGCTTGAATTGGAACCGGCGCTTTACTGCCGCAGGAATCGACTCAAAATCGAGAGAAACCGACACTATCTGAGGGGCTGATGCGAATTATCGGGTGAAGGCAGCGCCGTTGAGGACAGTGGATGTTGCGCTCCCGGCCTGACGGGCCGGGGCTTTGTCCTACCCGGCGCCGGTCCGTCCCCCGGACGGTCCCCCGCTGTCAGCGGTTCGCGCCAGGAACCCACAAAACGTCGTCCTTGCCGTCATTATTGGCCATGCGGGCCGCGCAGAAAAACCAGTCGCTGAGGCGGTTCAGGTATTTGACCGCCGCCGGGTTCACCGGCTCGGCGCCGGCCAGTTCGACCGTCAGCCGCTCGGCCCGGCGGGACACGGTGCGGCAAAGATGCAGATAGGCGGCCAGTTCTGAGCCACCCGGCAGGATGAAGCTCCGGAGCGGTTCCAGCGCCTTGTTCATCACGTCGATCTCCGCCTCGAGCCGGTCGACCTGGGCGTCGCTCATGCGCAGGGGCGGGTACTCGGCCTCGGCATCCTTGTCCATGTCCGGGCGGCACAGATCGGCGCCAAGGTCGAAAAGATCGTTCTGGATCCGGGCCAGTGCCGCATCAACGTCGCCCGACGCGTGAAGACGCGCCAAACCGACCGTCGCGTTGACCTCGTCCGTGGTGCCGTAGGCACTGACGCGGGCCGAGTGTTTGGCCACCCGGTCGCCATTGCCAAGCGCGGTTTCACCGGCATCACCGGTGCGCGTGTAGATCTTGTTCAGGACGACCATGTCGTTACCCTCCCTGCCTGCGGATGAACACGAACAGCAGAATAAGCAGAACCGCGACGAATTGCGCGCCGATGCGCCAACGCATGATCTTGTTGGCGTGTTTGCGGTTGAACTCCCCGCCCCTGCCGAAGGTCAGAATGCCAAACAGCAGGATGCCGGCAACCGCCAGGCAGGCCACTGCCACGATGTAAAAGAGCGGGTCGTCGGCCATCTGGTCTGTCCTTTACAGCGAATCTGTCTGCACATGTAGTCGGCGCGGCGGGAAAAGCAAAATGGCAATGGTGACGCAGGTCAGCTTTTCGACAGCACCCAGTCCAGCGCGCGGGTTGGCAGAATGCGCCTTAGCGTGCCCATCATGTAGGTGGGTGTGGTGACATAGTACCGTGCGCGCGGGCGCGGCGATTCGAGGGCGTGGACAAGCTTGTTCGACACCGCCGAGGCGGGCAACTCGAAACGGTCCTTGGTGCCGTCATGTTCATACAGCCGTTTGAGCAGACGGTTGCGGTACTGATCGGCACGCGGGGAATTTTCCCAGTCGATCCAGCGTTCGAAATGCGGGATCGAATTGACGCGGATTTTGGATGTGACCGGGCCGGGTTCGATCAGGGCGACCTGAACCCCGGTTCCTCTCATTTCGATCCGCAGCGTGTCGGTAAGCCCCTCAAGCGCATATTTCGTACTGTTATAAGCGCCGCGCCAGGGCAGGGTGACAAACCCCAGCACAGACGAGCATTGCACGATCCGCCCATGGCCCTGAGCCCGCATGACCGGGATCACCTGGCGCGTCAGCTCGTGCCAGCCAAAGAAATTCGCCTCGAAGATGTCGCGCAGCGCATCGCTTGGCAGGTCTTCGACGGCGCCCGGACAGCCGAAGGCGCCGTTGTTGAAGAGCGCGTCCAGCGTGCCGCCCGTGGCATCGAGCACCTGCGCCACGGCCGCGGAAATGGTGGCCTCGTCCTGGTAATCCAGTAGCGGGCTTTCCAGCCCTTCGGCGATCAGCCGGTCGCAATCAGACTGCTTGCGGCAGGCGGCGAAGACGCGCCAGCCCCGCGTTCTGAGCGCATGGGCGGCGTCGTAACCGATGCCCGACGAGCAACCGGTGATAAGGATGGATTTCTGCGTCATGAACCGGACATTGGCCCGAGGAGTGCCGCGTTGCAATCAGTTTGCGGCGCTGCTGACCAGCCAATCGGCCATCCAGCCCTCTTGCCCGCTATCGGTTGCCCGGATTTTCAACCAACCGTCGCCGGAGTTTTCCAGCACCTCGACCTGGGCACCCTTCCTGAGTTTGCCGATTGCAAGGTAGAAGGTGCTGGGGCCGTCGCGCATGTTCACGACCGTGCCGGTTACGCGTCGCAGATCCTGTGCCGGCGATGCCTGTTCGTCGATGGTCGCGGTATCGGTGGCGATGTCAGGCGACCGGGTCAGCGTGTCGACCTTCTGCGTATCGGCCTCGAATTCCGGCTCAGATGTCGCATCGCTTTGCAGGGCGGCGAGCGTCACGTCGGCAGGGCCGTCCTTGGACAGTTCCAGATCATCCAGGCTGGACAATGCCCGTGTTACCTCGGTGGTCTCATCGGCCGCCTCTGTCACCCCGGGCGCCTGCGCCACGTCTTCCGCTGCCGGGCGCGCCAGCGGGCGCAGGTCGTTCAGCTCCGCGCGTGCCTGCAACGACTGCAAGCCCGGTTCGTAATCGGCCCCGCCGCTGAGTACATAGAAAGACCAGCCAAGAAAGGCGAAAGTTATCAGAATAAAGCGCCACATCTGCGCGACCCCTGTTTACCATACCACGTCAAGCACGTTGTCATCATATACGATCTGCCGGTGAAATTCATGGGAAAAGCGGAAAACTTTCCCATGCAACCCGCTTTACGGGCAAATCCGCCTTGGGTACACAGCATCTATGAGCGATTTGCTGGATGACCCCAATATCGGCCCTGAAACGGTTTCGGAACCCCTGCGCCGTGCCATCGGCGAGAGGTACCTGACCTACGCGCTGAGCACGATCATGCACCGGGCCCTGCCCGATGCGCGCGATGGGCTGAAGCCGGTGCATCGCCGCATCCTCTATGCCATGCGCGAATTGCGGTTGAGCTCTACCGGGGGGTTCCGCAAATCCGCCAAGATCAGCGGTGACGTGATGGGTAACTATCACCCGCACGGCGATGCGGCGATCTATGACGCGATGGCGCGGCTGGCTCAGGATTTCGCCGTGCGCTACCCGCTGGTGGACGGGCAGGGGAACTTCGGCAATATCGACGGCGACAACCCCGCCGCCAGCCGCTATACCGAGGCACGGATGACCGCCGTGGCCGAGGCGCTGCTGGACGGGCTGAACGAGAACGCGGTCGATTTCCGCGACAATTACGACGGCACGCTGACCGAGCCGGTGGTGCTGCCGGCGACCTTCCCGAACCTGCTGGCCAACGGCGCCAGCGGCATCGCCGTGGGCATGGCCACCAACATTCCGCCGCATAACATTGCCGAGTTGTGCGATGCTTGCCTGCATCTGATCCGCACGCCGGATGCCCGCGACGACACGCTGCTGAATTATGTGCCCGGCCCCGATTTCCCCACTGGCGGGATCGTCGTGGAACCGGCCGAGAACATCGCGCAGGCCTATCGCACCGGGCGCGGCTCTTTCCGGCTGCGCTGCCGCTACGAGGTCGAGGACCTTGGCCGCGGCCAGTGGCAGATCGTTGTCACCGAAATCCCCTACCAGGTGCAGAAATCCAAGCTGATCGAGAAGATCGCAGAGCTGATCCAGACCAAGAAGGTGCCGATCCTGGGCGATGTGCGGGATGAGAGCGCCGAGGACATCCGCCTGATCCTCGAGCCGCGGTCCAAGAACGTGGACCCCGAAGTGCTGATGGGGATGCTTTATCGCAACTCGGATCTCGAGGTGCGGTTCTCGCTGAACATGAACGTGCTGATCGACGGGGTCACGCCCAAGGTCTGCAGCATGAAGGAAGTGCTGCGCGCCTTCCTGGATTTCCGACAGGAGGTGCTGATCCGCCGGTCGAAACACCGGATGGAGAAGATCGACCACCGGCTGGAAGTGCTGGAAGGGCTGGTCGTGGCCTTCCTCAATCTCGACCGGGTGATCGACATCATCCGCTACGATGACGATCCCAAGGCGGCGCTGATGCGCGAGGATTGGTCGAAAACCCATGTCCGCGCCCGCGATGAGGTCGATTATGTGCCACCCGCCCCGGGCGAGGGCGAACTCTCGGAACTTCAGGCCGAGTCGATCCTCAACATGCGGCTGCGCAGTTTGCGGCGGCTGGAAGAGATGGAATTGCTGCGCGAACAGGCCGAGCTGATGGAGGAACGTGCCGGGCTTGAGGACCTGCTGGACAGCGAGACCCTGCAATGGCAGTCGATCGCGGATCAACTGAAAGAGGTCAAAAAGACCTTCGGCAAGGATTACGAGGGCGGCGCGCGCCGCACGCTGATCGAAGAGGCCGCCGAGGTCGAGGACGTGCCGATCGAGGCGATGATCGACCGTGAGCCGATCACGGTCGTCTGCTCGCAGATGGGCTGGATCCGGGCGATGACCGGCCATATCGACCTGACCCGTGAGCTGAAGTTCAAGGATGGCGATGCCCCACGTTTCATGTTCCATGCCGAAACAACCGACCGGCTGCTGGCCTTTGGCAGCAACGGGCGGTTCTACACGGTCAGCGCCGCCAACCTGCCGGGCGGGCGCGGCATGGGAGAACCGCTGCGCCTGATGGTCGACCTGCCCAACGAGGCCGAAATTGTCGATCTGTTCATCCATCAGCCCGGGCGGAAATTGCTGGTGGCGTCCAGCGCGGGCGACGGGTTCGTCGTGCCCGAGGACGACGTGCTGGCGCAGACCCGTTCGGGCAAGCAGGTGCTGAACGTCAAGGACGGTGTGTATGCGCGGGTCTGCCGCCCGGTGAGTGGCGATCACATCGCCTGCGTCGGCGAAAATCGCAAGGTACTGGTCTTTGCGCTTGAGGAACTGCCCGAGATGGGCCGCGGCAAGGGTGTCAGGCTGCAGAAATACAAGGATGGCGGGCTGAGCGACGCCACGACATTCACGCTGGCCGAGGGGCTGAGCTGGCTTGATCCCGCCGGCCGCACCCGGACCGAGACCGAACTGGCCGAATGGACAGGCAAGCGGGCCGGCGCCGGGCGCATGGCGCCGCGCGGGTTCCCGCGGGACAACAAATTTACCTGAAAACTGCCTAAAAGAGATCGTATTTGCGCCAGATAAGCCCATGGTAGAGCGGGGCCTTATCGTCTATGGCGCCACAGTATAAAGATCAAGGAAGGGTAATCATGAGTGATACGACACGCGATATTTTCGGGCGTTACTCCGGTAACAAGGGTGAATTGTTCAATCTTGCGCTGGTGACATCGTTGCTGACGCTGGTGACGCTTGGCATCTATCGTTTCTGGGCCAAGACGCGGATTCGCAAATATATCTGGTCGTCGATCGACGGCGACAGTGACAAGTTCGAATATACCGGCACCGGGATCGAGAAGCTGCTGGGTTTCCTGGTCGCCGTGGTCATCCTGGCGATCTACCTGGGCATCATCCAGATGATCCTGTTCTATTTCGGCCTGAACCTGTTCAGCCAGCCGACCACGATGGCCGAGGCGGTGGCGCAGACGCTGGCGGTCTATATCAGCTTCTTCGCGGTCGTGCCCCTGATATTCTTTGCGCAGTACCGGGCGCGCCGCTACAAACTGGCCCGCACCCGCTGGCGGGGGGTGCGTTTTGGCGCCGAACCGGCCGCCTGGGGCTATGCGCTGCGCGCGATCGGGCACTGGCTGCTGACCATCCTGACCCTGGGGCTGCTGCTGCCGCGCCAGACCTTTTACCTTGAAAAATACATGACCGACCGCAGCTGGTACGGCACCGCGCGGTTCGAACAGCAGGGGCGGTGGCAGGAACTTTATCCGGCGATGAAGCATCTCTTTATCGGTGCCCTGATCATCGTACTGGCCGTTGTTCTGGTGGCGACCACGAACTCGCCGGGTATCGGCGGAGTTTTCTTCGTCGTCGGGTATATCTGGGGCATGATCGGCCTTGTCTCCTACCGGGTTCAGTCCTTTACCTATCTGACCGGCCACAAGGTGCTTGACGGCAGCATCAGCTTCCGCGCCGATCCGCAGACCTCGACCGTTGTCGGGCATGTCCTCATTGGCGGCCTTCTGGTCGGTCTCGCCACCGGCGCGTTGCTGTTCGTTGCCGGCCTGATCGCGACAGCAATGATGAGTCCGGCAGCGCTGACCGGTTCGGCCGGAGCGGGTCTGGCCGCCGTCGCACTGACCGCGATCCTCTATTTGGCGGCGCTTGTCATTGCATCGGCTCTGTCATTGGTCTGGATCACCCAGCCGATCATCGACCATATCGTATCATCAACGGCTGTCGAAAATGCGGACGCGCTGGACGCCATCCATCAGCGGGCCATGGACAGCGGCGCCGATGCAGAGGGCTTTGCCGATGCGCTGGATGTCGGGGGCGCCATCTGATGACGGTCGCGGCGGGCAGCTATTTTGACGGCCAGTCCGCCGCGCGCCACAAGGTTGAGGTCAGGATCGAGAATGACGCGACGCTGGTGCTGACTGGCGCGACGCTGCCGCAGCCCCAACACTGGCCGCTGGACCGGTTGCGCGCGCTTGCGGATCAACCGGGTGTCGATGGCCTGACTGTCACCCTATTCAGCGAAGAGGGTGACGAATCCCCGCGCGAACCCGCCCGCCTGACCCTGCGCGATGGCGAGATGAATGCCCGGATCAGGCGGCTTTGCCCGGATCTGCACCGCCGGGATGTCTCGCGCGGCACATGGGGCAGGGTGATCCGCTATGCCACGCTGGCAACGGCGGCGGTTCTGCTGATGCTGTTCGTGATCCTGCCGCGCATGGCCGATACGCTGGCCGATCTTATCCCGGTGGAAAAGGAGATCGCGTTCGGAAAATCGATCACGCTGCAGATCGAACGCGCGCTTGGCGCGACCGATCTGGGTGATCTGCATTGCGAGGGACCGGAGGGGCAGGCGGCACTGGACAAGATGCTGACGCGGCTCACCGCCGACCAGACGCTTGAATACGATCTGGACGTGACCGTGTTCGACCACCCGATGCTGAACGCCTTTGCGGCGCCGGGGGGGCAGGTCATCATCATGCGTGGATTGCTCGATCAGGCATCCGGCCCTGACACGGTTGCCGCGGTGCTTGCCCATGAGATCGGCCATGTCGAGCGCCGCGACCCCACCCGCCACGCCCTGCGAACGGTCGGGTCGGCGGGCCTGCTTTCGATGGTTCTGGGGGATTTCAGCGGCGGCACCATCGCCGCGCTTCTGGGTGAGCAGCTCTTGCGGGCCAGCTATACCCGCGAGGCCGAAGCCGATGCGGACGGTTTCGCGCTGGATATGCTGAACGCCGCCGACATCGACAGCTCCGGCATGGCGGAATTCTTCGAAAAGCTCGAGAAGCTGGAGGGCGGCCTGCCCGAAGTCGCGGCCTATTTCGCCACCCACCCCGCCAGCGCAGCAAGGGCGCAAAGAGCGCGTGACAACGCTGCGCGCAACGACAATGCCACACCGGCGCTCAGCCCGGCCGAATGGCAGGCGCTCAAGAACATCTGCGGCTAACCTGCCGGGCTGACCGGCTCCGCTTCCAGCCAGACGCCGCCTTCGGGCCGCAGCGTCAGGATCATCACCGGGTCGGGGTCGCGGCCTTCGACGCGGGTAAACCGGTAACGTGACAGCAGCGTCGCCAGGATGATCACCGCCTCCTGAAGGGCAAAGCTGGCGCCGATGCAGATGCGTGGGCCATCGCCGAACGGCAGGTATGCGTAGCGTTCAATCGTCTTGCGATCCGCAAAACGCTCGGGCCGGAAAGAATTTGCGTCGTCCCACAAGCGCTCGTTCCGATGCAGCGCGTAGATCGGGATGATGACCGTATCCCCCGCCTTCACCTCGCGCCCGCAGAGCGTATCCGCCGCCTGCGCGGTGCGCGAGATCATCGCGGCGGGCGGGTAGAGCCGCAGCGCCTCGTCGGCGATCATCCGGATGAACGGAAGCTCGGCCACATCCTCGCCGGTGGCGGTCCGACCCTGAAGAACCGATTGCGCCTCGGCGCGGGCGCGGTCCTGTACGTCGGGGTCGAAGGCACAGAGATAGAGCGACCAGGCCAGCGTCAGCGCCGTGGTTTCATGCCCTGCCACGATAAAGGTCAGAAGGTTGTCGCGCAGCTCGGCCGTATTCATCCGTCGCCTGGTTTCAGGGTCCTCGCCGGCCAGCAGAAGGTCAAGCAGATCCGGCACCCCTTTGCTGCCGCGCACCCGGCGCGCCTCCACCGCCTCGTCGGCGACCCGTTTCATCTGGGTTACGGCCTTGCCGGTCATCATCCGCCCCGGGCGCGGCACCCAGTCGGGAAACCCGAGAATGTCGAAGAGCGAGATCTTGCCCGCTTCGGCGATATAGGCGTCGATGGACCGGTGCACCGCCTGCCCGTCAAAGGCGCCATCGCCGGAAAACGTGACCTCGCTGATGACGTCGAATGTGGTGCGGACCATATCCTCGGCCATGTCGATGGCGCGGGGGCCAGCGGCGGCAATGCGGTCGCAGCTGCGTTCGGCCGCCGCCGCCATGATCGGCGCAAGGTTCTGGACGTTGCGATGCGAGAACACCGGCGCCGCGGTGCGCCTCTGCCATCGCCAATGGGCGCCCTCGGCAATGAACAGGCTGTCGCCGATCGCCGGGCGCAGCAGGTTCTTTGTGACCACGGATTTCGGATAGTTGTCGAGGTTTTCCAGCAGCATCCGGCGGATCGCCTCGGGGTCCATGACCATGTGCCAGCGCTTGCCGGTGCGGCCGGTGACCATCGGCTGCTTGGTGGCAATCTGCGGGATGATGCTGAGCAGGTTGTGCCGCGCCGCCTGGAGGCTTCGCCAGATGCCCATCGGCTCGGTCACGAGGGGTACATGAACGGGGAGTGGCGCGGCGGACATCGGCGGACCTTTCGTTGCTATCCCTGATATAGGAAGGACCGGCCAACAGGGCAAATCATTGCGCTGCGACCCGTGCTGCGGTATCCGGTTGAAAAGGGTCGAGGGGATGAGAATGTTTCGTTTGGCAGCCGTAATCGTGACCGCCCTGGCGCTGGCGGCCTGCACCAATCCCGATGATCTGGAGGAAAAGCCGGTCTACCTGGGTAATTTCAACCTGGGCCATAATGTCGTTGTGGCTCCCAACCTGACCAAGGGGCCGGCGTCGCGTGATGCCAGCAAAGGCGAGTGGATCGGGGTGATGAAAACGGCGATCGACGAGCGGTTCTCTCGCTATGACGGCGACAAGCTCTATCACATCGGTATCAGCCTCGAAGGGTATGTGTTGGCGATTCCGGGCGTGCCTGTCGTGGCATCTCCGAAGTCGGCATTGATTCTGAACGTGACCGCGTGGGACGACGCCAGCCAGACCAAGCTGAACGAAAAGCCGGAGCTGATCACGGTGGTCGAATCCGTCTCGGGGCGCACGGTTCTGGGGTCGGGTCTGACGCAGTCCAAGGAACGGCAGATGCGCAACCTGACCCGGAATGCCGCCAAACTGGTGGAAAACTGGCTGGTGAGCCAGAATAACGAACATGGCTGGTTCGAAGCAGACGGGCGCCCGGCGAAGGAAAAGAACGATATTCTTGGCAATCGGGTCATGGATACGGAAGCCTCCGACGGAACAGCGGATGTTACCGATGACCCAGCCGGAGAGGCCGGCGCCGCGCCCGGCGCTTCAAGTGACGCAGCCGCGGCTGCGGCCGCCGCAGCGGTGGTGCTGGAAGAACCCGAGGTGGCCCCCCTGGACGAGGATGGCTGATCCGGGTGTTTCGGCACGAACTGCTTGATTTTCCCTGCGCAAGACAATAAACGGCGCGCGGAGAACACAATCGGGCCGATAGGGCCCCCCAACAGACAAGGCGCCTCGAGACATGGCAAAGGAAAAGTTTGATCGTTCGAAACCGCATGTGAACATCGGGACCATTGGTCACGTGGATCACGGGAAGACGACGCTGACGGCGGCGATCACGAAGTATTTCGGTGATTTCAAGGC
>NZ_JBDOQV010000010.1:0-196606 GCF_039839345.1 Roseovarius sp. CAU 1744 | reverse complement strand
GCATCGAAAACCCGCTCTTCTACAAGGAAAACACCCGCATGTTCTACGGCGACGCAAAAGACAGCGTCAACAGCCTGCTCAGCAAGATCAACTGACCCAGGCCGAATGAAAAAAAGGCCAGGGCAAGGCGGGGTTCCGCAAGGCGCCGCTCATCGCTATTGAAGCTGCGCCGAAAGTGTCTCGACGATGAAATCCCGGGCGACACCGACCCGCTTGTTCATGACGGAGTCCTCCTGAACCAGAACCCAAACATCGAGCTCGAGCCGGGTTGTGTCGCCCAGGACCGGCACAAGCCCGCATTTCTCGGCGGCAAAGGATGGTAGCACGGCGATCCCCGCGCCATTGCTGACCGCCCTGAGCTGGGCCTCGAGTGAGGTTAGCCGCAGCGCGAGGCGGTCTTCGGGGTATACCTCTTCAAGCCATGCGGACATGACCAGATATCGCAACTCGTCCGTCCAGCCGATAACGCGGTGCGTGGTCAAATCATCCGGAACCTTGGGGATACCGTTGATGCTCAGATACGTTTCCGATGCATAAAAACGCATCACCACGATGCCGATTGACCGCATCTTGTAGGTCCCACTTTTCGGACGCACGAGCCGGACCGCGATATCAGATTCCCGCTTGGTCAGCTGGATTGGCCGCACGCTCGAACTGATTTCAAGACGAATCCGCGGGTTCTGGGCCAGAAAAGTGCCGATTTCCGGCAGGATCAGTTCCTGGCCGATCAGCTCGGGAAGGGCAATGCGGACCAGCCCGGACATGCCGTCCTGGCTGCCGGAAGCTGAATGTTCCAGCCAGACAAGCTGTTCTTCAATGGCTTCGGCCTGCGGCACCAATTCGCGGCCGACTTCGGTCGGGATGTAGCCATCCGTGAGGTGATCGAACAATTTCAGCCTAAGCGCGTCTTCAAGCGCTTTTACGCGCCGGTACACGGTCGACGTGCTGACACTCAACTGACGTGCAGCACTGCTGAGTGATTTCGCACGAGCAACGGCGAGGAAGAACCTGAGATCGTTCCAGTCCATTTTTTGTGCCAAGATTGCATTTTCCTTTTGGCGTTCGGTGAGCGTGTTTGCCGCTAGCGCGTCAACAACCTTAGCGCAAACGGCTGTGGGCTCCTATAAAAATCGGGTCCCGGCGTTACGGGTCTGGTGCAGCGAAGGGCGCGCGAAATAAGGCGCCCCGGTGTGAGGACGTAGTTCGCTCTACGAGTTTCATGCGTTGTTGGGTAGAGGTGCGAGGTGCAGAAATGTTCGTGCGATTTTCGCGGTGTTCGAGGACCAGGCGGGGTCGTTGTATGAGGCGCCCCGTTTCGACCGAAACACTGCGCCGTCGATGACGATGTGCCCGACGCGGACACCGCATGATATAAGTTCATGGGCAAAGCTTTGGCTCATTCCCCGCGAAGTAAACTTGCCCATAGTGAATGGTGCGAACGGCACAAAACCCTTCAGTCCGGCGGAGGCGCCGGCGAACAGCAGTGTGTTCTGGCCCCTAGCTAACATGCAGCGTGCCGCTTCTTGGGCGACCAGAAATGCCCCCACACTGAAACCGCAAGCGTCGCATGTGTGGCCCCCAGATTAAGTGCTGTGACTGTTCACCAGTTTGAGGCACTTGCCTTGACAAAACTGCGTCACGTTACCGGCAAATGGTAACTGCTTTGTCGAACAGCGCGGCGACTTCAGCTGCGTCCCACTGTCCTTTCTGCACTCCGGTGACAGGTCTTCTGCAAGTCTCAAAAAGAGGATGGTTTCGTATTCTGCTTTGACAAAGGGCAGCAATGGTTGAGCCAAGCCGGGGGCCGACGCCAACAATGGTTTCAGTCGTAGAACGGCTTCGATGAAGCAAGAGAATTTGGCGACATCCACGTGCGTCCGCATGTCGGGCTGTTACTTCTGAAAAACCTGCCGCGTGCAGCAATGCAACGCGACGCTGATCACCGTCTTGTTGCATCTGAATGGCGAATTGGCTGCCGACTGGCGGATGTCCATGCGACGTGGCTCTAGTAAGTGATCGACGGCAGCCATGTCACGAGTTCGGGGAACCGGAACACCAAGCTCAGGCCTAGAATTTGAATGCCGATGTATGGCACAATACCTTTGTAGATATGCCGCATGGTCACGCCATTTGGGGAAACACCTTCAAGATAAAACAGCGCAAATCCCATTGGGGGCGTTAGGAAAGAGGTTTGAAGGCAAACGGCGAACAACACCGTGAACCAGACAGGATCGAAGCCGAAACCGGTAACGACGGGCGAAACAAGGGGTAGGATGATCAAGACTATCTCGATCCAGTCCAGGAAAAACCCGAGCAGAAAAGTTACCGCGAGTATTGTGATCACTACACCATCGGGCCCGAATGGCAGTCCGCGCAGGCTGGCGCCGATGAATTCATCGCCTCCGAATCCGCGCAGCACCAGCGAAAAGGCCGTGGCGCCAAGAAAAATTGCCAGGATAAATGCCGTGGTGCGCAGTGTGCGCTCACAGACCTCGAACAGAACCGACCAGCTGAGTCTGCCATTTGCAAACGCCAGGAGCATCGTACCCACGGCGCCGATACCGGCCGCCTCCGTCGGCGTGGCGATACCCCAGAAAATCGATCCCAGCACACCGAATATAAGCGCCGATGTTGGCAGGATAGCGAGGACGGTTTTAGCGACGGCGCCAAGGCCAATTTCGATATTCTCGTCGGAAAGAGGCGCAACTGCCGGTATGCGATATGCCTTGATGACCAGATAGACAATGTACATCCCCCCAAGCATCAGACCGGGAACCAAGGCTCCCATAAAGAGGTCTCCGACCGGAAGTGCCATCCGGTCGGCCATTAATACGAGCATGATACTAGGGGGAATAAGAATGCCCAACGTGCCGATACTACAGATCACACCGGTCGCATATTCGGGCCGGTATCCACGATCCAGCATGGCAGGTAAGCCGATAGTCGCCAACAATACGACCGATGCCCCGATGATCCCGGTCGATGCCGCCAACATGATCCCGATAACGGCAACGACGACCGCAAGATCTCCTCGGACGCGCCCGAAAAGCAGCGACATATTTTGCATCAGCGTGTCTACGACGCCCGACTTGTCCAGCAGAAGACCCATGAATATGAACAGCGGCATGGCGACCAGCACCCAGTTTTCCATTATGTCCCAAATCCGGTCTACGATGGCCGAGAAATAACTCCAGTCGACCTGGTAAAACGTCGACTGAAACAGATCACTATGGTTTAGGGCGATGTCACCAGCGAACGTGAAAAGAACTGCGATGCCCCCAAGTACCCAAGCGATAGGAAAGCCGGTGAGCAGCAAGCCAAAGAACGACACGAACATCAGAACGCAAAAAATCTCGTTAATTTCCATTTCTAAACTTTCTATTGGCACGATCCCCGTACTTCCGCTTCGTTGACAAGAGATCTCGCGCCGTTTGCCAAAGACGCACCAGCAATGCTGCCAAGAGCAGGCCAAAACCGATCAGAATGAAGGATTTGATGATCCAGCGAAACGGAAGCCCGCCAGGAGCGGAAGACACTTCTTGAGTTTGCCAAGAGTAGAAGACAAATGTGATCGCGTAGAATTCGACAACAAGGATGAATGGCAAGAGCAGAAATATTCCACCGAACAATTCGATCCATAGCTTGCTAGACCGGTTCAAACGTTGGCGAAGAAGATTAACACGCACATGCTCATCGGTAATAAAACAGTATGGTACGCCGACCATGAAACCGACCGCATAAAGATGCCATTGCAGCTCTTCGAGCAGGGTCTGCCCTCCAAGTGAAAAGTTTCTCGATACGATCGAAGCCAGAACCACTGCGATAAGAGCGAGCCAAACCAGAGACGTAATTTTGAAGCACTTTTCTACGAAGCCCCAGACTCGTGCGGATCTTCCAGCACCTGTAGCGGCTCGCCGTGATGCGGTTTCTGACGAGCGGCTATTGTTGGCCGCCGTCTGGCCGCCCGTGGAATCGACTGGTTCGCGCACAAAAGTCATGCCTGGCCCTCGTCCGGATATTTATGCGCTATCGCTGGATGTAGCCGACCGCGGTCCACTTCTCATACGTGTCGTGAAAGGTATTCTGAGATTCGACAATTGTGGCAAAGTTGGCATCCGCTTCAATCTGCGCAGCCTCGACGGCTGGATAAGCGGCCTCTAGTGTCTCAAGAATTTCGGAGGACAAAGTGCGGACCTGCACGCCATTCGCGATGTTTTCGGCCATTTGAATTCCTGCAAGGTACTCGCTTCGGGCCAGATTCCTTAGCGTCCCACCAGTGCAAGCCGTTTCGATTACCGCGCGTTGCCGATCGCTGAACGAGTTCCAGACGTCGCGATTTACCACCAGGTGCATCGCGGTAAATCCCTGATGCCACCCTGGAAAGTAATTGAATTCAGCGATTTTGTAGAAGCCCAGCTTCACGTCCACTTGCGGCGTGTTGTATTCGGTCGCGTCGATGGCGCCGCGTTCCAAGGCAGAGAACAGTTCACCGCCAGGCAAGTTGGTGATGGCTGCGCCGAATTGCTGTAGCAATTGCCCGCCTAGCCCAGCGAACCGTATGTTCAGACCATTGAAGTCTTGGATGTTGGTTATTTCTTTGCGGTACCAACCGGCCGTTTCCGGTCCGTTCAGACCGCAGAGAATGGGATGGATGTTATGAGCGGCATATAGATCTTCGCCCAACGCTTTGCCGTCGCCTTCAAACCACCAAGATATGAATTCGACCGGTTCGAATCCGAATGGACGACCCGCTGAAATCAGAACCGAGGCGGGTATCCGGCCCTGATCATATCCCAGCCAAGTGTACCCAACCGGCACCTTGTTGTCCTTGACTGCTTGTGTGATCGACGCGGCATCAACAAGCGCGCCCGGCTCGAACGCTCGCATCTGTACCTGACCCTCCGTAAGCACGGAAATCTGGTCGGCGATGGTCACGATCTGGTCTCCCAGACCTGGCAAATTGGTTCCGAACGCCGTGGCCACGCGCAGGCGGAAATCTTCCTCCGCGATCACACAAGATGCGGTCGCCATTGTCATCGCGGCAACTGCGGTCGCCGTCCTGATACCCGATTTGAAACTGTTGAAATTAATGCGCGGACTAAGCGTCATCACGACTCCTCCCATGAGTTAAATTTGCGGTAATTAGACGTGCGCCACGCGATGTGGATAATCGCGATCGCGTATTTTAGGCCTCCCGCCATGTAGTTTAGGAGCGGCTTTTGTTACCGAGAACGAACAATACTGACACTGCGCTTTTCAATTTTGGCAAGCGACGTATCGGTTTCTGTGTCCTATTATCCTTTACGACTATCTGGCGGGCTCACCGTCCGTCATTTGATCCCACCCTCAAGGACTTGGAGCCAAGGCCTTGAGGCCCAAACCACGCAGGAGGGGATGATATTTTCTGCTTCTTGGCTAAAGTTTCTGAACCCGACAAGCATCAAGCCGGATGCCACGCCTTTCCAAACATCAACGGGCACCGGATCATGTCCGGGTCTATTGTGGGGGGCGGTATTTCGGTAAATCGAGACCCTGAACGTGTTTCTGGCGCAATCGACTTCATACTGTTTGGTACCGACAGGCCCCGGGTATCTAAGCGTCAAGATGAGATCACCTGCTTCATAAACTTCGGCCCGTCCGCTCAAGGGGTTCCAGGTTTTGCGGCGGATGCTTTAGCCGAATGGTGCTGGTGGTCTGACAGGTCGGGCCAACCGCTTGCGGCACCGGTGCAGTGCTGAGATTACGTGTCGGGCGTCAGAATACGCCCATGCTTAAACCCGCCGCTAGTGCCTGACCTAGTTCTCGGCACTTTTCCAGCTCGTAGTCGGGGATCGTTTTTGTCGCCAGAATTTGTTCCGGCGTCTGCGCGTGGGTGCAGATGATGATGGGCTCTTGCACGGGCTTCAGCCGCCAGCCCTGGGCAATGCGGGCGATCTGGCGCACGGCGTTTTCGCCGTCGGATCCGGCGCAGACCATCTGGGCATAGGGCCGCCCTTCGATCCGGCCGAGCACGGGATAATAACAGCGGTCAAAAAAGTCCTTCATCACGCCGGCAATCGCGGCCAGATTCTCGGGCGCGCAAAAGATGTAGCCATCGGCGTTCAGCAGATCCTCGGGGCCGGCCTTGTCCGCGCGCAACAACCGGGTCTCCGCTTCCTCGTGGGCAGCCGCACAAGCCGCCTCGGCCATCTGCCGGCTGCCACCCGTTCGTGAGTAATAGACAATCAAGAGCTCTGCCATCCTGCCGATCCTAGGCTGGAATTCCGGCGCTGACCATATGCGGCATCTGCGCCGCTCTTTGCCCATTGGCGCGGCCTTGGAACTGGGGCATCATCGGGGGATGGCGGAACTGGAACAGAGAATTGCACAAGCCCGTGGCGACGAGCCCGCGGATCTTGTGCTGCGCGGCGGGCAGGTGTTTGACCTGGTGACGGGCGAGATGCTGAGCGGTGACGTGGCCATATGCAACGACCAGATCGTCGGTATCGCCGCCAGTTACGAAAGCCGGCAGGTCATTGATGTTTCAGGATTAATACTCGTTCCCGGTTTCATCGACACCCATCTGCATATCGAAAGCTCGCTGGTTACGCCGTTTGAATTCGACCGCTGCGTCGCGCCCCGGGGTGTGACCACCGCAATCTGCGATCCGCATGAGATTGCCAATGTCGTGGGCCCAGACGGCATCCGGTATTTCCAGGCGGCCAGTGAACAGACGGCCATGGATATCCGGGTGCAATTGTCATCCTGCGTGCCGTCAACGGATATGGAAACCTCGGGCGCGCGGATCGAGGCCGAAGACCTGATGCCGCTGATGGGCCATCCCTCCGCGATCGGGCTGGCGGAATTCATGAACTACCCGGGCGTCATTCATCGCGAACCCGCTGCGATGGCCAAGCTGCGCCTCTACGATGGCGGGCATGTCGACGGGCATTGCCCACAGCTGACGGGCCGCGATCTGAACGCCTATATCGCCGCCGGAATCCGCACCGAACACGAGGCAACGACGGCTGAAGAGGCGCGGGAAAAGTTGCAGAAGGGCATGAGGGTGCTGATCCGCGAAGGCTCGGTCAGCAAGGATCTTCACGCGCTGCAACCGCTGCTGAGCGAACGGACCGCGCCCTATATGTGCCTTTGCACGGATGACCGCAATCCGCTCGACATCGCCGAGCACGGCCATCTGGATTACATGATCCGCACGCTGATTGCGCTTGGCACGACCCCGCTTGCGGCCTACCGCGCCGCGTCGCTTTCGGCGGCCGAGGCGTTTGGCCTCAACGATCGCGGCCAGATCGCACCGGGCAAACGGGCGGATATCGTCGCGGTCTCCTCGCTTGAGGCCTGTGATGCGCAGCTGGTGCTTTGTGCCGGGCGGGTGGTGGGCGACGAGGCATTTGCCGCGCGGAAAATCGTCTCTCCGATCGGCCGCGCCTCGGTCAGCGCGCCGCAGCTTGGTGCCCGCGATTTCCGTCATGCCGGCAACCGCAGCGATACCGATGTGATTGGCATCATCGAAGGCAAGATCATCACCGAACATCTGCGTGAAGAAATCGAGATTGTGGATGGCGACAAATACCCCGATCCGGCCCGCGATCTGGCCCGTATCGCGGTGGTCGAGCGGCATGGCCAGAATGGCAATATCGCCACCGGTTTCGTCCGTGGCTTTGGCCTGCAGGCAGGGGCCATCGCCTCGACCGTGTGTCACGATCATCACAACATCGCCTGTGTCGGGGTCGACTACGGCGACATGGCGCTGGCGGCGAACCGGCTGGGCGAGATTGAGGGCGGGTTCGTGGTCGCCCGGGATGGCAAGGTTGTGGCCGAACTGGCGCTGCCCGTGGCCGGGCTGATGAGCCTGGAGCCGTTCGAGGTGGTGCGCGACCGGCTGATCGAATTGCGCGACGCGGCGCGCGACCTTGGCGTGACATTGGAAGAGCCGTTCTTGCAACTGGCCTTTCTGGCCCTGCCGGTGATCCCGGCGCTCAAGATCACGGATCGCGGGTTGGTCGATGTGAAGAAGTTCGAGATCATTCCATAAAAAAACGCGCCCGGAATTTCGGGCGCGTCACTAGTGGCGACGATGTGAAGGCGACTACATCTTGCAATCGTCCACATAGACATTGGCGTGGTCTTCCAGTGCCGTGCCGATGATCTTGTTGGTATAGACGTCACCTTCCTTGATCACCTCGCGGACATAGATCGTCTGCACCGGGTGATGGTTGGCGGCGAACTTGAAATCGCCCCGGGTCGAGGCGAAATCGGCCTCCATCAGCGCGGCGCGGAAAGCATCGGCATCGCTGACATCGGCCTTGGCCATGGCGCTGATCAGAAGGTTGGCGGTATCATAGCCCTGGGACGCATAAAGCGAGGGCAGGCGGCCATATTCGGCCTCGAACGCCCCGACGAATGTCTTGTTGGCGGCGTTGTCGATGTCCTTGTTCCATTGGCTGGTGTTCTTCACGCCCATCGCCGCATCGCCCACCGCCTGCAGGATACCCTGATCAAAGCTGAAGGCGGGACCCACGACCGGCAGGTCGAGACCGCTGTCGGAAAGCTGTTTCAGGAAGGAAATCCCCATACCGCCGGGCAGGAAGAAGAAGATGCTGTCAGCGTCGCTGGCCCGGATCTGGGCGATTTCGCTGGCATAATCCTTCTGACCGAGCTTGGTATAGATCTCGCCGGCCAGTTCGCCCTGGTATAGCCGCTTGTAGCCGGTCAGCGCGTCCTGGCCCGCCGGATAGTTGGGCGCCAGGATAAAGCTTTTCTTGAAACCGGCCGAATTGGCATAACCGCCCGCGGCCTCGTGCAGGTTGTCATTCTGCCAGGCGACGTTGAAATAGTTCGGATGACAGCCCTTGCCCGCCAGCGCCGAGGGTCCGGCGTTGGGCGAGAGGTAGAATTTGCCCTGCGCGGTGGCTGCGGGCACGACCGCCATTGCCAGGTTCGACCAGATGATGCCGGTCAGCACATCCACCTTCTCGGACTGGATCATCTTGTCGGCAAGCTGCACCGCGATCTCGGGCTTGCGCTGATCGTCCTCGACCACGATTTCAAGGTTGTCGTTCCCGGCCAGCTTGGCGGCCAGCAGGAACCCGTCGCGCACATCGATGCCAAGCCCGGCGCCACCGCCCGACAGCGTGGTGATCATGCCGACCTTGACTTTACCGTCGGCTGCCAGTGCGCCGGTGCCAAGCGCGCCCATGCAGGCGGCCGCAATCAGTGATTTCAGTTTCATAATCCCTCTCCCTTGGTAGTCAGAACGCCTTGAATGTCAGCGTCGTTTCCGTCCGCTCGATCCCGTCGATATCCAGCAGCTTTTCATTGATGAAATGGCCAACATCCTCGGATTCTTCCAGATACAACTTGAGCAGCAGGTCGAAGGGCCCGGATGTCGAGTAGAGCTCGGAATGAATTTCGCGCAGCGCGATCTGCTCGGCGACGCGATAAGACGTGCCGGGCTTGCAGCGGATATTGACGAAAACGCAGCGCATCTGAAATCCTCCCGTGGCTTTGGCGCCATTAAGACCAAATTTGCGGGCGGAAGGAAAGGGGCTAGAGGGTCAGGTGACGGGCGCGAGAACCGCGTTCGATGGCGGCGGCGTGCAGGCGGTCGATATTCAGCTCATAGCGGATTTCTTCGAGGATTCGCAGCTCGGGCTCGTCCAGCGTGCCATCGGCGGCCGCCACGTCACAGGCCAGCGCATAGGCGGTCTCGAACAGGCGCTCGGGCAGGTTGTCACGGACCAGACCGAACAGCGCCTCAAGCCCGTCCTCGACGCTGAAAAGGTCGAACACGGTTTGCGCCATTACCCGCATCCGGTCGGTGTCATAGCCTGCGAATACCGGCAGGTTGTTGACGGCATTTTCGATCTTGACCAGTTCCGAGGTGCGAATGTTCTCGTCGGATGCCGATACTGCGATCATCACGGCGACCAGGCAGTCCTGGGGCGTCAGCGGATGCGGGATTGGGGTGGTCATCGTGTGTCCTTTGCAATGCGGCGTTGCAGCGCAGAATATTGACTGTCAGCCCGGTGAGCAATAGGAAGCGCACTAGCTCGGGCGCGACGAATCCGCCTGAATTTCTGGAGATTTCCCATGTCTGATCTGCGCGATGCGGCACTGCAATCGAAAGCCTGGCCTTTTGAGGAAGCACGCCGGGTTCTCAAACGCTATCAGAAGGCTCCGCCGGAAAAGGGATACGTCCTGTTCGAGACCGGCTATGGCCCCTCGGGCCTGCCGCATATCGGCACCTTTGGCGAGGTCGCCCGGACCACGATGATCAAACGCGCGTTCGAGCTGATCTCGGACATCCCGACCAGGCTGATCTGTTTCTCGGATGACCTGGACGGGATGCGCAAGGTACCGGGCAACGTGCCCAACCCGGAAAAATTGCAGGAATATCTGCAACAGCCGCTGACCAGCGTCCCCGATCCGTATGGCACGCATGACAGTTTCGGCGATCACAACAACGCCATGCTGCGCCGGTTCCTGGATACGTTCGGGTTTGAATACGAGTTCATCAGCGCCACGGATTTCTACCGCTCGGGCCGGTTTGACGAGGTGCTGCTGCGCGCGGCGGAACGCTATGACGACATCATGAAGGTGATGCTGAAAAGCCTGCGCGAGGAACGCCAGCAGACCTATTCGATCTTCCTGCCGATCCATCCGGACACCGGCCGGGTGCTTTATGTGCCGATGAAAGAGGTCAACGCCAAGGACGGCACCATCACTTTTGACGACGAGGATGGGCGGGAAATGACCCTACCGGTCACCGGCGGCAATGTGAAGCTGCAATGGAAGCCCGATTTCGGTGCCCGCTGGGCGGCGCTTGGCGTTGATTTCGAGATGTATGGCAAAGATCACTCGACCAATACCCCGATCTACGACCGGATATGCGAAATCCTGGGCCAGAAAGCGCCCGAGCATTTCACTTATGAACTGTTCCTGGACGATCAGGGGCACAAGATTTCGAAATCCTCGGGCAATGGCGTTTCGATTGACGAATGGCTGACCTATGCCGCAACCGAGAGCCTTTCGTATTTCATGTACCAGAAGCCCAAGACCGCAAAGCGGATGCATTTCGACGTGATCCCCAAGGCGGTCGATGAATACCACCAGCAACTGCGCGCCTATCCGACGCAGGACGCCAAGGGCCAGCTCAACAACCCGGTCTGGCACATCCACGGTGGCGACGTTCCCGCAAGCCGCATGGTGGTGCCGTTCTCGATGCTGCTGAACCTCGCCTCGGTTTCCGGCGCCGAGGACAAGGGTCAGCTCTGGGGTTTCATCCAGCGCTACGCGCCCGAGGCCAGCCCCGAGGCCAATCCAGACATGGACCAGGCGGCGGGCTTTGCCGTGCGCTACTACAATGATTTCGTGAAGCCCGGAAAGACCTATCGCCTGCCCACCGATCTGGAGCGCGCGGCGCTGGAAGATCTGCGCGCCCAGCTAGTGGCCTATGACGGCGCAGTAGATGACGAAGCGCTGCAATCGGTGGTCTATGCGGTCGGGCGCGATCGGTTCGATCCGCTGCGCGACTGGTTCAAGGCGCTTTACGAGGTCTTGCTTGGCGCCAGCCAGGGGCCGCGGTTTGGCGGATTTATCGCACTTTACGGCGTCGACGAAACCGTCCAGTTGATTGATGACGCGCTGGCGGGCAAGCTGGCCTGACCGTAGTGGCCCGGCAGGGCCGGATCTGGGCCGGGGTTTTGCCCCGCTCAGTGGATAACAGGCGATGGCCCGACCGGCGTGCAGGTAAACCGCTCTGCCACAGGGGCCATCGAGATGAGGCAAGTGGAGTACAGAGCATGAAGATGTCATTCAAAGCAACGCCGATCCTGGGCAGTGCCGCCTTGCTGGCGCTGACCGGATGTATTGATCCCGCGGATTACGAGACAGCGCCGGTAACGGTCGAAACCGCCAAGGGACCGGTTGTCTGCCAGCTTTACCGGAAACGGCAGGTCATCTGGGACGAGGCAATCTCGATCCCGCCGGGCATGTCGATCAAGGAAGGCGACCAGATTTGCATCAACGAGGGTAAGCGCCGGCTCAGGGGGTAAGCGCGCCCGGCGTTTCCGATACCTTCGCCAAGCCGGCGCGTCCTTTGCGTCAGATCAATTTCTGTGGGTCCGATCCGTGGCAGGATCGGTGCAGGAGAATTGTCATGAAAAAAGTCGCTACACTTGCACTGTTTGCAGTTGCCACCGCCTGCGCCCCGGTGTCGATGCCCGAAGCGCCCGAGGGCAAGGCTCTCTTCACCGAGAATTGCGCGCAGTGTCACGGTGCCTCGGGCACCGGCAACGGACCGTGGGCGGCATCCCTGTCACCGCGACCGGCTGATCTGACGCGTCTGTCCAAGGGGGGTGTGTTCCCGCGCGCCAGGGTCCTCTCGGTCATCGACGGGTATGACCGGACCGGCCTGCCGGGTCACGAAATGCCTGAATTCGGGCTGCTTCTGCGGGGCGATACCGTTCCGGTCGATGTGGGCGACGGCGTGCTGACACCGACACCGCGCCCGCTTGCCGCACTGCTGGCCTATCTGGAAAGCATTCAGAATTAGACCTTGCGGCGCAATTCGACGATGGATTTCCCCAACCGGAAGGGGGCGGCAAAGCTGACCAGGCAAAGCGCGATGATCTGCAGGACCAGAATATGCGAGTTTGCCTGCAGGAATTCCCATTCATCCTTCAGCTTACCGACCTGCGCAATCAGCTCATCGTAGCTTTGCGCGATGATCTGGAAATCCGCCGCCAGAGCGGGTTGGCGGGGGCGCAGACGTTCGAGCGCGGGCGTGGTTGCCTCGTCAAGCGGCGCAAAGGCCAGGAATTGCGCCGCATCGAAGTGATCGACCTTATCGATCATCATCTGCATCTCGTCCTCATCGCCGCCGCCGCGGATAATGAAATTCAGCCCGCTGAGCGGTGCCACTTCGTTCGAGACAGCCAGAAACAGCGGCAGATCGGCGTTTTCGGCCGTTGACGCCGACAGGAATTCGACCTTGTCGCATAATGCCGCCACATCGGCATTTTCGGTGGTTTCGCAATGGGCCAGGCGAAACCGGGCCGCGTCCCGGTCAAAGGCGGCGGTGGCGGCATAGGCAATGTCGATCTGACGGTCGATCCGGCCGCTATCGGCCTTGTAGACCCCTGCAAGAACCGCCACCAACGCGCCAAAACCGCCCAGCACGACCCAGATCAGATCGGCCACCAGCCAGGCGCGGTGCCCGGCCGGCTTGCGAAAGATCAACGCCGTTCCGATCACCCCCGCGATCGCAAAGAGAAAGAGCATCAGGAACTGGTTTTCGATCATGAACATCGGCACGCCTTGGCTGAGCGCAGCCACGTTAGGATGGAGAAGGCGAAGGGGGCAAGTACCTAGGGATTATCGGCAGCGCGAAAACATGCTAATAATGCAGGACATTACTTTGGGGAAGAAAATGAGAACTCTCAGGATTGTCGCAATTGCGTTCGCGCTGGTCTGGTCGATTGCCGGCTGTGCCCAGCAGGAAGAAGGCGTGCCATCGGGCGGGTCCAGCGGATTTGACGGCGGCGATTGATCCCATACCCTAGCTGCAGATTCCCTGCAGCTGGGCGTCTTTCCACGGGATCAGTATCTGTCGTGGAACCTGCAGATCACGCATCGGGATCGTGTCGGAAATAAGCGCTTTCAGCCGGTTGGTTCGGCTGCCTTCAGGGTCGAGCGCGGCACAGCAGACATATTCCTCGACAATCCCGGCCTGCTGTTCATAGCCGTAGTCCAGAAACCGCGTCTGCGTGTCGATGTCAAAAAGGTAAGGGTCGTCGCTTTCGGCGTGTTCGCGGGCGGCGCGCAGGGGGGAATATCCCGTTTTCGCCCGGTTCTGCCATTGCCAAACATGGGTGATTTCATGGGCGAAGAGCATAGCGCTCAGCAAGTCAAGCCGTTCGGGGTAGTTCTGCATGAAGTCGTCCAGGTACCAGTCGCGGGCATAGAAGACCTTGTTGTGTATGACCATTGCCACCGGCGTAACCGTCACCAGATCTTCCTCGGGTTCTGGCAGGATCAGTTCGCGGCAGGCCAGGCGCGGACGTTTCGGACGCAGCAAGGTGATCGAGCCCACCGGAGAGCCGCGGACCGCGCGGATGCGTGACGTGTCGATCGTGTCACCATGCAGCTGGGCGGCAAACGACTTTTCGGCCGGCGTCAGCGGGCGGCCACAGGCGGCGAGGGCGAGAAACAGGATAATCAACACGCGCATGGGCGCCACGTTAGCAAGAGTTGCCGCCATCGACGAGAGGGGAAAGACATGCCCCGAGGGGAAGTGGCCGCGATCGTCAGCCCTCTCGTGTCAGTTCCGCCAGGATTTCATCCGTGTGCTGGCCGCGTCTCGGGGCGCCGGCGATATTCGCTTGCCTGCCATCGAACCGGGGGGCGGGGGCGGGCTGCAGCGCACCGTCAACATGCTGCCAGGTAGCACGCGCCGCCATATGCGGCTCCGCCGCTGCCTCGTCGGGCGACAGAACGCGCGCCACGCAGGCATCGGACCCGGCAAAGAGCGCCTCCCAATGCGACGCGGGCTCTGCGGCAAAGATCCGTGCCAGCCGCTCGGTCTGCGCGGGCCATCGGGCACGGTCAAACTGATCGGCGAAACCGGGATCGCCGGTCAGGCCCATCAGGTCCAGGAATATGGCGTAGAACTTGGGCTCCAGGCATTGCACGCTCAGGTGTCGCCCGTCGGCACAGGCATAGCAGCGCGACCAATGCGGGCCGTCCAGCAGGCTCTGGCCGCGGGTCATGCTCAGGTTGCCCGAGGGTTGCATGGCCATAAGCAATGCCATCATGTGCGCCGAACCGTCGACGATCGCGGCATCCACGACCGTGCCCTTGCCGGTGCGCGCGGCGTTCAGCAGGCCCGCAAGCATACCCGCCACCAGGTACAGCGCGCCGCCGCCGATATCCCCGACCAGCGTTGCCGGCGCAAGCGGCGGGGTGCCGGGCAGCGAAGTGTACCAAAAGGCGCCCGACGTGGCGATGTAGTTGTAGTCATGCCCGGCTGTCTGCGCCCGCGGGCCGTCCTGCCCCCAGCCGGTCATGCGGCCATAAACCAGTTTCGGGTTGTCGGCGTGACAGGTTTCGGGGCCAAGACCCAGGCGTTCCATGACACCGGGGCGGAACCCTTCGATCAGGCCGTCGGCGCGGGCGATCAGTGCGCGTGCACGTGCCAGATCCCCGCGATCCTTCAGATCAAGGGTGATCGACCGCTTGCCACGGTCCAGCAGGCTTCGATCCCCGGTAATGTCGGGGGCCGGACCGGGACGGTGGATCACGATCACCTCGGCCCCCAGGTCGGCCAGCATCATCGCCGCGAACGGGCCGGGGCCCAGCCCTTCTATCTCGATTATCCGAATGCCGTGCAGCATCATGTCTCCTCCGTGCCGTTCCGGCAGATTAGGCGCCCCTGCAATGGGGTGGAAGGCCGATCAGAACCGGCGATGCGCTTCTTTGTTCGCAAGTGCGCGCAGCTTTTTCTGCCGTTCACGCAGGAACACGAACAGACCCGAGCCAAGAATCAGAAGGATGCCGATGGCGACGACCATATCCGGCAGATCGCCCCACATGTACCAGCCCCAGAACACGGCCAGGGGCAGGCCCAGGTATTCGAATGGCGCGATGATGGCGGCATCGGCCTGCCGATAGGCCTGCGCCAGCGTATAGCCGATGATCCCCGCATTCAGGCCCAGCAGGATGAACAGGTAGATGTCGCGTCCCTCGGGCCAGACCCAGGCGCGCAGCAGGAATATCAGGCTTTCGCTTTCCAGCCCTTCGGCAAAGCGGCCATCACCGGCAACTGCCCAGAAACAAAGGCTGACCAGAATGAACAGCGCCTGCAGATAGGCCGCCAGCACCGACGCCTTGGTGGTGGTGCCCAGCTTTCGGGTCAGCACTTGGGTGATGGCATAGGTCAGCGCCGCCACGATCGGTAACAGGTAAATCAGCAAAGAGACTTGCCGTTCCGTGCCGCTTTGCCAGGGGCGGGTCATGATGATGACGCCGATGAATCCCACCACCACGGCCCCCAGGCGCAGCGGACCGACCTTTTCCCCCAGGACCGGGATACTGAGCAGGGTGATAAGAAGAGGGCCGATGAAGAAGATCGCGGTTGCTTCGGCCAGCGACAGGACGGCAAGCGCGGAAAAGAAGGTCAGGTTGGCGGTAACCAGCATGAGGCCGCGCAGAAGGTGCAGGCCGGGCCGGTTGGTGCGCAGTATGCCCCAGCCGCCCTCGACCTGGACCAGCACCAGCGTGAACATGATCCCGATCAGGGATCGTGTGAAAACCATCTGATGAAGCGGGTACCCGCCCGACAGCAGCTTGATCAGCATGTCATTGACAGAAATCGCCAGGATGCCGACCACGATGAAGGTGATGCCCAGGGCAGGGTTGTGCAACTTTATGGAGGGGGTCATTCGGCGATCCTTTCCCATTGGCACTAGCAGTTTGCCTGCCGGAAGCACATGCCTGTTTGCGACTTTTCACAAGTTGCATTGCGGGCTAGGATCGCCGGGCATCAGCGAAAGGGCCCACTCCATGAAAATGAGCGACGAAAGAAACATCAAGGTTGATCGCGCGACCGTCTGGGCTGCGCTTCTGAGCCCCGAGGTGTTAAAGGAATGCGTGCCCGGCGCGCAGGAGGTGACCGGCACGCCCGAGGATGGATTCGAGGCGGTGGTGGTGCAGAAGGTCGGACCTGTAAAGGCGACGTTCAAGGGTATGGTGACCTTCTCCGATATGGTCGAGGGGGAAAGCCTGACCCTGACCGGCGAGGGAAAGGGCGGTGCCGCGGGCTTTGCCAAGGGGGGCGCCGATGTGCGGCTGGAGGACAGCGAGACCGGTACGCGGCTGATTTACGAGGTCGAAGCCAAGGTCGGCGGCAAACTGGCACAGCTGGGCAGTCGGATTGTCGACGGGTTCGCCAAGAAAATGGCGGATCAGTTCTTTGCCCGGTTCGAGGAGGCTCTCGAAGGGCCCTCGGACGAAGATGCGGCGCCGGACGCCGAGAAAAAGGGCTGGTTCAAGCGTCTCATCAGCTAGGAAATATGTGCGTGTGCGCAGAGTGGACTCTGCCCCGATCCGCCATTTTCACGGATCCGTGAATGGCCTAAATAGTCACGATCAATCAATAGGTGCGACGATGTCAATTGTTCAGGTGAGTGATCTGCGCAAAGTCTACAAGGACGGGTTCGAGGCGCTCAAAGGTGTCACGCTGTCGATTGAAGAGGGTGAGATCCTTGCACTTCTGGGGCCAAATGGCGCCGGCAAAACCACCCTGATTTCAACGCTTTGCGGCATCACCACCCCCAGTTCCGGTACGGCCAGCGTGGGCGGGCATGACATCCAGACCGGCTATCGCGCGGCGCGTCAGCTGATCGGGCTGGTCCCGCAGGAGGTGGCGCTGGAACCGTTCGAGAAAGTGCTGAACACGGTGCGGTTTTCGCGCGGCCTGTTCGGCAAGAAGCGCGACGATGCCCTGATCGAGCGGATTTTGCGCCAGCTCTCGCTATGGGACAAAAGAGACAACCGCATCCGCGAATTGTCGGGCGGGATGAAACGCCGTGTACTGATCGCCAAGGCGCTCTGCCACGAACCGCGCGTCCTGTTTCTGGACGAGCCTACCGCCGGCGTGGATGTGGAATTGCGCAAGGACATGTGGAAGATCGTCGAAGAGCTGAAGGCCAATGGCGTGACCATCATCCTGACCACCCATTACATCGAAGAGGCCGAGGCGATTGCCGACCGTGTTGGAGTGATCTCGAAGGGTGAGCTGCTGCTGGTCGAGGAAAAGAACGCCCTGATGACGCGGATGGGCCGCAAGACCCTGCGAATTGATCTGCGCGACCCGGTTGAGGCCGTGCCAGAGACACTTTCGGAATACGATCTGGAACTGTCCGGGGATGGCATCAGCCTGACCTACCACTATGACACGCGCGGGGAAGGGACGGGCATCACCCGGCTGTTGCAGGCTTTGGCGCGCGAAGGGCTGAGCCTGCGCGATATCCAGACGACACAGAGCAGCCTGGAAGAGATCTTTGTTGGCCTCGTACAGGAGGACGCCGCATGAATTTTCCCGCTGTCACGGCCATATATATCTATGAGATGAAGCGGTTTTTCCGTACCTTGATGGAAAGCTTCCTGTCGCCGGTTATTTCGACCTCGCTCTATTTCGTGGTCTTCGGCGCCGCCATCGGCAGCCGGATCGAGCAGGTGGACGGGGTCAGCTATGGCGCCTTCATCGTGCCCGGTCTGATCATGCTCAGCGTGATGACGCAATCCATCTCGAACGCATCCTTCGGCATCTATTTCCCGAAATTCATCGGCACGATTTTCGAATTGCTGTCGGCGCCGGTGAACTTCCTGGAAATCGTGCTGGGCTATGTGGGCGCGGCGGCGACGAAATCGCTGTTCATCGGTGTGGTGATCCTGTTCACGGCGGAATTTTTCGTGGACCTGAACGTTCAGCACCCTTGGGCGATGCTGGCCTTTCTTGTACTGACCTGCGTGTCCTTCTCTCTGTTCGGCTTCATCATCGGCATCTGGGCGGAGAATTTCCAGCAGCTGCAACTGATCCCGCTTCTGGTCATTACGCCGCTGGTTTTCCTAGGGGGATCGTTCTATTCGATCTCGATGCTGCCGCCAGCCTGGCAGACGATCACGCTGTTCAACCCGGTCGTCTACCTGATCTCGGGCTTCCGCTGGTCGTTCTTTGGTGCGGCGGATGTGGCCATTGGCTACAGCCTGCTGGCGATCGGGGCGTTCACGGTGATTTGCCTGGCGATCATCTGGTTCATCTTCCGGACCGGCTATCGGATCAAGTCCTGATGATGCCCGCAGCGGCGTGACTTATTTGCCCTCGGCAGGTAACTTTTTCGACCACTATTCACCTGAGCGCCTCTTGCCGCCTTGTATGCGGGCCATCCGCATTCTACATCGGGCATCATGAAACGCTGGATCCCCTTTGTTAAATCCGATCCGACCGTGGCTGTAATCCGCCTGTCCGGGACGATCGGTGCCACTACCCGTGCGCAACTGAATGACGAAATGATGGCCCCGGTGATCGACAAGGCCTTTAAACGTGGCAAGCCCGCGGCGGTGGCGCTGGTGGTCAACTCGCCGGGCGGCTCACCGGTGCAATCGTCGCTGATCGCCGCCCGTATCCGCCGTCTGGCCGAAGAGAAGGAGATTCCCGTTCACGCTTTCGTCGAAGACGTTGCCGCGTCGGGCGGTTACTGGCTGGCGACAGCTGCCGATGACGTCTGGGTCGACCCGGCATCGGTGGTGGGCTCGATCGGGGTGATTTCCGCCGGGTTCGGCGCGCCGGTCTTTCTGGCCCGGCAGGGGCTTGAGCGGCGCGTGCACACTTCGGTGAAGTCGAAAAGCATGCTGGATCCGTTCCAGCCCGAAAAGCCCGAGGATGTCGCCCGGCTGAAGGTGATCCTGGAACAGATGCACACCACCTTCACAGATCACGTGAAGGTGCGGCGCGGGGATCGGCTGGCGGATGCGCAGGACCTGTTTACCGGTGAGTTCTGGCTGGGCCGCCGTGCCGTCGAACTGGGCCTTGTCGACGGCATCGGCCATCTGGTGCCCAAGATGAAGGAGTTGTATGGCGACAAGGTCAAATTCGCCAATTACAGTCGCAAGCGCGGGTTGCTGCAGCGTTTCGGAACGACCCTGACGCAGGATGCGATCGCCGCGCTCGAAGAGCGTGCGGATTACGCGCGCTTCGGGCTCTGACGTGATCGTAAAGATAGTCATACTGTTTCTGGTGGCGATGGGCGTGCTGGCGATGTTCGGCAGGCTGCGCTTTCCGGGCCAAGACAAGCTTCGCTCGGCCAAGTGCCCGAAATGCGGTCGCTTCCGTATCGGCAAAGGGCCCTGCGCCTGTCAGAAAGGGGGCGGTAAATGATCGCCTGGTTGCTGGCCGGCCTGGGCCTTCTGATCCTGCTGCTGGCAGGCGACGCGCTGGTCAAGGGCGCGGTCAATGTCAGCCTGCGTGTGGGGGTTCCGGCTTTGATCGTCAGCCTGACGATTGTCGCCTTCGGCACCTCGGCGCCCGAACTGCTGATCTCGATCAACGCGGTGCTTGAAAACAAGCCCGGCCTGGCGCTGGGCAATGTCATCGGATCGAATACGGCCAACGTGCTCTTGGTGCTCGGTGTACCGGCGCTGTTGTCGGCGCTTCACACCAGCGGGTGCAACTGCCGCAAGACGTTTTACTTCATGATGGCGGCGACGGTGCTGTTCATCGGATTGGCATTCACAGGTGAATTTACCTTCGTGTCCGGTCTGATCCTGCTGGCGGCGCTGGCGCTGGTGCTGGCCGACGCGTTCCGAGATGCCCGCCGCCACCGCAAGGCGACAGCCGCCATGGCGTGCATGGAGACGGGCGAAGAAGAGGTTGAAGGCGCGGACCCGGACATGCCCTGGTGGCAGATTTTTGTCTTTCTCGTACTTGGTCTGATCGGCCTGCCGCTGGGGGCGGACCTGCTGGTGGACAATGCGTCGATCATCGCGCGGCGCTACGGTGTCAGCGATGCGGTGATTGGGCTGACGCTGGTAGCGATCGGGACATCCCTGCCCGAGCTGGCCACAACGGTGATGGCCGCCCTGCGCCGTCAGGCTGATGTGGCCCTGGGCAACGTCATCGGTTCGAACATGTTCAACCTGCTGGCCATTATCGGGATTACCGCGCTGATCGGCAGGGTACCGGTTGATCCGCAATTCCTTCGCTTTGATCTTTGGGTGATGCTGGCCGCCTCGCTGATGCTGATCCCCTTCGTCATCTTCAAACAGGATATTGGTCGTGTTTGGGGGATTGTCTTGACCACGCTCTACGGGGTCTATCTTACCGTTGTACTCTTCTGAACGGAGACGCAGGATGGCACGGGCACTGGTAACGGGCGCGGGAAAACGACTGGGGCGCGCGATGGCGCTGGAACTGGCGCGGCGCGGGTTGAATGTGGCGGTGCACTATGCCACCTCCCGCGAAGACGCGCTTGGCGTCGTGGCCGAGATCAAGGCGCTTGGCCGCAATGCCGTCGCGATTGAGGCCGATCTGCTGGACGAGACCCAGACCGAAACACTGATCGACAGGGCGGCCGAGGCCCTGGGCGGGCCGCTTTCAGTGCTCATCAACAATGCGTCGATCTTTGAATATGACACGATTGCCACCGCCACCCGCGAAAGCTGGGACAGGCATATGGAAAGCAACCTGCGCGCGCCCTTCGTGCTGACGCAAGCCCTGGCAAAAGGCGTGCCGGCGCCGCAGCAGGACGACGCCGGTGAGCCGGTGGCGCAGGGGCTGGTCATCAACATGATCGACCAGCGCGTGCGCAAGCTGACGCCCGAATTTATGACCTACACGCTGGCCAAGATGGGTCTCTGGGCGTTTACCCGGACCGCCGCGCAGGCACTGGCCCCGCGCGTCCGGGTCAACGCCATCGGTCCGGGTCCGACGCTTCGGGGCCACCGTCAAAGCGATAGTCATTTCCAGCGTCAGCGGCAGGCGACGGTCCTTGGGCGGGGCGCAAACGAGAGCGATGTCGTCGCGGCGCTCGGCTACTTCTTCGAGGCCCCTTCCGTCACCGGTCAGTTGCTCTGCGTGGACGGCGGTCAGCACCTTGGTTGGCGGACGCCAGACGTGCTGGGCGTTGAATAATCCTGCCTTGGGCCTGAAGTTTTGCACCCTTTTCCCGCACGTTCACCAATTCGTTACAAAACTCTCAATGTTTTCAGTATTTTGGCGAGGGGGAAGTTTTTCCCTTTTAAAATCAGTGGCTTGAAAAAGTGCCCAAAAAATAGGCAAATCGAGGAAGTGAGCAAAATACAAAGGAAAATTTCCGATCACGGAAACTTATCAGCAGATTTATCCACAAGTTACGTGGAAAGGTTTCCTCTTGCCCCTCAGGCGATATGGTTGCAGCCAGCTCAGAGAATCATTTCTTAACGACGATGACAGAAAAAGCATCGGAGAAGGCCCCGAAAACCGGGCATAAGGTGATCCAGTCCTATCTGCGGACATTGGATGCGTCGCCGGGTGTGTACCGGATGCTCGATGCACAGGCGCGGGTGCTTTACGTCGGCAAGGCGCGTAACCTGAGGGCGCGGGTTTCCAGCTATGCGCGGCCTGCCGGCCACACGCCGCGGATCGCGCGGATGATCTCGCAGACCGCGTCGATGATGTTCCTGACGACCAAGACGGAAACCGAGGCGCTGCTGCTTGAGCAGAACCTGATCAAACAGCTCAAGCCGCATTTCAACGTGTTGCTGCGTGACGACAAGAGCTTTCCGAACATCCTGGTGACCAAGGCGCATGATTATCCGATGATCAAGAAGCATCGGGGTGCGAAAAAGGAGAAGGGCGCCTATTACGGCCCCTTTGCCAGCGCGGGCGCGGTGAACCGGACGCTGGCGCAGCTGCAGCGCGTGTTCCTGCTGCGCAACTGCAGCGATGCGATGTTCGAGAGCCGCACGCGCCCCTGTCTGCAATACCAGATCAAGCGCTGCACCGCGCCCTGCGTCGGCCATATCTCGAAATCCGATTATGCGGCGTCAGTGGCCGATGCCGAGCGGTACCTGTCCGGCAAATCGACCGAGATTCAGGCCAAGCTGGCCGCCCAGATGGCCGAGGCATCGGAGGCGCTGGAATTCGAGCGCGCCGCGGCCCTGCGCGACCGGATCAAGGCGCTGACCCAGGTGCAGACCAACCAGGGCATCAACCCGCGCACCGTGGACGAGGCCGATATCGTGGCGCTGCACCTGGAAAAGGGGCAGGCCTGCGTGCAGGTATTTTTCATCCGCGCCGGCCAGAACTGGGGCAATCGCGATTTCTATCCCCGCGTGGGAGCGGATGTGGAAGAAGCCGAGGTGCTGGAGGCCTTCGTGGGGCAATTCTACGACACCAAGGAGCCGCCCCGCCAGGTGATCCTGTCGCACCCCATTGAAAACGCCGATCTGATGGCCGATGCGTTGACGGGCAAGCTGGGCCGCAAGGTCGAGGTGATCGTGCCCAAGCGCGGTGAAAAAGCCGAGCTTGTCGACGGTGCCGTGCGCAATGCCCGTGAAAGCCTGGGTCGCAAGATGGCCGAAACGGCGACGCAGGCCAAGCTGCTGAAAGGGCTGGCGGATGCTTTCGACCTGGACGGCGCCCCGCAGCGGATCGAGGTTTATGACAACAGTCATATCCAGGGCACGAATGCCGTGGGCGCAATGATCGTGGCGGGCCCGGAGGGCCTGATGAAGAACAGCTACCGCAAGTTCAACATCCGCGGTGATGACCTGACCCCCGGCGATGATTTCGGCATGATGAAAGAGGTGCTGACCCGGCGCTTCAAGCGTCTGCTCAAGGAAGACCCGGATCGCGATCAGGGCCTGTGGCCCGACCTGCTGCTGATCGACGGCGGTGCCGGTCAGGTCAGCGCGGTGGCCGGGATCATGCGCGAGATGGGTGTCGAGGACATCCCGATGGTGGGTGTCGCCAAGGGCGTGGACCGCGATCACGGCAAGGAGGAGTTTCATCGAATCGGTCAGCGCCCGATGGCGCTGCGCCGGAATGACCCGGTTCTCTATTTCATTCAGCGCCTGCGCGACGAAGCGCACCGCTTTGCCATCGGCACCCACCGGGCCAAACGGGCGAAATCCGCGGTGGCCAACCCGCTGGACGAGGTGCCCGGCGTGGGCGCGGCGCGCAAACGTGCGCTGCTGGCGCATTTCGGATCTGCCAAGGCGGTCAGCCGTGCCAATCTGTCGGACCTCAAGGCGGTCGATGGCGTGTCCGAAGGGCTGGCGCAGAAAGTCTATGATTTCTTCCATGAAAAGGGCTGATCCGTCGGTGCTTTCCCTTGGTCAAACTTGGTTGTAGAACCAAGACATGACATGGACGATCCCGAATATCCTGACGGTCATGCGGCTGCTTGCGGCGCCCGGGGTTGCCGTAATGTTTCTCTATTTTACAAGGCCCTACGCCGATTGGTTTGCCTTGCTGCTATTCGTGGGCGCGGCGATCACCGATTGGATCGACGGCCACCTGGCGCGCAGCTGGAAGCAGGAAACAAAGCTGGGCGCAATGCTGGACCCGATCGCTGACAAGGCGATGGTGGTGATCGCGCTGATGGTGATCGTCGGTTATTCAAGCTATTCGCCCTGGCTGGTTCTGCCGGCGACGGTGATCCTGTTCCGCGAGGTATTCGTCTCGGGGTTGCGCGAATATCTGGGCGATACCGCCGGCACGCTGAAAGTGACCAACCTGGCCAAGTGGAAGACCACGGCGCAGATGATTGCCATCGCCGTTCTGTTCTCGCAGGGGGTGTTCGAGCACTATTTCGGAATGTCCGTTATTGGCATGGACGAGACCATGGTGATAAATATCCTGGAAGGCCGGGAAGAGGATATCCTGGGTCTCAGGTGGAAGCTGACGGGCATGGAATGGGCCGGGTTCATCGGCCTGTGGCTGCTGTGGATCGCGGCGGCGCTGACCCTTTTCACGGGGGTCGACTACCTGATGAAAGCGGTGCCGTATCTGAAGGATGAACGCTGATGGATGTGCTTTATTTCGCCTGGGTCCGCGAGCGGATCGGGCAGCCCAGCGACAGGATCGACAGCGCGCCGGTCACGGTCATGGACCTGGTCGAGGAACTGCGCGCCCGCGAGGATCGCTATGCCGCGGCTTTCGCCGACCTGAGCGCGCTGCGCGTGGCCATTGACCAGGAACTCAGCGATTTCGACGCCCCCTTGCAGGGCGCGCGCGAAGTGGCGTTTTTTCCGCCGATGACCGGCGGCTGACGATGGACATCCGGGTGCAGACGGATCCGTTCGACCTGGGCGCCGAGGCGACCGCGTTTGCCGCGCGCCAGCAGGGGATGGGGGCGATCGTGACCTTCACCGGGGTGGTGCGTGACCTGGGCGAGGGCGCGCTGCACGCGATGGAGATCGAGCATTATCCCGGCATGACGGAAAAGGCGCTGGAGAAAATCGCGCAAGAGGCCGCCGAGCGGTGGTCGCTGGGCGATGTCCTTATCATACATCGTCACGGTATGCTGCGGGCCAGCGAGATGATCATGATGGTAGCCACCGCCTCGCGCCACCGGGCGGATGCGTTCCAGGCGGCCGAATACCTGATGGATTTCCTGAAGTCCCGCGCCCCGTTCTGGAAGAAGGAAATTTCGGGTTCCGGCAGCGACTGGGTTGCTGCCCGCACCGAAGATGAAGAGGCGCTGAAGCGCTGGTAGGCGCCGCGCCGTTCGTGACGCTGGGTTATTGTTGATCGGCAGGAAAAATCGGCCAATCCTGTGCGGGTAACTTGCACGGGAGAGGGTGCGGAATGAGCGAAGTAGTGCAGGCCTATGTCGATGCCCTGCAGGCAAAGGCACAAGGCCAGATCAGGGGAACCGCCAAGCTGGTGATCGCGGGCGAAGGCAGCGTGATGCTGGACGAATCCGGCGCCCGGGCAGGGGATGCGGACGCGGATGTCGTGCTGATCGCCAGCGACGCGATATTCCGAGACATCCTATCGGGTGACCAGAACCCGGTGATGGCCTACATGTCCGGCAAGCTCAAGGTCGAGGGCAACGCCCAGAGGGCGCTGAAGGTCAGCAGCATCCTGACCGGCTGACGTGTGGTGCTGCCCGGTTCGCGGGGCTGTGGAACGGGTGTCTCACCCGCCTCGGAGATCCGTCAGCGGCGTGCGAAAGCGGCGTGTCGGGGCCGGGATTGATGGCTGACATCGGCAGTACGGTGCCGGCTCTCATGACAGGATCCGTTCGATCACGCGGCGCCCGAAATCATGGGTCGGCCCCTCCCAATGCGGGCTGAGGCGGCCACCGTCATAGGCCGGTGACAACCGGCCCTGCTGCAACAGTTCCAACATGCCCAGATCCTCGCGATTCAGGTCATCCCACATCTTCAGCGTCGCGGCACGTGCATCCTTGTAATCATCCGAGGTTGCGGCATCGCCGATCAAAAAGACATGCAGTTCCTCGCGGGTTTTGTCGGGGGCGACGGGATAGCTGACCAGAACCGAAAACTGGTCGGGATAGACCTCGGCGGCAAAATGCGGAAAGCACAGGAACCACAGGCCGCGTCTGGCATTTTCCTCGGACAGGCCGGGGTAATGCGGCAGACCTTCGCCGCGGCCCTCGTCCAGCTTGGGAAAGACGTAGTCGTTGTAGAATACGTGCCGGTCCCATTCGCCGGACCAGCGCACATTCATCGGGGCGAATTTCAGCAGCTTGGGGTGCACCGAAAAGACGTGATACCCTTCCATGTAGTTCTCATAGACCAGCTTCCAGTTTGCATTGACCTCGAAATCCAGCTTGCCGGCCCAGCGGATCGCCGAGAAATCGTAGTTCCGGGTGCGTTCCAGCATGGGTCCCAGCCAGTCAGCCAAGGGTTCCGCGTCACCTGATACATTGACAAAGATACAGCCGTTCCAGGTCTCGACCCGCACCGCGACCAGGTCCAGCTTGTCGCCGCCGCCGTCTTCGAACTTGTCCACCACGTTCGGGCCGCTGAAATGCGGGCGAGAGCGCAACTTGCCGGTCAAGGCATAGGTCCAGGCATGGTAGGGGCAGGTCAGGGTCGGTTTGCGGCAGGGCTCGGTCAACAGTTTCGCCCCGCGGTGGCGGCAGACATTGTGCAGGGCACGGATCTGATCCGCCTGATCGCGCAGTATGATCAAGGGCGCTCCGCCGATCTCGACCGGTTTCATGTCGCCCGGCTCCGGCAGTTCCGCCTCGGCCCCGGCAAAGACCCAGGACCGGCGAAAGCAATGCTCCTGTTCCAGCGCCAGCCACGCATCCGACCAATAGGCCGCGTTGGGCAGGCCGCTGGCCTCTTCGATCGGCGCGAATGTCTGGGCCAGCCCTTCCTCACCGATCAGATCAACGACCTGCGCGCGCACATCCGCCTTCGTCATGTCCTTACCATATCCCGTTGCAGCCGATGGGCGTGAAGCGCCCGGTAATGCCCGATGAACGTCTCGTAATGCGCGGCCAGCGCGGGCGGCAGATCCGCCGGGTTCACCTGTTTGCGCGGGATCGGCTTGAGCCCGTCACTGTCGCGCAAGGAGGCGTGCCATATCTCGTCATTTCCATCATACCACAGCACATCGTCCCGCGCCCCGGGCTCCCAGCTCAGCGCCTCGGGAATGAACGGGATGCCGATCGCCTCGCAATAGATGCGCACCATCGTGCCGGGGTCTTCCAGCAGGTCGTCGCTATCCAGCACCGGCGGGGCCATGCCAGTGTTTCGGCATAGCAGATCGAAAAGCGCGCGCTGCGGGCCAAAGCTGATCTCATGCGCCTCGAACCCTTCGGTCATGCCGGCCTTTTCGTAGGACCGGCGCAGTGAATCCAGCACCTTGGCCGGATCGCGGATCAGGAAACTGTGGGTCATCCTGTCCAGAAACGCGCTGTCCCAGAGGTGGTCCGTGTGATGCGGCATGTCCTTGACGAAGACCGGCCGCGTCTCGGCGGCCTCGAGGATATCGGTCCAGATCTTGTCGAACGTGGCGTCGGGGCGCTGCCGGTCAGGCGGGGCCGCGCGGGGTGCGCGCGCCTCGGGGCCCTGGTACCATGCCATGCCGAACGGTTCGTGGAAGCAGGCCAGATCGCCCCGTTGGCGCATCATCCATTCAAAGGCGGTCGAGGTGGACCGTGGTGTCGCCCACAGGAAGTAGATCGGATAACCGCTCATGTCCCGCCTTTCTGCAGGCGCGCCAGAATGCGCGGTAATGTTCCCAAAGGCGCGACGCCCAGGGTGCGGAATATATTCCAGTAGAGCGCGCAGTCCGAGGCGATGATCGGTTTGCCGATGGCCGCTTCGATTTCGTGCAGGATACTGACCGGGCGCAGCGGCAGCCCGTCGGCCCGGCGAAAGTTCGGCATTCCGATGATCACCAGCGCGTCGGCCTCGGGCGCCTGTTTCGCGACATATTCAAACGACCGCATCGCGAAGTCGCCAGGAAAGATCCACGTGGCGTCGTTGACCTCTTCCTGCGTTGGCATCAGGCCATGATCGACGAAGTTTCCCGAATAGAGGATGTCGAATCCGCCGGCGGCCAGAAACCGGGTCGTGCCGATCCGCCAGTCGGGCCAGAAATAGCCGCCGTTCACGGCGATGGACCTGGCGCCGATGTCGTGCAGCGCCTCGACCAGGGACAAGCCCGCCATGTGCAGCGGTACCTGGTAGGTATCTTCCAGCCGCGCGCAATAGGCCCGAATGTCATCGGGTGTTTTCCCGCCCGCATGAGACCAGTTGGTGCCAACCTGCCCGACCACATCGGCACCCGCGTTGGACATGCAGTGCACCACTTCTTCCAGCTTGTGAAAATTGTCGACACGTTGGGACAATTCGTGTGCGTAATCCTCCGCATGGATCAATCGCCCATGTGCGCCCACGCCTTCCGGGGCAATCTTCAGAAAGTCGTGAGGCGCGGCGTCGAAATCATGCGGCGGGGCGGTGAACCCTACCTGATAAGGGAATATCTTCTTGCTTGGATCGTTCCAGCGTTCTGGTTTCATTTCGCCATTCCGAAAACAATATTGGATTGGATATTGCCTTTTAGGAAAATTGTTGCCATCAATTTGTCATGTACGTCAAGAAAAATGAACCGAGCCACACCGACGATGCCCTGACACAGCTGGGCGAAGACCTGCGCGGCCTGCGCCGGGCGCAAGGGCTGACGCTTGAGGATCTGGCGGCGGCCAGCGGCAAATCAGTTTCCTTCATCTCGAAGATAGAGCGGGGTCAGGCCAGGCCCTCGGTCACAACCTTGCAGGAGCTTGCCGGCGCCTTGGGGGTGCCGGTGGGGTGGTTCTTTGAAACCGACGGCCCCGTGCCGGCTGACGAGCGCCCCTTCGTCGTGCGGGCCAACCGGCGCCGCAAGCTCAGCTATTCCGGGCTGACATCAACCGATTACATGGGGTTCGAGGACCATCTGCTGTCGGCCAGCCTGGATGGTCAGCTTGCGCTTGGGATCTCGACCTATGAGCCGGGCGGCAATTCGGGCGACGAGCTATACACTCATATGGGGGAAGAGGCCGGGCTGGTGCTCAAGGGCCAGATCGATCTGCAATTGCGTGAAAAGGTGTTTCGCCTGAATGCCGGCGACAGTTTTTCCTTCGCGGGGGACATCCCCCATCGCTATAGCAATCCCGGCGATACCCCGGCGCAGATCGTCTGGGCCAACACGCCGGTCAATCTGCGGCGGTAGCCATGCAGAGCCATGCACGTGTCGTTGTCATCGGCGGCGGCAATATGGGGGCAGGCGTGATCTATCATCTGGCGCGCCTGGGCTGGACGGATTCGGTGCTGATCGAAAAGGCCGAACTGACCAGCGGCGCCACCTGGCACGCCGCGGGGCTGGTCAGCCGGATGATCGGCGGGCAGGCCCTGGGGGCCATCCATGACTATGCGGTTGATCTCTACAAGAGGATCGAGGACGAAACCGGCGTCGGCGTTAGCTGGCATGGTTGCGGGTCTCTGCGGGTCGCGACCAGCCCCGAGCATATGGACTGGATCAATCACATCCGCGATGCCGTATTGGCCCGGGGACAAGAGGTTCATGTAATTGATCCGGCCGAAGTGGCGCGGCTCAATCCCCTTTACGATGTCACGTCCGCGGGCGTTCTGGGCGCGGTCTATACCCCCGACGACGGGCATGTGGACCCCTCGGGCACCTGTCAGGCGATGGCAAGGGGTGCGCGGCAACTGGGCGCGAAAGTGATCCGCAACTGCCGTGTCACGGGTACCCGCCAGATGCCCTCGGGCGAATGGGAAGTCGTGACCGAACACGGCACGATCGTCGCGGAACATGTGGTCAATGCCGGGGGGTATCACGCCCGCCAACTGGGCGCCATGGCCGGGCTTGACCTGCCGATTACCACCATGCTGCACCATTATGTCGTCACCGATGCCGTGCCGGAATTCGACGGAATGGAGCATGAGATACCCGTCACCCGTGACGATTATTTCTGCGGCTACATGCGCCGCGAACAGGGCTCTGCCCTGATTGGTCTGTATGACAAACAGGCGCCGCAGGCGGTCTGGTTGGACGGTTGCCCCTGGGACAGCGCGAATGAGCTGTTCGCGCCCAACTGGGACGGGATCACACCGTGGCTGGAGAATTGCTTCGAACGGATGCCTGCGCTGATGAACAGGGGGATCAGGCGGGTCGTCAACGGCGGCATTACCTATACCCCGGACGGGGCCATGATGCTGGGACCGGCGCCGGGTCTGCGAAACTACTGGCTTGCCTGCGGGGCGACGGTTGGCATCGCCTGGGGGCCCGGGGCGGGACGGGCACTGGCGCAGTGGATGGTCGAGGGGTCGGCTGATATCTCCACACGCGCCTTTGATCCGCGCCGGTTCGGTCACTGGGCCGATGCCGAATATGCCCGCGCCCGCGCGACCGAGGATTACACGTTGCGCCAGGCCATGCCGTTCGCCCAGCATCAGCGGAACAGCTGCCGCGGCATCAGGCTGTCCGGCGCGCATGATCGAACAGCCGCCCTGGGGGCAACCTTTGAGGAGGCTGGCGGCTGGGAGCGACCACGCCTTTACGCACCTGACCCGGAGGGGTGGCGACGCACCGGCGCATTTGCCCGTATCGCTGCCGAATGCGAAGCCGTGCGCGAGCGCGCGGGACTGGCCGACCTGTCGGCTTTTGCCAAGTTCCGTATCGAAGGTCCGGGGGCCGAAACCTGGCTTAACGCTGTCTGCGCCAACCGGATGCCATCTGCGGGGCGCACATGCCTGACCCTTCTGCTCAATCGCAAGGGCACGATCGAAGGCGAGGCCACGATTGCCCGCACCGGGCCCGAGGAGTTTTATTTTGTTACCGGCGCGCCATCGGAACGCCGGGTCTGGGACTGGCTGACACTGCATTGCGGCGTTGCGATGGACGGTGTCACGCTGACCAATCTGTCCGATGAAACCGGCATCCTGTGCCTTGCCGGACCAATAGCGCGCAAGGTGCTGGCGGCCTGCACCGCGGACGATGTTTCGAACGACGCGCTCCGCTGGCTGGGCTGCGTCAGACTGACGGTCGCAGGGGTGAAGCTGCTTGCCATGCGGTTAAGCTTTACCGGCGAGCTGGCCTATGAACTGCACGCGCCGAACGACCGGCTCGGTTTGCTCTGGGATGCGCTGTGGAAAGCCGGTCAACCATACGGCATTGCCGCCTTCGGCTCGAAGGCGCTCGACAGCCTCCGGCTTGAGAAATTCTACCGCGGCGGGCATGAACTGGCCAATGACGCCGGCCATCGGGACGTGGCACAAGAACGTTTTGCTGCGACGGACAAGATCTTTGTCGGCCGCGACGCAATGCTGGCGCGGACACCGCGCAGCAAGATATCGCTGCTTGCCCTTGAGGGCGAAGAGACCGATGCTCTGATCGGCGAAGCGGTGTTCAAGCAGGGTGTGCTTGTGGGGTCGATCACATCGGCGGCCTATGGCCACGCGGTCGGGAAATCCCTTGCCATCGCGTTTCTGTCCGAGGACGCGCAGCAGGCCGGCACCCGGCTTGAGGTATCGCTTCTGGGCAGCCCTGTGGCGGCAACAGTCTTGCCCGACATGCCCTGGGATCCGCGGAATGAAAGGCTGAGGTCATGAATGACAACAAGGTACTCAAATCCTACGCGCAAACCAGTCCTGACGAGCAGCAGGCCACCTATGACCAATGGGCGGATAGCTACGAACGCGATCTCTGTGCGATGGGGTATCGCCTGCCCGCCCTTGCTGCCGGGGTGTTTGCACGGTTCGTGCCGCCCGAAACCGCGCCAATCCTGGATGCGGGGTGCGGTGGCGGCCTTCAGGCCGAAGCATTGGCGCATCTGGGCTATGGTCCGCTGATCGGTCTCGACCTGTCGGAGGGGATGCTGGCCGTTGCGCGGCAGAAAGGGATCTATGCCGAATTGCATCAGGGCGCCCTGGGGCCCCGGCTGGACCTGCCGGATGACAGCATGGGCGCGGTCCTGTGTATCGGCACGATCACGCCAAACCATGCCCCGCCCGACAGCCTGGACGGGCTGATACGCGTCGCCAAACCGGGCGCGCCGATCGTGTTCAGCCTGCGCGACGATCCCGCGCAGGAGCCCGCCTATCCGGCACGTATCGCGGCCCTGTCGGATGCAGGTGCCTGGCAAGAGGTCTGGTCCAGCGCAAGCCTGCGGTCGATGCCCTATGGTGCCGAGGATGTGACGCACCGTCTTCATGTCTATCGCAAGACTGGCCCGTGAACGCACCCGGCACGATGACAGCCCAGGATATTGTCGGCCCCGGTGCCGGCCTGCCTAAACCTTCGATCTGATCTCGGGCTCCTGGGTCACACTTTGCCCGCCCGAGAGGCGATCTTCGCGCATGTCGCGGCACTTGACGAGGCAGGATCAATCGGGTCGTTCAGCCCGCCGTCGCCGCCCAATCCCAGTACATGTCACGCACGCGGCGGGTCATCGGGCCGATCTGGTAATTGGTATCGTCGAAGGCGGTCACCGGCGTGACCTTGGACATATTGCCCGACAGGAAGATTTCGTCGGCATCGTGGAACTCGTCAAAGCCCATCACCTTCTCATGCACAACCACACCGTCGGCCCGCAGGTTGCTGATGTGCCGCGCCCGGGTGATTCCTGCCAGGAAGGTGCCGTTGGGCACGGGGGTAAAGACCTCTCCGTCCTTGACGGCAAAGACATTGGCGGTCGCCGTTTCGGCCACGTTGCCCAGGGCATCGGCCACCAGCGCATTGCTGAATCCCTTGCTGCGGGCCTCGGCCAGCATCCGCGCGTTGTTGGGATAGAGGCAGGCGGCCTTGGCGTTCACCACCGCATTCTCCAGAACCGGGCGGCGGAACCGGGTTCGGGTCAGCGTGGCCGAGGCTTCGGGCGGGGCCATCGCGATCGCTTCCAGGCAGATGGCAAAGCCGGTGCCGCCGCCCTCCTTGGGCACGATTGCCGACAGACCGCCGTCGATTGCCCAGTACATCGGACGGATATAGACGGCCGCGTCCGGCGCGTAGGCCTGCAGCCCCTCCTTGACGATCCCGACCATCTCTTCGGGCGTCACGGTCGGCGTGACCATCAGCGCCTCGGCCGAGGCATTGACACGCGCGCAGTGCCTGTCCAGGTCCGGTGTCAGCCCGTTGGCCAGCCGGGCCCCGTCAAACACGTTGCTGCCCAGCCACATGCCGTGATCTGCGGCCTTCATGACGGCGATGTCGCCCTCGTGCCAGCTGCCGTTGAAATAGGTGCGGATATTCTTGCCTGTCGCCATGGTGTCCCCCGGATTCGCCGCAAACCTAGGACGCCCGACCAGAGAGGTCCAGTCTCAGCGCGGGGCGTCGGCCAAAAGTTTGTCAATGTCGAGCGGCCGGTTCACCATCGCCAGCGATCCGTCCGCGCCACGGGGCCAGTCCGCCTCGGGACGGTCATGGTAGAGCTCGACACCGTTGCCATCGGGATCCGAGATGTAGACAGCCTCGCTCACCCCATGATCCGCCGCGCCCTCGATGGGAATCCCGGCGGCCTTGACCCGCGCCACCGCGTCGGCCAGCTGCGCGCGGCAGGGATAGAGGATTGCCGTATGATAGAGCCCTGTATGCCCCTTGGGTGCCGGTGTTCCGCCAAGGCTGTCCCAGGTGTTCAGGCCCAGATGATGATGATACCCGCCGGCGGACAGGAACGCCGCCTGCGTGCCGAATTTCTGTTGCAGCTCAAACCCCAACACACCGCTGTAGAACGCGATCGCCCGATCAAGATCGGCCACTTTCAGGTGCACGTGTCCGATACGGGCTTGAGGATGGATGGGTTCGGTCATGACAGACGCCTTCTCTTGTTCAAAAGAAGGATATGTGTTCTGCGCCAAACCGCGCAATCCGGCGTTTTCGCCCAGAATCTGTGCGCCATGTCACAATGCCGGGCCGGCGCGTCACCTGAGCGGTGTGAAAACCGTTGCTTCCACTAAGCGGGATATGCGGGTCTTATGCCCCGACCATGCCGACAATTTCGTATGTTTTCCGCAGGATTGGCGCGGCGATGGCGCGGGCACGGTCGGCGCCGTCGGCCAGGATACGGTCGATCTCGCTCACGTCCTGCATCAGCCGGGACATCTCGTCCGAGATCGGTGACATCTGCGCCACGGCCAGATCGGCCAGGAGAGGCTTGAATTCGGAAAATGCCTTGCCGCCGACCTCTGCCATCACCTGGTCAACGGACTGGTCGGACAGGGCGGCGAAGATGTTGACAAGGTTGCGCGCCTCGGGGCGGCCTTCCAGCCCATCCACCTCGGAGGGCAGCGGCTCGGGGTCGGTCTTGGCCTTGCGGATCTTCTTGGCGATCGTGTCGGCATCATCGGTCAGGTTGATCCGGCTCATGTCCGACGGATCGGATTTCGACATCTTTTTCGACCCGTCGCGCAGGCTCATCACCCGCGTGGCCGCACCTTCGATCACCGGTTCTGTGATCGGAAAGAAATCAATGCCGTAGTCGTGGTTGAACTTGGTGGCGATGTCGCGGGTAAGCTCGAGGTGCTGTTTCTGATCCTCTCCCACGGGCACATGCGTGGCGTGATAGACCAGGATGTCGGCGGCCATCAGTGCCGGGTAGCCAAACAGCCCCAGCGACGCGTTTTCGGCATTCTTGCCGGCCTTGTCCTTGAACTGGGTCATGCGCTTCATCCAGCCCATGCGCGCGACGCAGTTGAAGATCCAGGCCAGCTGCGCGTGCGCGGCCACCTGGGACTGGTTGAAAAGGATGGATTTTTCGGGGTCGACACCCGAGGCGATAAAACCCGCGCACAGCTCGCGCGTGGCATGGCGCAGCTTTGCGGGATCCTGCCAGACCGTGATGGCATGCAGATCGACCATGCAATAGATCGTCTCGATCCCCCGGTCCTGCGCCTGCGCGAACCGTTTGAGCGCGCCCAGGTAATTGCCAAGGGTCAGCCCGCCCGATGGCTGGATGCCTGAGAATACGCGCGGTGTGAACGCCGCCTCGGTCATTTGTCAACTCCGACTGGATTTCTTCGTCCGCCTCGCTTACCCATGGGCCAAAGCCCCGTCAAGGAGAGCAGGCATGAGCAGCCCCGAAAACATCAGCCCGGTCAATCCGTTGCCGCCGGTCATCGTGGCGCTTTTCCTGGTCATCATGGGGATCGAACTGGTGTTCCAGCTGGGTGCGCGCGGGCTGGCCGGCGGGCCGGCCGGGATCGGCTGGCGGGTTTCGGCGATTCGCAGCTACGGCGTCAACAGCGATGTCGCGGCCTGGATGCTGCAGAACGGCCGGTATCCGGCGGAACATCTGATCCGTTATGTCAGCTACATCTTCATTCACGGCACGTTCACCCACGCGCTTTTCGCCGGTGCGATGCTGCTTGCCCTGGGCAAATTCGTGGGCGAAGTCTTCAGCCAATGGGCCACGCTGCTGTTGTTCATTGCTTCTTCTGTCGGCGGCGCGGTGATTTACGGGGCGCTTGCCGGGCAGCAGCTGATGCTGGTGGGGGCCTTTCCCGGCGTCTACGGGCTGATCGGCGGGTTCACCTATCTGATATGGCTGAAACTGGGGCAGATGGGCGCGCAGCAGGCGCGTGCCTTCTCGCTGATCGGTGTGTTGATGGCGCTGCAACTGATCTTTGGAGTGCTCTTTGGCAGCAACGGCGAATGGCTGGCCGACGTCAGCGGCTTTGCCTTCGGCTTTGCACTGTCTTTCCTGCTGGCGCCGGGCGGTTGGGCCAAGATCCGAGACCGCATCCGGCGGCAGTAATTCCGCCCTCAGCGCCGCAGCGAGGCGCGCAGTTCCGACATTCTGAACGCGCCGATCATCTGCCCGATGCCGAAATAGCTGAGGCTGCCCAGAACGATCAGCACCAGCAGCGCGATCCAGCGCAGCCCCGGAATGCCAAGCATCGGACCCAACAGCATCCAGAGAACCCACAGCACGACCCCCATCAGGACCGATGCCAGCACGATCCGCCACAGCCGTTGCCTGAAACGTGCGTCGAACCGGGCCACTTCGCCGAACGGCCGCGTGCCGCGCACAAGCAGCCAGACCATGACCCATCCCGCCACCGTCGTGGCGATCGCCGCCGCGATCCAGCCGATGGCGTAAGACAGGCCGATGGCAACCGCGGCGTTGATCACCATCGCCACGACGGCATAGCGGAACGGGGTCTTGGTATCCTCGCGCGCGAAGTAAAGCGGTTGCAGGATTTTCTGCAGAACGAATGCCGGCAGGCCCAGCCCGTAGATCGCCACGGCGGTGGCCGTCGCGGCGGTGTCGTCGGTGCCGAATGCGCCGCGCTCGAACAGGGTCGAGACCAGCGGCAGCGGGATTACCATCAGCGCCACCGCCGACGGGATCGTCAGCGCCAGCGAAATTTCACCCGCGCGCGACAGCGCCTCGCGTGCGCCGATGTGATCATCGGCCTTCAACCGCCGCGACAGGTCCGGCAGCAGGACGATGCCGACGGCGATGCCAACCACGCCCAGGGGCAACTGATAAAGCCGGTCGGCGGCATAGAGCCAGCTGACCGCCTTGTCGTAATTCGACGCCACGAGCTGCCCCACCAGCAGATTGACCTGCATCACCCCGCCAGCCAGCGCCGCGGGTATGGCGATGCGCACCAGTTGTGCCATCTCGGGGGTCCAGCGGGGCCGGACGGGCCGGATGCGCAACCCGGCACGGTCGGCGGCCACCCAGACCAGCACCAGCTGTGCCATCCCGGCAAAGGGAATGGTCCAGATCAGCGCCGGCGCCACGGGCGTGCCGCGCAGCCAGGCCACGCTCATGGCGGTGACCAGCATCACGTTCAGCAGCACCGGTGCGGCGGCGGCGGCGGCAAACCGGTTGGCGGCGTTCAGCACGCCTGAAAACAGCGCTGCCAGCGAGATGAAGAGGATGTAGGGAAAGGTGATGCGGCCGAATTCCACGGTGATGTCAAAGCGTTCGTCGCCGTAGAACCCTTCGGCCGTGGCCCAGACCAGCGCGGGCATGAAGACCATCGCCAGCCCCGTCAACACCAGCAGGATGAGCGCCAGACCGGACATGGCAAGCCGCGCAAACCCTATCGGATCCTCATCGGCCTCCAGCCGCTTGGAAAACATCGGCACGAAGGCGGCGTTGAACGCGCCCTCGGCAAAGAAGCGGCGGAACATGTTGGGCAGGCGGAAGGCGGCCACATAGGCATCCATCAAGACACCCGGCCCCAGCAGGTTGGCGATGATGACATCGCGCACGAATCCCAGCACCCGGCTGAGCAGGGTCCAGACCCCAACGGTCAGCACGCTGGAAATCAGGCGGGTGGGTTTCATGCTCGGGCCTCGCTCCGGGGGCGGTTGCCGCAGGAGTAGCGGATCAGGCTCCGAGGGGGAAGGGGGCGCCGAACCCGCGGATCAGTGCCTGTTGCGCCGCCGCGCCGCGGCAAGCAGGCCCAGCCCCGCCATTAACAGCGGCAGCGAGGCGGGCAGCGGGATCGCTCCCATGCCGTCCGAGAAGGTCAGTTTGGAATAGTCGACCGCCCAGAAATCGTTATTGGTGGGCGCCAACAGAGAGACATTCGCCGCGCCGTCGTTGAACAGGCCCAGGAAAGGCGTCAGGTCGAAAGTGTCGATCAGCGCGATATTGTTTGCCGGGACGGGGTTGAAATCGACCGAACGGGTCAACATGCCCGCAAACACACCATCGACGAAGACCTGCGCGCCGGTGTTGTTCAGCTGCCCTTGCCCACCGTGAAAAATCTCGAGCGTGGCCGAGGCAAGCGGCCCCAGCCCGGTCAGATCAAATGTATGCGCGAAAAAGAAATGCGGACCGGTCCATTCGTCGGTGCCATCGCCATCGGGGAATGCCAGGGCGCCAAAGTTGAAGGGATCGCCCACATTGGTGCCGATGCCGAACCCGTCTTCGTCGCCGACAAGATCAACAAGCGTGGCGCCCTTGACGGGCAGCGCCAGAACAAGTGTTGAAAGAAACGCAAATATCAATGATCGCATCACAAAACTCCGAAACAATTCCTGAAATAGAGCTTCAGGATAGCGCATTTCGGCGAATCGACCAAATCGGTGGCTTGGCAACTGTCGGCGGCAGGGGCGTCGCGACCGGATTGCTATCAAGTGCGCGGCGCGGCGGCCTGTCGTGAACGCGACCCGTGGGCGTTATTTCAGGGCGAAATCCGCCTGGTCGCCCCGGCCCCGATCGGCAATGAAGCGCAGGGTGTTGTCCTGGATTTTCACGGTCTGGCAGTTGGGGCCCAGATCGCGCGAGCCCCAGTAGAGATCGCGGCAGAAATACCCGTTTTGCCAGCGCCATGCGCCAACCACCTCGGTACCAAACGCCTTACCGGATATCTGCCCCTCCGGGGTGACATTCAGCTTGATGCCAAAGCGTTGCAGGTCACGGCCATCGATCAGGGAAACGAAATCCGATTTCTTGGAAATCTTGGCGAACCCGTCGGCGGAAACCGGCGCGGCAAGGATTGCTGTGAGGACGGCAAGAACGGCGAAACGCATGGCTCATATCTCCTTGTTTGTCCCTAGAGATACGCGCCACCTGCGGGTTTGGATCAGTTTTCGTTCAGCCCCAGCACGTCCAGCATGTCATAGGCGCCGGGTTTGCGCCCGATGCCCCAAAGCGCGGCCTTGAGTGCACCGCGGGCAAAAATGCCCCGGTCGCTGGCGATGTGGCGCAGCACGATACGTTCGCCCGGCGCGGCAAAAAGCACGTCGTGTTCGCCCACGATGTCGCCGCCGCGAATGGCCGAAAAGCCGATATGGCCCCGTTCGCGCTTGCCGGTGATGCCGTCGCGGCCCCGGTCGGCGCAGGCATCAAGTGTCACGCCGCGCCCCTCGGCGGCGGCCTCACCCAGCATCAGCGCGGTGCCCGAGGGTGCATCGACCTTCTGGTTGTGATGCGCTTCGATCACCTCGATATCAAAATCCTCGTCCAGCGCGGCCGCCACTTGCCTGGTTAGCTGGGTCAGCAGGTTGACACCAAGACTCATGTTCCCGGCCCGCACGATCACCGCGTGGCGGGCCGCGGCATCCAGCCGCTTGATGTCATCCTGGGTCAGGCCGGTCGTGCCGATCACGTGCACGCAGCGCGCCTGCGCGGTGGTGGTGGCGAAATCGACCGTGGCGGCGGGGGCGGTGAAATCAATGACCGCCTGCGCCTTGGCGAACACCTCCAGCGGGTCATCGGTGACGGTCACGCCCAGATCCGCCCCGCCCATCGCCGCACCCGCGTCCTGACCGATCCAGTCATGTCCGGGGCGTTCCAGGGCGCCGATAAGCTGCGCGCGGGGGCTGTCAGCTATGGTGCGGATCAGCATCTGGCCCATCCGGCCCGAGGCTCCGGTCACGACGATTCCCGGCAGATCACTCATGTCAAAGGCTCCTGACTGTACCTGCCCTCTGCATAGCCCGAGGAACGGGGCCGGGACAATCGCGAAATCGGGCATGGATGTGCCGGGTGATGCCGTGCCGCGATGCTGCGCAGCGGGTGTTCGGTCCGCACGATCCGCCAAACGGCACTGCCGCGGCCGGGACGGTACAGGCCGTATCCCGGAACGCCACTGTTCAGACGCTTGCGCGCTCGACCCCTGCGCTGATCGCCAGTCGCAGTTTCTTTTCCAGGGTTTCCTGCTTGGACTTGGAGTGGAATTTCAGGCCGAACATGTCCTTGACGTAGAACGTGTCGACGACCTGCTCGCCATAGGTCGCGATCACCGCCGAATTGATATAGACATTGTTGTCGGCCAGGGTGCGGGTCAGGTCAAAAAGCAGGCCGGGGCGGTCGCGGGTGTCGACCTCGATGATCGTATAAATCTCGGATCCCTCGTTATCGAAAGTGATGTGGGTCGGGACACGGAACGCGCGTTCGCGTTTCTTGATCTTGTCGCGGTCCTTGATCGCCTCGCGGGCGACGATCTCACCCTTGAGCGTCTTCTGGATCATCTGGCGCAGGCGCGGCAGGCGGTCGGCCTCGTAGGGGTGGCCCTCGGCGTCCTGGATCCAGAAGGCGGGCGTGGCGAAACCGTCCTTGGTGGTATAGGTGCGCGCATCGACAACATTCGCCCCCAACAGCGCCAGGGCGCCCGCCAGGCGCGAGAAGATGCCGGGATGATCGGCCAGCGCGAAACAGGCGCGGGTCGCGTCGCGGTCTTCGTCGGGGTGCAGGTCGATGGCAATCTCACCTTCCTCGAGATCACGCAGAAGCCGGGCAAAGACCGTGTGCGCGGTGACGTGCAGTCCCTGCCAGTACGGGGGATAGTGCCGGGCAATCTCGGCCCGGATATCCTTGGTATCCCAGTCTGTCAGCGCATCGCGCAGGTTGCGCTTGGCGTCCGAGCCGCGCTGTTCGCGGTTCAGCGCCTCAAGCCCGCCATCCATCGCGCGGCGGGTCTGGCGGTAGAGCGCGCGCAACAGCGAGGCCTTCCAGTTGTTCCAGGTTCCCGGCCCCACGCCGCGGATGTCGCAGACCGTCAGCATCAACAGCAGATCAAGCCGCTCGCGGGTCTGCACCGCCTTGGCGAAATCGCGCACCGTGCGGGGATCGGCGATGTCACGTTTCTGCGCCATGTCCGACATCAGCAGGTGATAGCGCACCAGCCATTCGGTGGTATCGACCTCTTTCGGCTTCAACCCCAGTCGTGGCGCCACCTTGCGGGCGATCTGCGCACCCAGGATGGAATGATCCTCGTCCCGGCCCTTGCCGATATCGTGCAGCAGCAACGCGACGTAGAGCACCCGGCGGTTGATACCTTCTTTGAAGATCGTAGAGGACACCGGCAGATCCCCGGTCAGCTCGCCGCGCTCGATCTGGGCCAGCTGGCTGATGCACTGGATGGTGTGTTCATCGACCGTGTAGTGGTGGTACATGTTGAACTGCATCATCGCCACGATGGGCTCGAATTCGGGGATGAAGGCAGACAGGACGCCCAGCTCGTTCATGCGCCTCAGCGCGCGTTCGGGGTTGCCGTGCTTCAGCAGCAGGCCCAGGAACAGTTTCTGCGCCACCGGGTCGTCGCGCATGTCATTGTCGATCATGTGCAGGTTGGCGGTGACCAGGCGCATGGCATCGGGATGTATCAACATGCCCGTCCGCAGGCCTTCCTCGAAAATCCTCAACAGGTTCAGCCGGTCCTTGAGGAACTTCTTTTCATTGGCGATGGCGATGCGGCCATGCACCTCGGCATATCCGTCCTTGAGCTTGCGTTTGCGTTTGAACAGCCGTTGCAGCAGGGGTGCGGACTTGACATGCGCCGCCTCCAGCTTGGTCAGGAAGATGCGGGTCAGGTCGCCGACCACCGTGGCGTGGCGGAAATAATCCTGCATGAAATGCTCGACAGCCCGGCGCCCGGCAATATCGACATAGCCCATGCGGTCAGCCACCTCGACCTGCAAATCAAAGGTCAGCTGGTCATTGGGGCGCTTGGTCAGCAGGTGCAGATGGCAGCGCACGGCCCAGAGAAAATCATGCGCGGCGGTGAATTTGTCGAATTCCTCTTCCGTAAACACCTTGAGGCGCACCAGTTCGGCCGCGTCCTGTACCCTGTGCACGTATTTTGCAATCCAGAAAAGCGATTGCAGGTCACGCAGCCCGCCTTTGCCTTCCTTGACATTGGGCTCGACCATGTACCGCTGACCGCCCTGTTTTTCGTGGCGGATGTCGCGCTCTTCCAGTTTGGCTTCGATGAATTCAGGTGCGCTGCCCTTGAACAGATCGTTCCAAAGGCGACGGTTCAGCCGCTCTGCCAGATCGACGTCTCCGGCCAGAAAGCGGTGTTCCAGCAGGGCGGTGCGGATGGTGAAATCCTCCTGCCCCAGGCGCAGGCAATCGCGGACCGTGCGGCTGGCATGGCCGACCTTCAGTTTCAGGTCCCACAGGATATAGAGCATCGATTCAATGACGCTCTCGGCCCAGGGGGTGATCTTGTAGGGCGTCAGAAAAAGCAGATCGACATCCGATTGCGGCGCCATCTCGCCCCGGCCATAGCCGCCAACCGCAAGAACCGATATCCGCTCGGCCTCGGTCGGGGTTGGCAATGGGTGCATGTGACCGACCGACAGATCAAGCACCGACAGGATGATGCAATCTGTCAGCCAGCTGTAGGAACGGATGGTGGCGGCGGCCTCGAAGGGATGGGCGGCCAGGGCGGCGGCGATGGCATCTCGGCCGCTGCGTTGCGCCGCGCCCAGTATTCCCACCGCCGAGCGGCGCAGCAGCATCTGGTCGTCACCGCTTTGATCCGCCGCCTCGGCCAGCTGGCGGCGAATGGTATTGTGATCAAAAATCTCTTTCGCCGGGCAGATCAGATCATCCGGATAAGATCGGTTTTCTGTCATTCTGCCGTGTCTGACCCTGCTTAGAACCCTGCCGCGCCAAAGCCCCGGGGCGCCGGCGAGATGACGGACACCTGGCTGTCGCGAATCGTGGCCACGGCCAGGCCGCGTTCATTGCTGCCGTTGGGCAGTAGGCGAAAGACGCCAGTGACGCCCTGAAAGCCGGCCGCCTGTGTCAGCGCGTTCCGCGACAGCGCCCCGCTGCCGCGGGCTTCGCTCAGGGCACCGATGGCGGCGATTCCGTCGTAGGCCAGGCCGCTCAGCGGGTGCGGCGTTTCGCCAAAGCTGGCGGTGAAGCGGCTGTTATACTGCGCCGTGCGGGAGGGGTCGGGGATGGCGAACCAGCTGCCCTGCACGCCCGGCAGGCTGCGGGTTTGCGGCGGCGTGTCCCAGCGGGTGAGGCCGATATACTGCACCTCTTCCGGGGGCAGGCCCGCCTCGGGCAGCATCTGTGCAAAAAGCGGCAGCGCGCCGGCGGTGTTGGAGGTCAGGAAAATGGCGTTGGCGTTGCCCGCTGCCACTGCCGAGGTGATCCGCGGCACAGCATCAACCACGCCGTTTTGCGAGAATTCGTAGCCGACGCTGCCCACATTGCTGCCGCCTGCCGCGCTGACCGCGCGCTCGATCGCCTGTTTGCCCAGCTGGCCGGACAGGTTGTTGGCATAGACGGTCACGACCCGGTTCTTGCCGTTCTGCGCCCCATAGCGTGCCAGCCTGCCGGCCGTGTTTTCAAAAGTCTGCCCCAGGATGAAAAGGTTGCCGCCGGCGATCGTGGAATTATTCGAGAAGGCCATCACGTTTACGCCCTGCCCGGCAACCGCGACCGCGACCGCATTTGCCGATTCCGCGTGCAGCGGTCCAACGATGATCCGGGCCCCGTCGTTGACGGCCTTGATCGCCTCGGCACGGGCCTGCGCCGCATTGCCTGCCGTGCTGTAGACGCGCAGGTCAATCTGGACGTTGTTCAGGTCCGAAACGGCCAGACGTGCGGCATTTTCCAGATCGCGCGCCAGTTTCTGTTCCTGCACGCTTGACGCGCCATGCGGCACCAGAAGCGCAACGGCAACGGTGTCGCCGGGTATCGCGCCGGTATTCGACAGCGAGACCGGTTCACAGGCGGCGATCCACAGAGCGGATGCAAGAATCACAAGTCGTGCGACGGACTTGCGGGCGGTGGACAAAACGGCAAACATGGGTAACTCACTCCCTCTGGGCGGCAGATGCTCTTTTGCGGCTGCATTTTGGGATGCAATCATAAACGTCAAACGGGGCGGGTCCAGTGGGGAATCCGATCAAAAGCAAACTGCCGCCGGGTCTTTACCTGATCGCCACGCCGATCGGAACGGCGCGGGACATCACGCTCAGGGCTCTGGATATCCTGAGCTCGGCAGATGTGCTGGTGGCCGAGGATACGCGCAGCCTGCGCAAGCTGATGGAAATCCACGGCGTGGCGCCGGGCGAGCGCCCGCTGGTGGCCTATCACGATCACAATGGCGACAAGGTGCGGCCGAGGCTGCTTGCGGCGCTGGACGCGGGACAGTCGGTTGTCTACGCCTCTGAAGCCGGGACGCCGATGGTGGCGGATCCGGGCTTTGATCTGACACGGGCGGCGGTCGAGGCGGGTCATGCGCTGGTATCGGCACCGGGGCCGTCGGCGGTGATTGCCGCGCTGACCGTGGCGGGTTTGCCCACCGACCAGTTCCATTTCGCCGGGTTCCTGCCCAATAGCGCCTCTAGGCGAAAAACCGCGCTGCGCGCGCTGTCAGGCGTTCCGGGTACGCTTGTTTTCTACGAATCGCCCAAACGGGTTGCCGCCATGCTGAAAGACGCGGCCGAGGTTCTGGGTGGTGACAGACAGGCGGTTCTGGCGCGGGAGCTGACCAAGAAATTCGAGGAGGTGCTGCGCGGACCCTTGGCCGGCTTGGCGGTACAATGCGCGTCGCGGTCGCTCAAGGGGGAATGCGTGGTGCTGATCGGCCGCGGAGATTCACCTTCTGTTAGCGAAGCCGACATAGAAGAGAAGCTGCTGCAGGCACTTGAGACCTTGTCGGTGCGCGATGCGGCGGATCGGGTTTCGGCCGAACTGGGGATGAAACGGCGGCAGGTCTATCAACTGGCGCTGAAGCTGGAGGCGGGCAAGTGACGCCGCAGGACGGATTGACGGATACAGCCGACGCACGGTGCCACGCAGGACGCCGCGCCGACCTGTCGGGCCGGATGGCCGAGGCACAGGTCGCCCGGGATTATGAACGCCGCGGCTGCAGGTTGCTGGAAAACCGCTGGCGGGGGAAGGGCGGCGAGATTGACCTGATATTTGGCCAGGGTGAGTTGATCGTGTTTGTCGAGGTCAAGAAGGCTCGAAGCACGGACGCCGCCATCAACAGCCTCCATCCCGCGCAGATGCGGCGCATACATGCCGCCGCGGCCGAATACCTGGCCTCTGCCCCCCGTGGCCAGCTGAGCGATGTGCGTTTCGACCTGGCCACGCTGGATGCAACCGGGCGGGTCGAGATCATCGAAAACGCCTTTGGGCATTTCTGAATTGAACCTCTGGCGCCGTTGCCCCATGTAAAGGGAGCTTGAACAAGGGGCAGCGCCATGAAAATCGCCTTTCAGATGGACCCGATCGGTCCGATCGACATCAACGCGGACAGCACCTTTCGCCTGGCCGAGGAAGCGCAGGCGCGCGGCCATGAACTGTTCTACTACACACCCGACAAGCTGGCTTATGACCAGGGTCGCATCACCGCGCGCGGCTGGCCGCTGAGCGTGCAGCGGGTTGTGGGCGATCACTTCTCGTTGGGCGAGGAAACCGCCGTGGATCTGGCGGAATTCGACGTTGTCTGGCTGCGGCAGGATCCGCCCTTCGACATGTTCTACATCACCACGACCCATCTGCTGCAGCGGCTGATGCCGGGGACGACGGTTGTCAATGACCCGTTCTGGGTGCGCAACTTTCCTGAAAAACTGCTGATTCTCGATTTTCCGCAACTGATGCCGCCCACGACCATCGCCCGCGATCTCGAGACGATCCGCGCCTTCAAGCAGGAACATGGCGACGTGATCCTCAAGCCGCTGTACGGCAATGGCGGGGCGGGTGTGTTCCTGCTGAAGAAAGAGGATCGCAACCTGACCTCGCTGCACGAGATGTTCACGGGCTTCAGCCGCGAACCGCTGATCGTGCAGAAATTCCTGCCCGACGTGTCGAAAGGCGACAAGCGCGTAATCCTGGTGGATGGCGAAGCGGTCGGCGCGATCAACCGCGTGCCTGCCTCGGGCGAGACACGGTCGAACATGCATGTGGGCGGACGGCCGGAGAAGATCGAGATGACCGCGCGGGACCTTGAGATCTGTGCCACCATCGGCCCGCTCCTGCGCGAGAAGGGGCAGGTTTTCGTGGGGATCGACGTGATCGGCGACTATCTGACCGAAATCAACGTGACCTCACCCACGGGCATTCAGGAGCTGGAGCGTTTCGACGGGATCAACGTCGCCGCGCGGATCTGGGAGGCGATCGAGGCCAGGCGCTCATGAGCCTGCGCGCGTTATTGCTGAACCGTTGGCTGAAGCTGACAGAGAAGCCGCACCTGAAGCGCGCGTCGCTGGAACAGGTGCGCCGGTCGTTCGAGGCGAAGGCGCGAATCCTGTTTCATGCGCCGCGCGGCACGGCATTCGAAGATCGCATTCTTGACCACCAGGGCCATATGGTTCCAGCCACGGGCATCGGGGGCGTGTCAGAGGGCGCCTTGATCCTTTATTTTCACGGTGGTGGCTACGGTTTCGGCTCGCCGCGTACCCACCGGGCGATGGTGGCGTGGCTTTGCCGGTATGCCGGCCTTGGCGCGGTTCTGCCCCGGTACCGTCTGGCCCCCGAACACCCGTTTCCCGCGGCGGTCGAGGACGCGCTGACGGCATATCGGTCGGTGATGAATACCCCGGGCGGCGTCATCCTCGGGGGGGATAGCGCCGGGGGCGGTCTGGCACTGGCCTTGCTGGGCGAGATCACGCGACTGGGCCTGCCGCAGCCGCGCGGCTGTTTCTGCCTGTCGCCCTTGACCGATCTCAGCCTTTCTGCGCAAAGCGTGCACGACAACAGGTCTGCCGAGGTGATATTGCCCGCTGACCGTGCCGCGGAAATGGCACTTGTCTATCTGGATGGGGCCGACAAGGCAGACCCGCGCGCCTCGCCGCTGCATGCCGGCTTTGCCGGCGCCTGTCCGGTCTGGATCGCGGTGGGAGATACCGAGATCCTGCTGGACGATACCCGCCGGATGGCCGCGCAGCTGAAAGATCAGGGCGTGGCGGTGACCTGCGTGATCGAACACGACCTGCCGCATGTCTGGCCCATCTTTCGGGGTCTGTTGCCCGAGGCGGATCGTACCTTGCGGCAATTGGCGGGCTGGATCAGGCGTCTTTGACGCCGGTCAGGCGATAGCTGACAGCCTCGGCGACATGCGGATGGCGGACCGCGTCCGACCCGTCCAGGTCGGCGATGGTGCGGGCCACCCGCAGCACCCGGTGATAGCCGCGCGCGCTGAGGCCGAAGCGTTCGGCCACCCTGGTCAGCAGCGCGCGACCTTCGGCATCGGGCGTTGCGATCTCCTCCAGGGCCTCGCCTTCGGCATCGGCATTGAGGCGCATGTCGGACCTTCCGGCAAATCTCGCCTGTTGCGCCGCCCTTGCCTGTTGCACCCGTCCGGCCACCGTCGCCGAACTGTCGCCCGAGGACGGCAGGTCGAGATCGGTAAAGGCCACCGGCGGCACCTCGACCCGCAGGTCGAACCGGTCCATCAGCGGGCCGGATATGCGGCCCATGTAATCTTCGCCGCAGATCGGCGCACGGGTGCAGGCCCGCGCCGGATCGCTGAGATAGCCGCATTTGCACGGGTTGGCGGCGGCGATCAGCATGAACCGGCAGGGGTATTTCACATGGGCATTGGCGCGCGCCACCATGACCTCGCCGGATTCGATCGGCTGACGCAGTGTTTCCAGGACGGTGCGGGGAAATTCCGGGAACTCGTCCATGAAGAGAACGCCGTTATGCGCCAGGCTGATCTCACCCGGGCCGGCGCGCCGTCCGCCGCCGACGATCGCCGCCATCGACGCGGTGTGATGCGGCTCGCGAAAGGGGCGCGTCCGGTTGATCCCGCCCTCGTCCAGCAGCCCGGCCAGGGAATGGATCATCGAGGTTTCCAACGCCTCGGCGGCGGTCAGGGGTGGCAGGATGCCCGGCAGGCGCGCCGCCAGCATGGATTTCCCCGAGCCGGGCGTGCCGACCATCATCAGATGATGCCGCCCCGCGGCGGCGATTTCCAGGGCGCGCTTGGCGCGCTCCTGCCCCTTCACGTCGCGCAGGTCGCGCCCACCGGCAGCCTGCACAACCTCGCCCGGCGTGGCGGGGGGCAGCGGCGATTGCCCGGTATAGTGACGCACCACATCGGCCAGAGAGGAGGCGCCGATCACCTGCACCATGTCGACCCAGGCCGCCTCGGCCCCCGAGGCCTTGGGACATAGCAGCGTATGTTCGACCTCGGCAGCCGCCATGGCGGCGGGCAGGGCGCCGATCACCGGCACAAGCGAACCGTCAAGCGACAATTCGCCAAGCGATGTCGTGCCCTCCACCGCATCTTTTGGAATAATCTCCAGCGCGGCCAGCAGTGAAAGCGCGATCGGAAGGTCGAAATGGCTGCCCTCCTTGGGCATGTCCGCGGGGCTGAGGTTGATGGTGATGCGTTTTGAGGGCAAGGCAATGGCCATCGAGCTCAACGCCGTGCGCACCCGGTCGCGGGCTTCGCTGACCGCCTTGTCCGGCAGACCGACCACGGAAAAGGCCGGCATGCCCGGCGTGACCGCGCACTGGACCTCGACCTGCCGCGCCTCGACGCCTTCGAATGCCACCGTGTAGGCGCGTGCGACCATTCCCCCTGCCTTTCGTCAATCATGGTTAACCACCCGGAGTTAACGATAAGGACCGAGTGATTGACGAAAGGTTAACGCCTTCCCGAATGCTCGTCGTGGCGGCAGGGGCGCTTCGCCGGTCACGCGCGGTCCGAGGAGATCGCCGGAGGCGGGCGACGAGAGATCCGGCGTGCGCGTCAGCGCACTCAATCTGATGACGGCCGGTCGCGCAATGCCATGAAGGTGGGCCATGCTGCCGGGTCGGCCACGGTCTTGTCGCGGCAGAACGCATTGCAGAAGCCGAACACACGGCCTTCCAGCTCCAGCATGTGGGTGGACGGTTTTCCGGAATAGGGGCAGTTGGCATTTTCCGGATCGGCATTGCTGACCCGCGCGGGCAGGGGTACGGGCCCCGGCCAGTCAGCCACCGCGAAGGGTTTCCGGTAGCGGTCCAGTACCTCTCCGTGCACCAACCCCATCGCGCGCCAGCGACGAAAGGCCGGATCTGCCAGATGGGCGGACACATAGGCCTGTGCGCTTTCTGATACCTGCAGGCCATATCCGGCAATCCGTGCGGCCACCGGGGCATAGAACGCATCCACGGCCGAATACGCGCCGCAAAGCCATGGCCCGTCCGGCGTGCATAGATCGCGCGCGTAATCCCAGATCGCTTCGAGCCGCCTCAGGTCCGCCGCGACGGCCTCCGAGGGGGTCACGCCGGCATAGGCCAGCCGCAGGTTCATCGGACATTCACCGCGCAACGCGGCAAAGCCCGCGTGCATCTCTGCGGCCAGGCTCCGTGCGGTGGCACGCGCCCCGGGTTCGTCCGGCCACAGGCCGGCCTCGGGATGACGCTGAGCCAGTTCCTCGGCAATCGCGATCGACTCGGTCAGAAGCGCACCCTCGGGCGTGCGCACCGCGGGCACCGTCCGGGCGGGCGCCCATTCGGGCATCTGCTCGGCGACGCCGCCCTTCTTGAAATTCACCATTCCGGTCCGGCGGGCGATGCCGAAACGTTCGAACAACAGCCAGCCGCGCAGCGACCAGCTGGAATAGGCGTAATCGCCAAGGATCAGATCATAGGTCATGACACCAGACTAGCCGCAGCCCGCAGGGTGGGAAAACGAAACATTGTGCGGCGGCCCATCACGGAACGTGATTGATGCCTTTCGCCAGCCAGTGGCTGCCGTCCCAGTGCAGTTCGGTCACTGACAGGTTGTCGATCCGGTGGCCGAACGCCTCGTATGGATCTATCCGCAGGGCTTTCTGCACCTGCGTCAGGATCGCGCCGAAATGTGCCACCGCGATGATATCGCGCCCCGGATGGGCCGTCAGCAGCCGCGCCACCCCGCGATCCACCCGCGCTTGAACCTCGTGCCAGCTTTCGCCGCCGGGCGGGCGCACATCGCCCGGATGATCCCAGAAGCGGCGCACGTGGTCCTGATCGGAAATACGATCGAACATCTGCATTTCCCATGCGCCGAAATGAATCTCGCGCAGGTCGGCGTCCGGCGGCAGGCGGTCGCGCGCCCCGGCAATCGCATCGGCTGTTGCGGTCGCGCGCTTCAGGTCCGACGAGACCACCAGCGCGTTCTTCGGCAGGTGCGCCGTCAGCCGGGCAATCTGCGCCGCATCGCTCAGATCCGCCGGAATATCCGACCACCCGACCATTGCCCGTGCATGGGTGGGCCCGTGCCGCACCCAGAAAAACCGGCTCATGGCAGATGGCCCTTCAGCAGCTGCGGCAGCCCGGCGATCACGTTCACCACCAGGTCGGCCCGGCCTGCCAGACGTTGGTTGAGCGCACCCTGCGCGTTCTGAAACCTCCGCGCCAGACGGTTTTCCGGCACGACCGACAGGCCGACCTCGTTGGAGACGACGATCACCGGGGCCTTTGCCCCGTCGAGGGCCGCCATAAGCGCCGCCTCGGCGGCACCAAGGTCGTTTTCCGCCAGCATATGATTGCTCAGCCACATCGTCGCACAGTCGAAAAGCACCACATCGCGATCCGCCGCGCCCGAGAGCGCCGGGGCCGGGTCCAACGGCGCCTCGATCGTTTTCCACCCTTCGCCGCGCATCTTCCTGTGTTTGCTGACCTTTTTTCGCATCTCGTCATCAAGTACCTGCGCCGTGGCCAGATAGGTCAGCTGCAGGCCCGATGCTTTGGCCAATCCTTCGGCAAAGGCCGATTTCCCCGAGGACGCGCCCCCCAGAACCAAGGTCAGTTTCGGCAACATGACGGATTCGCACCCTTTTTTGATCCGCTTTGATTGGGCCTGCGTACCACTCCATGGAATACTTAAACAGGGAACAAAGCTCAATCTGACGCGTTGGTATCACATATGGCTCTTGACGTACCCGATCAGAACAGAATGTCGCGCACCGCGATGAAGGCGGAAATGCTGGACGCCGAAACGGAGCGCCAACTGGCTTATGCCTGGCGGGATGAGCGGGACGAAGCCGCGCTGCATCGCCTGATCAATGCCTACATGCGGCTGGCAATATCCATGGCGTCCAAGTTCCGCCGCTATGGCGCGCCGATGAATGATCTGATCCAGGAGGCGGGGCTGGGCCTTATGAAAGCTGCCGACAAGTTCGACCCGGACCGCGGAGTCCGCTTTTCGACCTACGCGGTCTGGTGGATCAAGGCCTCGATCCAAGAATACGTGATGCGAAACTGGTCGATGGTCCGCACCGGCAGCACCTCAAGCCAGAAATCCCTGTTTTTCAACCTGCGCCGGGTTCAGGCACGCATCGAACGCGAAGCGATGGCCAAGGGCGAGGAACTGGACGGTCATCAGCTGCGCGAGATGATCGCCCATGAGGTTGGCGTGCCGCTTCGTGATGTCGAAATGATGCAGGGCCGCCTTTCCGGGTCCGATTTTTCGCTCAACGCAACCCAATCGACCGAGGATGAGGGCCGCGAATGGGTGGACACGATCGAGGACGAAGGCCCGCACGCCGAGCAACTGGTCGAGGTCGAACATGACCAGGCCGCATTGCGCGGCTGGCTGACCCAGGCAATGAGCGTGCTCAACGAACGTGAGCGGTTCATCGTGCGCGAGCGCAAATTGCGCGAACAACCCCGAACGCTGGACAGCCTGGGAAAAGAACTGAACCTGAGCAAGGAACGCGTTCGGCAATTGGAGGCCGCAGCCTTTATCAAGATGCGCAAACACCTTGAACGTCACGGGTCCGAGGTTCATAACCTCTTGGTATGAAATGCCTCTTTACCGCTGCACTGGTCCAGTTGTGTGTGATGACGCTGCCCGCCGGTGCGCAGGACATTCTGATACTGGGTGAAATCCACGACAATCCGCATCATCACGCCGTGCAAGCTGAGCGCGTGATGGACCTGCAGCCCAAGGCGCTGGTCTTCGAGATGGTCTCGCCTGACCGTTTCTATGGCGAGGTTGTCCCAGAATACCGTTCTCCCACCGGATTGCAGGATTATCTGGACTGGGACGCGTCCGGCTGGCCGGATTTTACGATGTATCACCCCATTTTCGACGCGGCACCCGACGCACGGATTTACGGCGCCCACGTGCCCGGGGATGCTGCGCGGGAGGCGGCGAGCAGGGGTGTTGCCGCTGCGTTTGGAAACGGGGCGATGATGTTTGGCCTGGATGATCCCTTGCCGGAAAACCAGCAGGTGGCAAGAGAGGCATTACAGGCCGCAGCCCATTGCGACGCCCTGCCCGACGAGATGCTGGCGCCGATGGTCGAGATTCAGCGCCTGCGCGATGCGTTGATCGCGCGTGCGGCGATCGACGCATTTCGCGCCACGGGCGGTCCGGTCGCGGTGATTACCGGAAACGGACACGCCCGCAAGGATTGGGGTGTGCCCGCCCTTCTGGCCCGGGTCGCGGATGCGCCGGATATGCACGTGGTCGGCCAGACCGAGGATGATGCGCCGTTGCAGGGCGGTTTCGACGAAGTCGTTTCCAGCCCGGTGCAGCCCCGGCCCGATCCCTGCCTTGCCTTTCAATAGCCGTGCCGCTCTCTTGTAACCGGAAATTTCCCGCAATACTGTCTCGCCAGACTCACAAGGAAGATGGCCCATGCTGGCATCCAAGCGCATTCTTCTGATCGTCGGCGGCGGAATCGCCGCCTTCAAGTCGCTCGACCTGATCCGGCGACTGCGCGAGCGCGGGGCCTCGGTCACGCCGGTTCTGACCCGCGCGGGCGCGGAATTCGTGACGCCGCTATCGGTTTCCGCCCTGGCGGGCCAAAAAGTATATCAGGACCTGTTTGACCTGACCGACGAGGCCGAAATGGGGCATATCGAGCTGAGCCGCAGTGCCGATCTGGTCGTGGTGGCCCCGGCGACCGCCGATCTGATGGCGAAGATGGCTCAGGGCCATGCCGATGATCTGGCCTCGACCCTGTTGCTGGCCACGGATACGCCGGTGCTGGTCGCGCCGGCGATGAATGTGCGCATGTGGGAGCATCGCGCGACGCGGCGCAACCGGGCCACGCTTGATGCGGACGGAATCATGTTTGTCGGCCCGAACGAAGGCGATATGGCCTGTGGCGAATATGGCCCCGGCCGCATGTCCGAGCCGCTGGAAATCGTTGCCGCGATCGAGGCGGCGTTGGCCGACGGACCCCTGAAGGGCAGGCGCGTGCTGGTCACCTCGGGCCCGACGCACGAGCCGATTGATCCGGTGCGTTATATCGCCAACCGGTCCTCCGGGGCGCAGGGCACGGCGATTGCCCGCGCGCTGAGCGCGCTCGGCGCCGAGGTGGTTTTCGTGACCGGCCCGGCCGATGTGCCGCCGCCCGCGGGTGTTGAGGTGGTGCCGGTCCAGACGGCGCAGCAGATGCTGGAGGCGGTCGAGGCCGCGCTGCCGGTGGATGCGGCGGTTTTTGCCGCCGCCGTGGCCGATTGGCGCGTGGCAAAGGAAAGCGCGAGCAAGATGAAGAAGACCAGCGGCGGGCTGCCGCAGATCGAATTTGCCGAGAACCCGGATATTCTGGCCAGGGTCGCGGGTGCGAAAAAGAACCGTCCGAGCCTGGTGGTGGGGTTCGCCGCGGAAACCGACGATGTGGTGGCCAATGCTACGGCCAAACGCAAACGCAAGGGGTGTGACTGGATAGTGGCCAATGACGTGAGCGCCGGCACCGGCATCATGGGCGGGACGGAAAACGACATCACGTTGATCACGGATGACGGCGCCGAGGACTGGCCGCGCCTGGCCAAGGATCAGGTGGCCGCCCGGCTGGCCGAGCGGATTGCCGGGGCGTTGGTCTGAGAAAATTTTGAGTATTTTTGCCAAGATGAAGGGGCAGGGGATGGTGACGGTTCAGTTCGTTTGGGACGACGGTGCTGACCGGTCCCTGGACCTGCCTGCGTACGAGACCGAAGAGGCGGCGGGGGCGGACCTGCGGGCGAATTTTCCGCAAGCGGCCCGTGACGGCATGACGATTGCCCCGGGCGCGCGTGCGCTTGTGCCCACGGGGCTGCGGCTGGCGATACCGCGGGGCTACGAGGTGCAGCTGCGCCCGCGCTCGGGCCTGGCGCTGAAGCACGGCATCACCCTGCCCAACACGCCGGGCACCATCGACAGCGATTATCGCGGGCCCCTCGGCGTGATCGTGATGAATGCCGGGACAGAGCCGTTTCATGTCACCCACGGGATGCGGATCGCGCAGATGGTCGTGGCCCCGGTGGTGCGGGCATCCTTCGCGCTGGTGACGACATTGGCGGATACCGCGCGCGGGGCGGGCGGATTTGGCTCGACAGGGCACGGCTGATGCTGCTGGTGCTGGTCATGGCGGGTGCGCTCTGGGGTATCGGCGCCGCGATGGGCACGCCCAAAAGCCTGCGATGGGGCACGATCGGAATCTTGTGGTTGGGCGTGGTGCTGTTGCATCTGGTGCTGCCGGAGGGGCATGCACTGCGCATGGCCACAGGTGAAAGCGCCGCCTTGTGGCTGCTGCTGGGTGGGTTTGCCTCGTTGGTGCTGGCCTACCGCGCCGGGCTCAGGCGGCTCAGGGCACGGGCGCAACCCGCGGCACCTGAACCGGCACAGCCGGGCCGCTTTACCAATACCCAGCTGGAGCGGTACGCCCGCCACATCGTGCTGCGCGAAATCGGCGGGCCGGGGCAGAAAGCCCTGCGCGACGCACGTGTTCTGGTCATTGGCGCGGGCGGGCTTGGCTCGCCGGCGTTGCTTTACCTGGCGGCGGCGGGTGTGGGCACCATCGGGGTGATCGACGATGACGTGGTCGACAATTCAAACCTGCAGCGGCAGGTGATCCACCGTGATGCCGATATCGGCACACCCAAGGTGCAATCGGCCCTCAACGCAATGCTGGCGCAGAACCCCTCGGTTACGGTGCGCCCCTTTCAGCGCCGGCTGACCGAAGATATCGCGCCCGGGCTTTTTGCCGAATACGATCTGATCCTCGATGGTACCGATAATTTCGACACCCGTTACCTGGCCAACAAGACCGCCGTTGCCGTGGAAAAACCGCTGATCTCGGGTGCATTGTCGCAATGGGAAGGGCAGTTGAGCGTATTTGATCCGGCAGGCGGCGCGCCCTGTTACCAGTGCATTTTCCCTCAGGCACCGGCGCCTGAACTGGCCCCGTCCTGCGCCGAGGCCGGTGTGCTGGGCCCGTTGCCCGGCGTACTGGGCGCGATGATGGCGGTCGAGGCGGTGAAGCTGATCACCGGGGCGGGCACGCCCCTGCGCGGGCAAATGCTGATCTATGACGCGCTTTACGGCGAAAGCCGGAAATTCACCCTCAGACCCCGCGCGGATTGTCCGATCTGCGGCGGCAAAGGAGACATTCATGACGAATCCGCTGCTGGCTGACTGGAACACGCCTTTTGAAATCGCACCGTTCGACCAGGTGTCGGACGCCGATTTCGAGCCGGCCTTCGATGCCGCGCTGGCCGAGGCGCGGGCGGAGGTCGACGCGATTGCCGATGCCCCCGGGGCACCCAGCTTTGCCAACACGATCGAAGCGCTGGAGACGGCGGGCAAGGCGCTGGACAAGGTATTGTCGGTATTCTTCGCGCTGGTGGGTTCCGACAGCAACCCGAAACGGCAGGAATTGCAGCGCATCTTCAGCCCGAAACTTGCCGCCTACAGCTCGGAGGTGCATGGCAACAAGGCGCTTTTTGCGCGTATCGAAACGCTCTGGCAGCAGCGGGGCGGGCTTGACCTGACACCAGAACAGGACCGGTTATTGTACCTGACCCGGCGCCGTTTCGTGCGGGCCGGGGCGGCGCTGACCGGCGAGGCCGAGAAACGGATGCGCGAGATCATGGCAAGGTTGGCCGAACTGGGTACTGCCTTTACCCAGAACCTTCTGGCTGATGAGGCTGCCTGGCACATGGACCTGTCCGAAGGCGACCTGGAGGGGTTGCCGGCCTTTGTCGTCGACGCGGCCCGCGCGGCGGGAAGGGAAAAGGGCCTGGATGGCCCGGTGATCACGCTGTCGCGGTCGCTGATCGTGCCGTTCCTGCAATTTTCGCCCCGGCGCGACCTGCGCGAGATGGCGTTCAACGCCTGGGCCGCACGGGGCGCGAATGGCGGCGAGACGGATAACCGCGCCATCGCGGCCGAAACGCTGAAACTGCGGCAGGAACGGGCGCGGCTTCTGGGTTATGACAGCTTTGCCGATTTCAAGCTGGAAACTGAAATGGCCAAGACCCCCGATGCCGTCCGTGAGCTGTTGATGGATGTCTGGGAACCCGCGAAGGCCCGCGCCGAGGCCGATGCCAAGGTGCTGACCGCGATGATGCAGACCGACGGGATCAATGGCGATCTGGAACCGTGGGACTGGCGCTATTATGCGGAAAGACGCCGCAAGGCCGAACATGATCTGGATGAGGCGGCGCTGAAACCCTATTTGCAGCTGGACCGGATGATCGAGGCGGCCTTTGCCTGTGCGCATCGCCTGTTCGGCCTCGATTTCAAGCCGGTCGATGTGGCGCTCTATCACCCCGATTGCCGCGCGTGGGAGGTGACGCGCGACGGTGCCCATGTGGCCGTGTTCATCGGTGATTATTTCGCGCGCGGCTCCAAGCGGTCGGGCGCGTGGTGTTCGGCGATGCGGGGGCAGGCCAGGTTCCCCGAACTGCAGGGGCCGGTGGTTATCAATGTCTGCAATTTTGCCAAGGGCGACCCGGCGCTGCTGAGCTATGATGATGCCCGCACGCTATTCCACGAATTCGGTCACGCGCTGCACCAGATGTTGTCCGATGTGACCTACGAGAGCCTTTCGGGGACCAACGTGGCGCGTGATTTCGTCGAACTGCCCAGCCAGCTTTACGAACATTGGCTGGAAGTGCCGGAGGTCCTGGCCGAGTTCGCCACCCATGCCGAAACCGGCGAGGCGATGCCGCAGGAGATGCTGGAAAAGGTGTTGGGCGCGGCGAATTTCGACATGGGTTTCCAGACGGTGGAATATGTCGCCTCGGCGCTGGTCGATCTGGCCTTTCACGCAGGCGACCCACCCGTCGACCCGATGGCCATGCAGGCCGAGGTTCTAAGCGAGATCGGGATGCCCTCGGCGATCACCATGCGCCACGCCACGCCGCAATTCGCGCATGTGTTCTCGGGCGATGGTTATAGCTCGGGCTATTACAGCTACATGTGGTCCGAGGTGATGGATGCCGATGCCTTTGCCGCCTTTGAAGAGGCCGGCGATGCGTTTGACGCAGGTCAGGCCAGGGCGCTGGAGAAAAATATCCTTTCGACCGGTGGATCGCGCGAGGCCGAAGAATTGTACCTGGCCTTTCGCGGCCGCCTGCCCGGCGTCGAGGCGCTGTTGAAAGGCCGAGGGCTGGCGGCTTGACCGGTTACATCGATCCCACCAAGGAAAGCTTTGCCGTTTTCCGCGAAAATGACGGACCTGGCCCGATCCACATGCTGAACCTGGTGAAGTTTCGCGAACGGGCGGCCTATCCCGATGGACGCAAGGCAACCGGGGCAGAGGCCTATGCCGCATACGGGCGCGACAGCTACCCGGTGTTTTCCCGGCTGGGCGGGCGGATCGTCTGGCGCGGGCGGTTCGAACAAATGCTGATCGGTCCTGCGGAGGAGGCCTGGGATGAATGTTTCATCGCTCAATACCCGTCCGTTGCCGCCTTTGTCGAAATGATCCGCGATCCGGTCTATCGCGAGGCGGTGACGCATCGGCAGGCCGCGGTGCTGGATTCGCGCTTGGTCCGTTTGCGCCCGGCCGATTCCGGTACCGGATTTGGCGGGGCGGCAGACTGAAACGCGCGCGCGGCGCCCGGATCATAAGCTACCGGTTCATCGCATGATTTGCCGCTGAGATACGGTTGGCCGGGGCGCCACCTGGCAGCGCCCGGCCCACCATGGAAATACCTATTCAGCGGCCTTCATTTCGGTCACGATGTCGATGGTAATCGGACCGGTCGAAAACCCCCCCACGCCAAAGGCCTGGTGGTCGATCTCGGTCGTTGCCGAAAAGGCCACCCAGTCGCCCTTGTAATAGTCGATCGCGCCGCCAAGCGGGTGTTCGCCAATATGCGTCATGGTTGCATCAAGCGTCACCGGCAACGTCGTGCCGTGAATCGTCAGGTCGCCGGTGACATTGGCGGTGTTCTCGCCGGTCACCTCGACCCCGGTGCTGACAAAGGTGATTTCCGGATAGGTCTCGACCTCCAGGAAATCGGCGCTTTTCACATGGTCGTCCAGTGGCCCGAAACCGGTGGCAAGGCTATCCGCCTGCACAGTGGCCGTCAGGGACGCGCCCGCCGGGTTTTCCGGGTCCAGTTCAAGCGTGCCCGTCGCGACGGTAAATTCCGCGGACTGCACCGAGACGCCGGCATGGCTCCAGCTAAACCGCACCTCGGTATGCCCCTGGTCGGTCTTGTAGGTGGTTGCAAGCGCCGGTGTCGCGGCCAGGAAGAGTGCCGCCAGCGTGGTGGAAGAGAACAGTTTCAGAGAATGTTTCATGTAAGATCCCTCAAGAAATTCCGGTTGTCGGCGCGCGGGCATTGCAGTGCCCCCGACTGGGGCACAAATGCCTGAAAGCATGAACTTTCCGCACCAGCATGTTATGCCACGGATGCCGGCCTCGTTGAGGGCGCTCGCGCAATCGTGAAGCCGTCTGCCCTGACCGGTGGAAACCCGCCGGTTTGGCGCGGCGAATTACCCGCGTCCTCAGATCGTCTGGTCGTAGTCACCCACGGACGGCTCGGTGCGGATCACCGCGTCGATATCGGCAAAGATCGCGCGCATCTCGGCCTCGCTTTCGCTGCTTTCGCAGACCACCACGAGGTTCGGCGTGTTCGATGATGCCCGCACCAGGCCCCAGCTGCCATTGTCAAGGATCACCCGCGCGCCGTTGACCGTCACGACCTCTTTTATCGCGCGCCCGGCAACCTGTTCGCCCGCCTCTTGCTTGGCGACCAGTTTCCCGACCAGCCGGTCCAGAACGTCGTATTTTTCGGTATCCGCGCAATAGGGCGACATGGTCGGAGTGGACCAGGTGACCGGCAGCGCCTTGCGCAGGTCCGACATCGACATTGCCGGATTGCGGTCCATCAGCTTGCAGATCTCGACCGCCACGCGCATTCCGCAGTCATAGCCGCGGCCCACCGGCTCGGCCAGGAAGTAGTGGCCGGATTTCTCGAACCCGGCCAGCGCGCCGATTTCCTTGACCCGGCGTTTCATGTGGCTGTGGCCGGTCTTCCAGTAATCGGCGGTGACGCCGTTGGCCTGCAACTCGGGGTCGCTGGCAAAAAGTCCGGTTGATTTCACGTCGGCGACGAACGTGCTGTTCGGATGCAGTTTGCTGAGGTCGCGCGCCATGATCACGCCCACCTTGTCGGCAAAGATCTCCTCGCCCTCATCATCCACCACGCCGCAACGGTCGCCGTCACCGTCGAAGCCAAGCGCGAAATCCGCGCCGCTGGCCTTAACGCTGGCGGCCATGTCATGCAGCATTTCCATGGCTTCAGGGTTGGGGTTGTAATTGGGAAACGTGTAATCGAGCGTATTGTGCGAAGGCACGACCTCGACCCCAAGCCGTTCGAACAGTTCCGGTGCAAAGGCGCAGGCGGTGCCGTTGCCGGTGGCGCAGACGACCTTCAGCTTCCGCGTCATCCTGAAATCGCCCACCAGGTCGTCCAGATAGGCCTCGCGCACGCCGTCGACGAATTCGTAGAAACCGCCCGGGCGGTCCTTGCCCCGGCCCTCCAGCACGATGTCGCGCAGTTCCGCCATCTCGTCCGGCCCGTGGGTCAGCGGACGGTCAAAGCCCATCTTCACCCCGGTCCAGCCGTTCGGGTTGTGGCTGGCGGTGACCATGGCGACGGCCGGCACATCCAGGTGGAACTGGCTGAAATAGGCCATCGGGCTGAGGCAGGGGCCGATATCCTTGACTGTGATGCCCGCGCGCATCAGCCCCAGGATCAGGGCGTTCTTGATGGAAAGCGAATAGTCGCGATAGTCGTTGCCGACGGCAATCACCGGTTCGATCCCGCGCGCCTGCATTTGTGTGCCCAGCCCCAGGCCAAGCGCCGTGATGCCGGGCAGGTTGATCTCGTCCGGGTATTTCCACCGCGCGTCATATTCGCGGAACCCGGTAGGGGTGATCATCGCATCGCGCAGGAATTCCCAGGTGTTGGGGGTGACGGCGGGCAGGGGCTTGTTCACGGGTGTTACTCTTTCTTCAGATCGAAACCGGATTGGCTTTCGCCAGCGCGTCAAAGCGCATCAATGTGTCAACAAGATGGGGCATGTCGGACAAATGGATCATGTTCGGCCCGTCCGAGGGCGCATTGTCGGGATCCTCGTGGGTTTCGATGAACACCGCCGCCACGCCAAGGCTGACCGCCGCCCGTGCCATCACCGGGGCGAATTCACGCTGCCCGCCAGTGGACCCGCCCTTGCCACCGGGCTGCTGTACCGAATGGGTGGCATCCATCACCACGGGATAACCCGTCGCTGCCATCTGCGGCAGGGACCGCATGTCCGCGACCAGCGTGTTGTAGCCAAACGAGGTGCCGCGCTCGGTCAGCAGCAGGCGGGTATTGCCGGTGCTTTCCAGTTTGGTGACGATATTTGGCATTTCCCATGGGGCCAGGAATTGCCCCTTTTTTACGTTGATCGCCGCCCCGGTTTCCCCGGCGGCCAGCAGCAGATCGGTCTGGCGGCAGAGAAAGGCGGGGATCTGCAGCACATCACAGACCTCGGCCACCGGCGCGCATTGATCGGGCAGGTGCACATCCGTCAGCACCGGCACGTCCAGCGAGCCCTTGACCGATTGCATGACGTTCAGGCCCTCGTCGATACCAAGGCCGCGCTTGCCCGAAAGCGAGGTGCGGTTGGCCTTGTCGAACGACCCCTTGAAGATGAATTGCGCACCGACCTTGTCGCAGGCCTCTTTCATCGTGCCGGCGATCATCTGGGCGTGATCCGCGCTTTCCAGCTGGCAGGGGCCGGCGATGATGGTCAGCGGCTGGTCATTGCCCACACTCAGCCCGGCGATCTTTACCTGTTTCATGGGCGGCGCCATCCTTGCTCTGTTCGGCCGCCGCTATGACGAAACCTGCTCTTTCAGGATCGACGCGGTCAGCGATATCATCAGGTAAATACCGGCAAAGATCAGGAAGGCAAGGATCGTGTTCTCGAACGCCCGCGGATAGGAGGGATCCTGCGAGGCGACGGGGCGCACGCTGACCGTGAGGTAGCGCACCTGCTTGTTGGCCTCGATCTCGCTCAGCCGCTTGCTTTCGAGCGCTGCCTGCAACACCAGATCGGCGGTGGCCAGATCGGCCTGCGCCATCTGGATCTCGGCCGTTTGCGAGGCCAGCGAGCTGGCGCCCTCGGTCGCCTGGTTCAGCCGTGCCTTTTGCTTGTTCAACTCGGTGCGCAGCACCTCGATCTCGCTGGTCAGGGCATCGACCTTGGCCTTGTTCGGGCGGGTGTTGTTCAACTGGATATCCAGCGCCAGCTGCTTTTCCTGCAATTGCAGCTCGACCGTGCTGACAAGCTGCCGGATACCGGCAATCTCTCCCTCGGGGTCCAGGATCGTGCCTTCCTGCAACCGCACCATGCGTTGCTGGGCGGCGCGGCGTTCTGCCTTGGCCTCTTCCAGTCCCTGCTCGGCGGTCTTTACTGCATCCAGGCGTTTTTCCCGGCTCAGTTCATCCACGCGCTCTTCGGCATATTCGATCAGCCGCTGGGAAAACAGCGCGCTGACTTCCGGGTCGGCGGTGGACAGTTCCATCCGGATCACGCCCTCGGTAGGGTCATAACCCAGCTTCACGTATTTCTTGTAAAGCTTGTAGGCCGCCTCGTTGCTGGCATCCGGGTCAAGCCGCTGGATCGGGTCGATATGCGGCTGGCTGAAATGCGCGCGGAACCCCAGATCGGTGTCCAGCCGCAGCATCGCATCCTTGGATTGCAGATAGGATTGCGTGGCGATCGAATCCTGCCCGGTGGCGAACTGGCTGGGCAAGAGCCCCCCGAGGCCGCCACCGCCGCCGCCGCTTCCGCCATCGGCGGTCAGGATCAGAAACTCGGATTTGGTGGCATACATCGGCGTGGCCACGGCGTAGTAATAGTAGCCCGCGATCAGCGTCGGCAGAAAGATGAAGGCCGTCAGCCGTGACAGCAACAACAGCAGCTTGCGCTGCCGCCGCCTGGCGATGTCACGCTGGATGTCCATGATCTCGGCGGCGCGTTGCTCCGATGGGCTCAGGTCGGTTGACGGCAGGGTCTGCCGGTCCGCCGGGATCGTCTGCGGCAACTGCACGCGTTCCTGGCCGGTGTCATCCTGCGCTTCGGTCTGGGTGGTCCCGCCGGTGACGACTTCGAGGATATTGATACGCTGGAACGGGTCGATGCCCTTTTTCCGCAGCAGGCGGACCGCGTCGAAATCCGATACCGGGGCCAGCCCGTGTTTCTGCGCCATCCGGCGGGCCATGCGCAATTGACGGCCGGTCAACCCCTCCTTGCGGATCTCGTCGATATCCTGCGAGGCCGCCATTTCACGGGCCGAGCTGACCTGCCCCGACTGCCCCGGCGACGCCGCCTCGGGTGTCGGGTTCGCGGTCTGGTCGGCGCGGTCCGGCGGCGCGGCCTCGGAGGGGGTCGCGGACGGCGTGTTACGCCGGATGCGGAATTTTCTAGCCTTGGGTTTCGTAGTCATATAGCCGTTTTGCCTCTTCCAAGGTATCGAACATGTGCAGTTTGCCGCCCATCAGAACGGCGGCCTCGCGGGCGAATTTTTCAAGCGTGCCGGGCTGATGCGACACGATGATTACCGTCGTCGTGCGCAGGCGTTCGCGCAATATCTCACCGGCTTTCCGGTTGAACTCGACATCGGTCGAGCTGGGCATGCCCTCGTCGATCAGGTACATGTCGAAATCCAGCGCCAGCATCAGCGAAAAGGTGAACCGCGCCTTCATCCCCGAGGAATAAGTGCCCAGGGGCTGATCGAAATATTCGCCCAGGTTGCACATCCAGCGGCAGAAGGCCTCGATATAATCCGGGTCCAGCCCGTAAAGCCGCGCGATGTAGCGGCTGTTTTCCATCGCTGAGATCTTGTTGATCACGCCCCCCATGAAACCCAGAGGAAAGCTGATGCGGCATTGTCGGCGAATCTCGCCCTCGTCCGGTTTCTCGAGGCCCGCCATCATGTTGACCAGCGTCGTCTTGCCGGTGCCGTTCGGGGCCAGAATGCCAAGCGACCGGCCAAGCTCCACGCGGAAACTGACCTTTTCAAGGATCACCTTGCGCTGGGTGCCTGTCCAGAAGGACTTGCTGACATTCTCGAACTCGAGCATCCAAGGGCTCCGGTACTGCATCGACCTGCCCTCTTGTAGCGGGGCAGTGTTAAGGCTTGTTTAGCCAAGTTTTGCGGCATTATGTCGGATTTATCGTTGTCAGGCCAATAAAACAGGGGAATTTTATGGCGCCTGATGCAATAAAACGGCGGAAATCGCGGTTTCCTCCCGCTTGCATCGCACGCAGGAAGGCATCCGGTTGTTGGCCGGATTGGTGCTCAACTGGTAACTGTGTTGCGGTCGGGGCCTGTTCTTGTCGGCCAAAACAACCGGCGCCTGGCCTCAGACACCGATCCCCCACCACCGGAGCGTACCCGACAGATGTTCGCGTATCGCGGCGGTGGCGGCCCCGGTATCGCGTGCCTCTATCGCGGCGATGATCGCCAGGTGTTCGTCCATTGCGGGCACGATGCGGTCGGGCAGGAAAGGGCGGGTATTCTGTATCACCGCGATCCGGTCACGATTCTCGGCATAGAGCCTTCCGGCAAGTCCCCCGCCGATCCCCGCCGCCAGCGCATCGTGCAATGACAAATCGACCTCGATCGCGCGCTTGGGCATCTCCGGGGTCAGCCGGTCCCGCGCGGCATCCCGAAGGCTCTCGTGTGCCGATCGCAGTTGGTCAAGAGGGATCGAGCCGCCCTGTGTGATCAGGCGCCGGGCGCCTTCGCAGTCGAACATGGCGCGCAATTCCAGACATTCGCGCGTCATCTCGGGGCCTGCATCCATGACGGCGACGCCACGCTTGGGAAGCACCGTCAGCAATCCGCATGCCTCGCACCTTTTCACCGCATCGCGCACCGCGGCAATCGGCAACTCCAGCTGTTTCACCAGCATCGGCATCGACAAGAAGCCGCCGCTAGTCAGGCGCCCGTCGCGCAACCGCTCAAGCAAGGCTTTGTGCGCCTGTTCGATCAGCAGGCTGGAATGATCACTGGGCACCCTGCCGGCGCCGCCGGCACGATCAGTCATCGGTTCCTGCATCTTCGGGATTGGCTGCGATTTTCTTGTATTTCAAGAAGGTCATATCGGATTCTCTATATATCCACAATCTAAGATAACAACTAAAATGTTAGATGCAATACCAGGCAAGTTGCCTGCCGAAAACAAGAGGGGATGACGGGTGCCGCGGATTGCGACCTGTCGAGATAGGAGAGGAAACATGCAAAGCATGACCGCTGAAATGGACGGAACACACGGGGGCGATGACACGCTGAACCCGGTATCTGCCGAAGAGAAATCCTGGGGATGGTTCGCGATCTTCAACGTCTGGGCCAATGATATCCAGTCGCTATTCGGCTATTCGCTGGTGGCGTCATTGTTCATCTCCTACGGGGTCAGCGGCTGGACCGCCTTTGCCGCGCTGATCGCCGCCGGTTTGCTGGTGATGTTTCTGGTGAACCTTTCCGGCGCGGCGGGGGAACGCTACGGCATCCCCTACCCGGTGCTTGCACGGGCCAGCATGGGCACCGCGGGGGCGAAACTGCCGGCGGTGCTGAGAGCCACGGTTGCAGTGTTCTGGTACGGGGTGCAGGTCTATTTCGCATCGACCGCACTGGCACTGCTGATCCGGTCGGTCACGGGGATCACAGGTGGTGCCGAAATCCTCGGTCTGACCGGCATTGACTGGCTTTCCTTCGTGATCGTCTGGGCGTTCCACATCTGGATTTTCTGGCATGGTATGGAATGGGTCGAGACCTTTCTGAACATCGCCGGCCCCTTCGTCTATGCGGTGATGATCGGGCTGGTGGTCGTGCTGTGGATCAAATCCGACGGCCAGTTGCTGTCACAGGCGCAAACGATCTTTGCCAACCCCGAGGGGACGATGCGCACGGAAATCGCGGGGTTCATCGCCATCGTCGGCACGATGGTGGCGTATTTCGCCGCCGTGATGATCAACTTCAGCGACTTTTCCAGATATGCGAAGGACAAAAAGGCGATGATCCGCGGCAATCTGGCCGGGCTGCCCTTCAACATGATCCTGTTCTCGGCGCTGGCGCTTTTGACCACGGCCGGCGCGGCGGTGGTCTATGGCGAAGAAATCATCAACCCGACCGAGATCGTGGGCCGCACAGACAGTGTCATTTTGGGGGTCATCGCGGCGATCACCTTCTTCGCGGCGACCGTGGGCATCAACCTGGTGGCAAATTTCATCCCCGCCGTGAACGGCATTGCCAACCTGGCGCCGTCCAGGATCAGCTTTCGCAAGGCGGGCCTGATCACGTCGGGTTTCGCGCTGGTCATCGGCGGTCTCTGGACCAGCTTCATCAGCCAGGTCGGTATCGGTGGTTTCGTCAACACGCTTGGCGCAACGCTTGCCCCGCTCTACGGTATCATGATTGTCGATTATTACCTGCTGCGGAAACAATCGCTCAAACGTGACGACCTGTATGACATGCAGGGTGGCACCTATCATTACGGTAATGGCTGGAATGACCATGCGCTGGTGGCGTTCGGCGTCGCCGCGGTCTTCTCGGTGGCGACGGTCTGGGTGCCGGTCCTGAGCCAGCTTGCCGGTTATGCGTGGATCATCGGTGCGGTCCTGGGCGGGTTCATCTACTACCTGCGGAGCCGGGGCGCCCACCCCGAATAGGCCGGAATGTCGGGCGCCCGGGCCGGTGGTCCGGGCGCTGGCTTGTCAGTCGTCCCATCTTTCTATCTTCGTCAACCTGCCGGCAAGGATCGCCAGAGCCGCCGCCGCGAAGCTGAAAAGCGCCCCCATCTTGGCCGCATCCTGGACCGGTCCGGGGTCGAAGGCGACTGAGGCAACGAAAAGCGAGACGGTAAACCCGATGGCGGCGACAAAGCCGATCACGACCAGGTCAACAACCCGCATCCCCTGGGGGATGCCCAGCCCCATCGGCCCCGCCGCCAGCCACCCGAACAGAAGGATGCCGACCGGCTTGCCGATGATCAGGCCCGCCAGCACCAGCCAGGTGGCGTCGCCGATGGCCGAAAACGCGACCCCGGCATTCATCAGGCCAAAGAGAAACAGCACGATTTCGACGGGATGTTTCAACGCATGTTCCAGCACGTTCAGCAGATCATGAAGGTATTTCTCGACCTCGCTGAAGATGCCGAAGGCACGATCGGCATGGGGGATGGCGGGCACGATCGGCAACAGGCCAAGCGCCGGGTGCAGGCCCGATCGCATGAAGCCGTACCAGCTGGCGCATCCGGCGATCACGTAGGGCAGGCCACCCAGGCTCTTGCGGATACGGGTTGAATTCGGCCGGTCCTGCTTGCCCCGGTCCAGCAGGCGCGGCAGCCAGTTGAACAGCAGATAGACCAGCGCCGCCGCGGCAAACGAGAATAACAGCCATGCGGGCGCCAGCTCGGAAGACGGGTAAAATACCGCCAGGATGATCAGCCCGGCCGCGTCATCGGCGATGGCCAGAAGCAGCAGGAACCGCACCGCCGGATGGCCGGCGCCAAAGACAACCCGCCCCACCAGGTAGCTGAAGGCGATGTCGGTGGCCGTGGGAATGGCCCAGCCGTTGGCGACAGCCGAATAGGTGTCCGAGCCCAGCATCGCCGCCAGCCCCAGGTAGACGGCGATCGGGCCGAACATGCCGCCCGCGGTCGCGAACAGGGGGGTCGCGGCCTTCTTGCCGCGCAGGCTGCCGTTCTTCAGGATCACCGCCTCCCACACTTCCTTGGCGGCGATGGCAAAGAACAGCGCCATCAGAACGTCATTGACCAGATAATGCAGCGTCAGGGTGCGGTGCCCGTCATGCAGATGCCCGATCGGCGCGTGATCCCAGATCACGAACTCGGTGAAGGCATGGTAGCTGTGTATGTCGATATTGGCCCAGACAAGGGCAATGACCGCGCCGAAAATCAGCAGAAGAGAATATTCGGCAACGAAGTGCCAGACGCGATACATGTGCCCCACCCTGTCCCGGACTGGTTTGTGTCAGGAGTAGGATATTTCATTCAGGGCGGCAACCGGCGGGCGGGTCAGCCGCAGCCGGTTGCCTGCCGGATGCCGGGGCCTGTCAGGCGACGACCTGCCAGGCCATGCCAGCCAGTACCGCGCCCAGCATCGCATAGCCGATATAGGCGGCAAAGACACGCGGTTTTACCAGCGCCCAGACGGCGATGGCGGCGGGGATGCAGCTGATGCCGCCGGCAATCACAAAGCTCATTGCCGCGCCCTGCGTCATGCCCTGCGCCAGCAGCGCATCGACCAGCGGCACCGCGGCATAACCGTTGAGGTAGGCGGGCGCGCCCACGACGGCCCCCAGAATTATCGGCCAGAGGCCCTCACCCCCCAGCACCCTGGCAACCAGTTCAGCCGGGATATATTGCAGCATCAGCGCCTCGATCACATAGGCCAGGGCCAGCCATTTCAGCAGGAACAGCGCATTGTCGAGCGTGGTCTTGCGGAAGGTCTCGCGCCGTGCGCCCTCGGACCAGAATGTCCACACGGGTTTGCCCTCGAACGGCTTGTCGCTGCTGCAACAACCGCCGCAGCCCTGCGATTTCTGCCGCAGCGGGTCGGCAAACACCCGCGAATTCGAAGCCATCATCGTGGCGAACCCGCCCATCAGGCCGATGCTGACGGCGGCGGCCGTCTTGGCGATGGCAAATTCCCAGCCCAGCGTGCCCGAGGTGATCAGAAACATTGCCGGGTCCATCAGCGGCGAGGCCAGCCAGAACGCCATCACCGCCCCCAGTGGCGCCCCAAGCGCCAGCATCGCGGCGATGAATGGAATCACCTCGCAAGAACAGAAGGGCGAAAGCCCGCCAAGCAGCGCCGCCAGCACGATCATCCGCGCCTGTCGCCCCTCGAATGCGCGCGCCAGCAGCGTTTCGGCGCCGCTGGCCTTCATGTAGGCCACCGCCAGCACCGCAAAGGCGATGAACGGGGCGGTGTGCCAAAGCGCCCCGCTGGCAAAGACCACCGTCGGCCAGAATTGCGCCCGGTCCAGCACCGCGACGAGGGCCAGTATCACGACCAGCGCCGCCCAGGCCTTGTCGATCCGCCATTTAGGGGCGCGCGGCGTCAGTGTCGTGTCAGTCATGGCCATGTCCTTCATGCGGGTGATCACTGTCCGCGCAACATTCGCGCAACAGGAATTCAGAGATTGTCTTTAGTTCGTCATAGGCGACCGCCGCGCAGATGATGCTGCGCCCGCGCCTTTCCTGCTTGACCAGCCCGGCCTGAGTCAGGATTTTCACGTGATGGGTCAGGGTGGATCCGGTGATGCCGGTCCGCGCCCCCAACGCGCCGATGCTCAGCCCATCCGGGCCGGCGCGCACCAGGCTGCGCAGGACCGCCAGCCGCTGTTCGCTGCCAAGCGCAGCAAAGGTCGAGGCCGCAAGGGCGAGGTCAAGATCGGGAATCGCTGTCTGTTTCATGTTTCTAGAATTATAGAAATTAAATTTCTCCTGCAAGCATTATTTCTATAACTGTCGAAATAATGGACGGGCTGCACCCAACCCAGCCAATCGTTCAAATTATCTGGCTCGCCATTCACCATCTCGCATGGCGTGAGCGGCCGGCGTGCAAAACCTGCGAAACCTATGTAGAAACCGTGCCAGACAGACAGAAAGCAATGACCGACCTGGCCCTCGACATTTCCAACTGCCGCCTTTGTGCCGACCGCTTTGCCGCGACCCATACGGCGCATGCGCCCCGCCCGGTGGTCTGGTTCAGGCCTTCGGCGCGATTGCTGATCGCAGGGCAGGCGCCGGGGATGCGGGTGCATAAATCCGGCAAACCGTTTGATGATCCGTCCGGTGATCGCCTGCGCGACTGGCTTGGCCTGACACCGGATGATTTCTATGACCGCGCGCGCGTCGCGGTCGTGCCGATGGCCTTCTGTTTCCCGGGCTATGACGCCAAGGGTTCGGACCTGCCGCCGCCCGGGATCTGTGGCAAGACCTGGCATGAAAAGGTCATGGCAACGCTGGACAAGGTTGCGCTGACCGTGCTGGTGGGCGGGTATGCCCATAAATACCATATGGGCGTGAAAACCGGCGTCACCGATACCGTGAAGGAATGGCAAACACACGCGCCGCGTATCTTTCCCTTGCCTCACCCGTCCTGGCGCAATACTGGCTGGCTGAAGAAAAACCCGTGGTTCGAGGCAGAGCTCTTGCCGAAACTTCGCGCGCAAGTCCAAAAGGTCATGAATGACTGAGACGATTCTGGACACGACCCATGCCGCCATGCAGGCCGATGAGACCGATGATGCCGCGCGGTTGCGGTTTTATGAAAAGCTGGCCGGGTCCGAGCTGTTCCTGCTCTTGAAATCCGACGCGGCTGGCGATCGGATCTCACCGGAAACCTTCGAACTGTCTGATGGGGCATTTGTCCTGGTCTTTGATCGCGAGGATCGGCTGGCGCAGTTCACCGGCAGAATTGCGCCCTATGCGGCGCTGTCCGGCCGGGCGATCTGTCAGATGCTGGCGCCGCAGCGGCTGGGCCTTGGCCTGAACCTTGATGTCGCGCCCTCGTCCCTCCTGCTGCCGCCGGAAGCGGTCGCCTGGCTGGCGGCGATGGACACGATCCCGGACGAGGTGACCGCGCGAATCGAGCATTTCACACCGCCAACCGGATTGCCCGAAACCTTCCTGACCGCGCTTGATACCCGTCTTGCCGCCGCCACGGGCCTGGCCGAGAGCGCCTATCTTGTCGGGGCCGTCTATGAGAACGGTAGCGCCGGCCATCTGCTGGGTTTCGTGGGCGCGCGGGCCGATGCGCAAGGCGCACTGGCGCAGAGCGTATCACAGGCGCTTGGATTTTCGGGGCTGGAGGCCGGCACGATTGACGTGGGGTTCTTCGATGGCACCGACACCGCGGCGGCCAGCCTTGCCAGGGTCGGCCTGCGTTTCGACCTGCCTCAGACAGAGTTGCGGCAGCGTCAGGCACCCGGATCGGACCCGGCAAAACCGCCGCTTCTCAGGTAATCAATAACCTCGCTCGCGATCCACCAGATACAGGAACGGCGCGCCTGCCTCGCCCCGCCGGATATTCTCGGCAATCACCTGCGCGGCGGTTTCGGGCCGCGTTTCCGAGGCGATATGCGGTGTTACGGTGACGCGGGGATGGGCCCAGTAAGGGTGATCCGCGGGCAGGGGTTCTACCCGGAAGACATCCAGCGTGGCATGGCCGATCCGGCCGTTGTCCAGTGCCGCCAGCAGGGCGTCATCGTCGATCAGCTGTCCGCGTCCGGGATTGATGACGACCGCCCCCTTGGGCATCTGCGCCATTGTCGCGGCATTCAGGATGTTCCCGGTCTGCGGGGTGAACGGCAGCAGGAGCACGAGGATCTCGGCGCTGCTCAGAGCCTCGCGCAGGCCCTCCTCGCCGGACAGGCAGGTTATCCCGGGCACGTTCTTGGGGGATCGGCTCCAGCCGGCAACCTTGAAGCCCAGCCGCACCAGCGCCTGGCCGCAGGCCGTGCCCAGGGCGCCCAGCCCCAGGATCGTCACGCCGCGGTCCCCGGCCAGCGGCGGCACGTATCGGCGCCATTCCCCGTCCTGACCATGCACATGCAGATCGGTATTCAGGTGATGGCGCAGCACGTGGCCCGTCACCCATTCCACCATCCCCTGGGTCAGCCCGTGGTCGACCATCCGCGCCAGCGGAATCCGGAGCGTTTCATTGCCCACCACATCCTCGACCCCGGCCCAGAGGTTCAGCACCGCCCTGGCGCGGGTGAAGGGGGAGAAATCCTGCACCTCGCTATTGGGGGCATAGACGATGTAATCGACCTTCTCGGGCGGAAACTCCATGCGCAGATCGGCCTCGACACCGGCGGCGGTCAGCGCGGATTTCAGGGGCGCTTCGTAGGTTTTCCACCGCTCGGGAAGGGCGGCAAAGAGCACGTTGACCGGCATGCAGGTCACCTTGGTTTGTGAATATGGGCGCTCTGGATCAGGCCAAAGCCCAGAAGCAGGATCAGCATCGCCGACCCGCCGTAGCTGACCAGCGGCAGGGGCACGCCGACAACCGGCGCCAGCCCCATGACCATCGACATGTTGACCGCGAAGAACAGGAAGAAGGTTGCGGCGATCCCGAGCGTCAGCAGCGACGAATACCTGTCCCGGTTCGACAGGGCCGCGATGATGCAGAAGAACACGATCAGCGCATAGAGCGACAGCAAGGAAAAGGCGCCGACAAAGCCGAACTCCTCGGCCAGGGTCGTAAAGATGAAATCGGTGTGCTTTTCGGGCAGGAAGTTCAGCCGCGATTGCGTGCCCTGCATGAAACCGCGCCCGGTCCAGCCGCCCGACCCCAGCGAAATCTTGGACTGGGTGATGTGATAGCCCGCGCCCAGCGGATCGCTGGCCGGGTCAAGGAAGGTGTCGATCCGCCGGAACTGGTAATCCTTGAGCAGTTGCCACGAGGTGCCCCGGCTTTGGAAGACGGCGGTAACCAGCCCCACGACCGCCGCGGTGACGACGGCGAAATACCCCCAGTGGACACCGGCCAGGAACATCACCAGCGCACCCGCGGTGATAAGCAGGATGGAGGTGCCGAGATCGGGTTGTTTCAGCACCAGCGCCACGGGGATCAGGATCAGGATGACCGGGATCACCACCCAGATGAACCGCGAGGTCTTTTTCAGCGGCAGCCAGTCGTAATAAGCGGCCAGGATCATCACCAGCGCGATCTTCATCAGTTCAGAGGGTTGCAGGCGCATGAACCCCAGGTTGATCCAGCGTTGCGCGCCCTTGCCTTCGATGCCCACAAGCTCGACCGCGACCAGCAACAGGAGCGAGACGATATAGGCCACCACCGACATGTTGCGCCAGAACCAGATCGGCACCATCGCGACAAAGATCATCAGAGCGATCCCGAGGGCAAAGCGTTTCATCTGCGGTGCCGCCCAAGGGGAAAAGGACCCGCCCGCCACGGAATAGAGCATCAGGAACCCGGCGGAGGCGACGGCGATCAGCAAGATTATCAAGGGCCAGTTGAGATAGAGCACCTTGCGAAACCCACTGGGTGTCGTCTTGACGGTATATTCAAGATAACTCATGCGCGGTCGCTCTTTTCCGTGCTGCTTTCGGGCCGCGCCTTGCGCAGTTTTTCCTGCTGCGCCTTGATCCGGGCGCGGTCGCGTTCGGGATAGGCGGTCAGGGGCGGCTCGCCGCCATAGAGTGTCTGCAGGGTCACGTCGCGGGCAATGGGCGCGGCCGCCGTCGACCCGCCGCCGCCATGTTCGACCACCACGGCCACCGCGATCCTGGGGTTGTCGTAGGGCGCGAAATTGACATAGAGCGCATGGTCGCGCCGTTCCCAGGGCAGGTCTTGGTTGCGGGTGACGCCGCGGGCGCGTTCGGCCTTGGTGATATTGCGGACCTGGCTGGTGCCGGTCTTGCCGGCCATCTTGAAGGCGTCCTCGATGATGCGGCTGCGATAGGCGGTGCCGCGGTTGCTGTTCGACACCGCGTACATGGCCTTGCGCACCAGCCGCAGCAGGTTTTCGTTGATGCCAAGCGATTCCGCCGGTTCAACCGGTTCCTCGACGCCGTTCACCGATTTGATCAGGCGCGGCTTGACCGATTTTCCGGTGGCCAGACGGGCGGTCATGACCGCCAGCTGCAAGGGCGAGGCCAGCACGTATCCCTGGCCGATGGCGATGTTGACCGTGTCCCCCAGCAGCCATTCGCTGCCCTTGCTTTCGATCTTCCACTGCTTGGTGGGTGCCAGCCCTTCGGACACGCTGGTCATCGGCAGGTCATGGACCACACCCAGGCCCAGCTTGCGCGCCATTGCACTGATCCGCTCGACCCCCGCCCGCTGGGCCATCTCGTAATAGTAGACATCGCAGCTTTCCCGCAGGGACCGGTGCAGATCGACATTGCCGTGGCCCGCGCGTTTCCAGCAATGGAACCGCCGGCCGCCGACCCGCAGGTGGCCGGGGCAATAGACCGTCTCGCCCGGGTTGGCGAAACCGCCCTCAAGCGCCGCCAGCGCCGTCACCATCTTGAAGGTCGATCCGGGCGGGTACACACCCTGCACCGCCTTGTTGGGCAGCGGGCGATACTTGTTTTCCAGAAGCGCCTTGTAATCCGCGCTCGAGATGCCGCGCACGAACAGGTTGGGGTCGTAGTTCGGGGCCGACGCGCAGGCCAGCAAATCACCGGTCTGACAATCCATCACGACCACCGCGGCGCTTTCGCCGTCCAGACGATCGTTGACATAAGCCTGAAGCTTGTTGTCGATGGTGATCTGGATGTCTTTCCCGGCTTCGCCTTCCTTGCGGTCCAGCTCGCGCATGACGCGGCCCGCGGCGTTGACCTCGACCCGCTTGGTGCCGGCGGTGCCGCGCAGGGTCTCCTCCATCTTGACCTCAAGGCCGATCTTGCCGATCTGGAAGCGCGGGATCAGCAACAGCGCGTCGGGCGCGTCGATCTTTTCCAGGTCGCGGTCGCTGACCGCGCCGACATAGCCGACGATATGGCCGTAATCGCCGCCGCCGGGATAGTGCCGCGAAAGCCCGACCTCGGGCGTGACGCCGGGCAGGGCCGGGGCGTTTACCGCGACACGGCTGATTTCATCCCAGCTGACCCGGTCGGCAACGGTGACCTGGGTGTCGCCGCGCAGCTCTTTCAGCTCGCGCCGGGCGCGCTTCAGCAGATCCTCGTCCAGCTCGACCAATCGCGACAGGCGGGCAATCACATCCTCAACGTCACCCGCGTCCTCGCGCACCATGGTAATGCGGTAACTGGGGGCGTTTTCGGCGACGATGGCGCCGGTACGGTCAAAGATGCGGCCCCGCGCCGGGGGGATCAGCCGGATATTGATACGGTTCTCTTCCGCCAGCAGGCGGAACTGGTCGGCCTGTTCGACCTGCATGTAGCGCATTCTCAGCGCCAGCAACCCCATGAACCCGGCCTGGGCGCCGCCCAGGATCAATCCGCGCCTTGTGATGACGCGCAGGCTGTCGGCGGTATCCTTCGTGGGCCGTCTCATATGCGTTGCCTCCCCGCCTCGACGTCGCCGGGGGAGATCTTGCGCACGCCAAAGACCGTCTGGGTGATCAGGACGACCACCGGGTAGGCGATCAGCGTCATCACCAGCTGGATCAGGCTGAGCCCCAGCGGTGCCTGATCGACAACGGTGACCCCGAGAATGATCCGATAGCCCAATGTCATGACGATCAGCGTTGTCGTCACGGTCAGCCATTCCACGGGGAAGGTCAGATCGCGCAGCCCCGGGGCGCGGTTGCGCAGGGTTTCGCTGCCCAGCAGGACCAGCGCGGCCCACAGGCCCGGCGGGCGTTGCACCAGCAGATCCGCCAGCAGAAAGATCATCGCGATCAGGAAGGGCGGGGCGTATTCGGGCCGCCTGAGCACCCAGGCGAAGGTCACGACGACAACCAGCTCGGGCGCTGCCCACACCTTGGGCACGGTATCCAGCGGCAAGAGCTGCACGAAGAGCAGCACCAGGCAGATCAGCAGGTAGACGATACGCATGAGCCAGGGCTGACCGGTGCTAGCCATTGCCACCCTCCGCCGCCGCACCGTCTGCGGTCTCTGGTGTCTCGGTCGGGTCGGTCAAGACCCTGGGCGCGATCAGGTTGCCCGGATCGGCGATGCCGTCGTTGCCATAGTCGCGAAGGACGCGCAGGAATTTCAGCCGCTCGTAATCCGCCGCCAGCCGGACACGCATCCTGCCGCCAGGGTCTTCGGCAACCTGTCCCACCAGCAGACCTGCGGGAAAGACACCGCCATCGCCCGAGGACATCACCCGATCCCCCGGCCGGATCTGATCGGCATCTTCGATGAAATCAATCACCGGGGCGGCGGTGTTGTCACCGATCAGCAGCGCGTGTTGCCCCGAAGGCTGCACAGTCACCGGCACCCGGCTGGACGTGTCGGTCAGCAGGATCACCCGCGCGGTCTTGTTGCCCACGCCCGAAATGCGCCCGACCAGCCCCAGCCCGTCCATCGCCGCCCAGCCATCGACTATGCCATCGCGACCGCCGACATTCAGCAGGACAGACTGGCGGAAAGGCGATCCGCTATCGGCCAGAACGACACCGGTGACATAGGTCAGCCGCGGGTCAAGCTGCACGTTGTTCAGATCCAGCAGGCGCGCGTTCTCCTGCTCAAGCTGCAACGCGGCCTCCTTCCACGCCTTCATCTGCTGCAGCTCGCGCCGCAATTCCTGGTTTTGCTGATAGATGCGCGTGTAACTCTGAAAATCGCGCAGGATGTTGACCGTGCCGGTGACCGGGCCCATCGCCCAGTCAAAGCTGGGCACGACGCGATCCGTCACCTGAGCGCGAAACCGTTCCACCCGCGGGCTGTCGATGCGCCACAGCAAAAAGAGACCCAGCAGGCACAACACGAGCACCCCGAAAAGCAGTCGCTTCAGCGGGCCGGTGAATTCCCCGGTATGTCCTCGGTCTTTTGCCAATGGCTCTCCCTTTGTTTAAAAGGTGGCCGCCTCAGCTGTCGTAGTCAATCGCGTGGCGCAATTGTTTTTCGAATTCCAGCGCCTTGCCGGTGCCAAGCGCCACGCAGTTCAGGCTGTCATCGGCGATCGAAACCGCCAGCCCGGTCTGCTCGCGCAGTGCCAGATCCAGATCCCCAAGAAGCGCCCCGCCGCCGGTCAGCATCACGCCGCGATCCACGATATCCGCCGCCAGATCGGGCGGCGTCGCCTCAAGCGCGGTCATCACCGCCTCGCAGATCGCCTGGACCGGTTCGGCCAGCGCCTCGGCCACCTGGGCCTGGCTGATCTCGGTTTCCTTGGGGACGCCGTTCAGCAGGTCACGCCCGCGGATCTGCATCGAGCTGCCGCGCCCGTCATCGGGCATCCGTGCGGTGCCGATGGACGTTTTCACGCGCTCGGCGGTGGATTCGCCGACCAGCAGGTTCTGCTGCCGGCGCAGATAGTTGATGATGGCCTCGTCCATCCGGTCACCGCCGACCCGGACCGAACGCGCATAGACGATGTCACCCAGCGAAAGCACGGCCACCTCGGTGGTGCCGCCGCCGATATCGACGACCATGTTGCCGGTGGGGTCGGTGATCGGCATCCCGGCGCCGATGGCCGCGGCGATCGGCTCGGCGATCAGGCCCGCGCGGCGCGCACCGGCGCTGAGCACCGACTGGCGAATGGCGCGTTTCTCGACCGGTGTGGCGCCATGCGGCACGCAGACGATGATCTTGGGCTTGGAAAAGGACGAGCGTTTGTGGACCTTGCGGATGAAATGCTTGATCATTGCCTCGGCGGTGTCGAAATCGGCAATCACCCCTTCGCGCATCGGCCGGATCGCCTCGATACTGCCGGGGGTACGGCCCAGCATCAGCTTGGCATCCTCACCCACGGCCAGCACTTTCTTGACACCGTCCTTGACGTGATAGGCCACCACCGAAGGCTCGGACAGGATCACCCCACGGCCCTTGACGTAAACAAGCGTGTTGGCTGTTCCCAGGTCAATGGCCATGTCCTGCGAGAACAGTCCCGGAATTCTGTGCAATATTGACATGTTACGGGTCGTCCTGTGGTGTAAGTGCTCAATAGGCCCGCAATTGAAGCGGTGCTTTGCCTGACCTTATAGATGTCATGGGGAATGGGCGAAAGTCCCTGTTTTAATGCGCTCAGCATGTAGTTGCCGGAATGTCAGATCACCCCTTGGTCCCGGGCGCTGATCAGACCGTGGTGTTTTCCTTGACCAGGGCCTTGTAGAGCTCGCGGATGCGCCGCGTCACCGGGCCCGCCCCATCATGGGTGCCGATGGGTTTGCCGTCCACCGCCGCCACCGGGGTCTGGGCACCGAACGTGCCGGTCAGGAACGCCTCGTCGGCGCCATAGACCTCGTAGAGCGAATAGTTCTTCTGGTGGACGGGAATGTCATTGGCGCGGCACAGGTCGATCACCTTTTGCCGGGTCACGCCGTTCATGCAGTAGTCGCCGGTCGAGGTCCAGACCTCGCCCCGGCGCACGATGAAGAAGTTGCAGGCATTGGTGGTGTTCACGAAACCATGCGGGTCCAGCATCAGCGCCTCGTCGGCACCGGCCTGTTCCGCCTGCAGGCAGGCGATCACGCAGTTCAATTTGGAATGGCTGTTATACTTGGCGTCCTGGCTCATCGGCAAGCCGCGCACCTGCGGGACGGTGGCCAGGCGGATCCCCTTGCTTTGCAGGCTGTCGGCGGGTTTGGAATGTTCGAGGATCGCCACCACGGTCGGTCCCGACCGCGACAGGCCCGGATGCTGAAATGGTTTCGCCTTGGGCCCGCGCGTGATCATCAGCCGGCAATGCGCGTCCGAGGTCATGCCATTGGCCTCGGCGGTGGCGTTGAGCGCCTGCAGGATTTCCTCACGCGTCATGCCGATATCCAATGAGACAGATTTGCAGCTGTTGAACAACCGGTCCATATGCTCGTCGAAAAAAGCCCATCTGCCGTTATAAAGCCGCAGCCCCTCCCACATGCCGTCACCCAGCAGGAAGCCCGAATCGTATACCGAAACGACGGCCTCGGATCTGGGGACGATCCGGCCGTTCAGGAATATCTTGATGTCCCGATTGCGCAGATCCTCCTCCGAGTCGTGGGTCGTCTTCCGGTTCTGCTGATCGGTCATTTGCGTTGTCCTGTCTCACGATGTCGGATCAGATCCGGTGCTAATCCAGCGCACAGCCCTGTCTAGTACGTCCGGCGGATTTAGCCAACGGCGCAAACGGCATGCTCTGGTACTGAAGGTCCGGGATCATGGTGCTGCTGGGGAGCATTGAAACACTATATCATGTAGTGTCATGCTGTATCAGAAATTTAAGGATTCCAATTTTTTAGAGCGGTTTAGTGTCTCAAACCGTTTCATCCTGTAGCACCCTATACTATATATAGAGGTGGACACTTGGGTGGATCGAAAAATGAGAGCATTGAACAAACTGACCACCACCCGGATCAAGAATTCTTCTCCTGGCAAATATTCCGATGGTGGCGGGCTATGGTTGCACTTGAGACCTGATGGCGGCGGGCAGTGGTTTCTGCGCGTCACTGTTCACGGACGGCGCAGGGAAATGGGGTTAGGTCGCTTCGACAGCAAAGGCGAGTTTGGAGTTTCCTTGAAGGAAGCACGGGAAAAGGCAGCGAAGTGGCGGGCCGTTGCCCGACAGGGAAAGGACCCGATTAAAGTACGAGAAAAGCAGAAGCGCGAAGCTGCTAAAGCCGATCACACACTGGACACGATAGCCCAAGAAGCGTTCGAAGCCCGCAAGGCCGAGTTGCGGGACGATGGTAAAGCTGGGCGCTGGTTCACGCCCCTAAAGCTCTACGTTCTGCCAAAGCTTGGGAATGTCCCGGTTGAGGATATCGACCAGCGCGATGTAAAGAACGCGCTGGCTCCCATCTGGCACGAAAAGGCAGACACAGCGCAAAAGGCGCTGAACAGGCTTCGTATAACGTTGCGATACGCAGCAGCGATGGGCCTGGACGTGGATATGCAGGCGACCGAAAAAGCAAGGGAACTGTTGGGTAAAACCCGGCACGTGATCCAGAATATTCCTTCGATGCCATGGCAGGAAGTTCCGGCCTTTTACGAAACCCTCAACAAGGGAACCATTGCGCACCTGGCATTGCGTTTGCTCATTCTGACAAATCTCAGGTCGAAGCCCATTCGCTTTTGCCGATTGGATCAAATCGACGGCGACGTGTGGACGGTACCGGCAGAAAATATGAAGGCCCTCAAGGGCAATGAGGCGGATTTCAGGGTGCCACTTTCAAAAGAGGCGTTGAACGTGATCGAGCAGGCGAAACCCCTGGCGCGGGATGGCTTCCTGTTTCCCAGTCAGCGCAGGGGTGTGACTTCTGACGCCACAATGAGCCGCCTGATGGAGCGCAGAGAATTGGAGTTTCGCCCGCACGGCTTCCGTTCAAGCTTTAGAACCTGGTGCGCTGAAGCGACCGATGCGCCGGAGCAGGTTGCAGAAACCGCTCTTGCCCACGTTACCGGGTCAAAGGTTGAGCGCGCATATCGCAGGACGGATTTCCTGGAGCAGCGTCGCGTTTTGATGGAGCGCTGGGCCGATCATGTCACTGGTGGTTCGGGTGAAGTCGTGAGGATGGTACGGTGAGTGTGGACAGTAGCAATTCAGTACTAAACGTTATTCAAAACTACTTTGGATCTCAGCAGATACCAGACTACGCACACTTGTTATACAACGAGCTCATTCTACTAGATCACACGCGGCTAGGTACCACTGACACACGTCAGCAAGAGCGCCTTCTGGACGAAATGGATGCAGGATTGCGCCAAGCATGGCGAGCGTTTTCAAACCTTGAACCAGAGATTACAAAAACTCTTGAAACAGCGCACAGAGAAAACTCAAAGAAGCGACTTCAACTCGCGCGCAGATTAGTCGCCGTCAGCGACAGCGATGGCGGCCAACCTTTAGCGGTTTTTGATCCTGTTCAGCTTATCTTTACTTCTCTCCTAGCGGGTTTGTACGGCGGAGACGCAGAGTCATTCGATATCCCAGCAAGAGTTTTGGATGGTCAGGTCAACGCCATAGAAACGGCGCGAAAAGAAGTTGGAGGACTTCGTAGTATCAACACACAAGAGAAAGCGCACGATACCTGGGCCAAGGTAGCGTTAATCAAAAACGCCCGAAAAATTTGGGAAAATTATACTGGCGAAGCTCCACCACTAAAGCCATCTATCGGCTCGCGATACTATGCGTTTGTCGCCGACTTGATTGAGGCACTTGGCCGCGATTGGAATGTCGAGGCTACGTTTCAGTCTTGGTTGGATCGGAGCAAAACTAGGTAGAGCTTAAGTCGAAAAGCGCGGCCTAGCTCTGCGTGAACGCTCCCATTCTGCAACATACCCTCTCAACACAACGCAAATTACAGCAAGGTGTTGAATATGACTGCAGACGAAACAGACAAACTGGTTTCAGTCAAAGAAACTGCCGAAATTCTGGATTGCAGTGTGGCGACCGTTTGGCGTCGTATTGCTGATGGAACGCTACCAAAACCGATGAAAATTGGTCCGATGACTCGGCTGTCTTTGTCGGAACTCGCCAAACGCATAGACGCCGCCAAAGCTCAACGTGAGGCCGCATAAGAAAACCCCAGCCGGATTGTCCGGACTGGGGCTCAATTCGTTGCCTAGCATCAGCGAGTTTAGCGCAGTTCGGCGGTCCTTACAACAGAAGGACGTTGATATGACCGACATCAAAACCAAACCACCAACCAACACGGTCCGCATCATGCGGATCGCGGATCTGCCCCAAGAACGCAGCCCCGCTCAATACGAACTCCAGAATGGCGACAGCAAACCGAAGGTGGTCACCCTTTCTAAACGTCAGCGCCAAGTGATGGATCTGCTGATTGCGGCACCTTTCTTTTGTGCATCGCCCGTCCGTCTCTCGGACGTGGTGCACATCCTGAAGCGGGAAACGGGGCTGGAAGTCGATACCAAGTTCTACCCCGGCAACCCGATCACCGGCGCAGGTGCATAGCGACGCAGCAGAAGCGGCTCAGGCGGTCCTACAGGCCGTTTCAGGGGGTGAGCTAACCCCGTTGGAGGCTGCAAGTGTGATGGGGCTAGTGGAGAGCTACAGGCGTACACTGGAAACAACTGAAATGGAAAAACGACTGTCTGCACTGGAGGCAAGATCATGAGACTGACATCACGGATCAAAAAACTGGAAGATCACTCCGGCGTCGGCTTCGTCGTGGTTGTGCCTGAGATTGAGTATCTGGGCGTGGATTGCACCGGCGCTGAAGCCAGGTTGGAAGATGGGGTTGTGTATATGGCTGACCGCGAGCGTGATGAGGACATCGCAACATTCAAAAGACGGTTTGTAGCTGAGTACAAAGAGGTCTGTCACGAACGTCTGTCTAACGCAGCAAAAACTGTCATCGTGCTGGGAGATGAGGTACGGGATTTATAACCGCTTGGACCTTACACACCCCAATATTTCTCAGCCAAATGCTGTACAAAAATGGGGTAATATGTTACCGTTAAGGTGCACATACTCGGATAGGTTCGTAGCAGAGCGGAGCGAAAAGTAGAAAGCATGAAACGGGCGCAATCAGGCAAAAAGCTATCTCTCAATAAGCAGAAGGAAGAATCCGTTTTCGAGCTGCCGCCTTGGCGCGCCGAAGAAGGGGATCGCCATGACCCTAGGCACACCTGACTTAGACCTTTTGGTGGACATCGACGGTATTGTCGGATCGATGCTGCCAGAGGGTATTGCTCGACCTGCGAAGGAGGTACTGCGTTCCACCGTGGCGGAGGTGATCCGGACAGGGGAGACGGCTGTGTCGAGGGTTTCTCCATCCGTCTCACAAGCCTTTCCGGGAACCAATGTCGCTAACGCAGACCGAGTGCATTATCTCGCCTGCGGGACCAGCAGCACGAATTTACTCGGGTTTATCATCCGCCCGCGCCCTGACGACATCCCGGCGCATATCGATGACCAAGAAGCGTGGATCGAACTCCTTGCAATCTGGGAGCTGGTTGGCTTCGTCGAACACTTTCCCGATGCACCACATACAAGCACAATCAACATTGAGGCGCGTAACCATGTCACCTGAGGGCAATAACTCGAATTCCTTCCCGAGCCCCGCGAGCGGTTGGCTCACCCCAGAGAGAAGCATCGCCTTGCAGGGCTTGGGAGTGGGCCTGTCGCAACTAGCACATGGTCAACCAGTAAATCTATCGCGAGCGCATCAGGCTCTCGCAAGAAGAGAGCAAAGCAATCAGCAGCGCAAATTGCTTGAGCAAAGCGGCGTCCTGTCGAAGTTCAACTCAGAGCAACGTCAGTTATTGGCAGCCATGCCCCCCGGGGCGGCATTGAAAGTTGTCTACGAAGCAATGTTTGGGAGCGACAAACCTAAGACCGCAGTCGTCAATGGCAGGCTGGTCAACACGCACACCGGCGAGTTGATTGCGGATTACAGTGACCCGCAACACGCTCCGCAGCGCCGGATCGTCGAAGGTGCGGACGGCCGGAAATACTACGCTGATACACAGGAGTTGGTGCTGCCGGATATGCAGGTTCCACAGTCTACGGGCTATATCGCGTCAGGTGAAACGGCTGCCGCCCTGGGGCTCGATCCACAGCACTCCTACAACGTGGTTGCTGAAAACGGATCCCTACGAGCCACACAAATCGGCGGGGGCAACACGAGCATCAGCATAGGCGGTTCCAAACAAGAGACTGAGTATGACAAGACACGCGGCAAGGCCTTCGGGGACTTGGCCAACAACATCCAAGACGCAGGACGAACAGCGCAGCGGACTATCACCGCTTTAGACGCCATGAGCCGTAGTATGGGCGATGATGGCTTTTTCTCCGGTTTTGGCTCGGGCGGCATTCAATTTGCCAAGCGGGCTGCGCGGGCGCTGGGCTTTGACGCAGATGGTATCGACAGTATGGAGGCCTTTAACGCTGTCTCCAAGCAAGCCGCTTTGGATGTGATGGGTGGCTCGCTCGGGGCTGGTTTCTCAGACGCAGACCGCAGCTTTGTGCTCGACCAGGTGCCGGGCCTTGGAAATACGCCAGAAGGCAACGCGCTGCTAATCGAAGTGCAGCGCGCCATGGCCAAACGCTCTCAGGAAATTGCCAAAATGGCACGCGACTACGAACGCAAGAACGGCCGCCTTGATTTAGGCTTTGAAGACGAACTGGCCGAGTTCTCCGCGCGGAACCCAATCTTCACCAACACCTGGTGGGCCGATGCTAAAGCCAAGGCCGGGCAATCCATACAATCGGGAGACTTCACGGGGGTTTCCGATGATGACCTGCTCAAACTGCTGGAAGGAGCGCAGTGATGGAACAGAGTCGCATTGAGTTGCTGTTGGAGGCAGAGCGCAGAGGTATCCTGCCGGACAAGTACAAAGCGCCGCTGGCAGAGGCGCGTAGGCGAGGGCTTGTCCCCGACACGCAGACCAATATCTTCGAGCAAGTTGGTAACGGGGTGAACGAGGGCCTAGCCGCTGCTCTTGGAGCGCCAGTGGACTTGATGACCGCAGGCATCAATCTTGGCGCGGCGGGGATTAACCGCGCAACTGGCGCAAACATTCAACCAATAACCAACCCTGTTGGTGGTTCGCAGAGCTTTGAGGGGATGCTGGGCGGAGTTGGAGCCATTACCGATGCAGAGCCTCAGACTGGGTCGCAACGATATGCCCGAAGCATTGCTCGGGAAACTGGGGCGCTCGCCATACCCGGCACACCTGCTGTCGCAGCGGCCAAAAAGACTGCTCCTGTGTTGGGTGGTCTGGCAGCATCTGCTGTAGGCGCTGGTACAGGCACACAGGCTGCCTCTGACCTCACGGGTGGGAATACCATGGCAGAGGTCCTCGGTGGGCTGCTTGGCGGGTTGTCTCCGCTGGCAGTGGCGCGCATTCCGCGTTCAGGTGGCAACGAAGTCAACGCCATTCGCCAGAACATTCGCCGCATCCTCGACAATCCCAAAGAGCGTCGGAAGTTCGATGAGTGGGAACTGCAAGCGATGAGGGACATTGTTAAGGGCACACCCACGCAGAACGGTCTACGACTGCTGTCACGACTTGCCCCATCGGCTGGAGGGCTTTCCTTAGGTGGGGCCGGTGCAGCCGTGGCCACAAGCGGCATCACCGGCAATCCCCTGTTCCTTATCCCGCCTGCATTGGGAGAAGCCGGTCGCTTTGGCGGTGACGCCATGCTGCGCAGCCAGGTCAAACGGCTCGGGGGGTTGCTAAGGAACGGCAGGCCAATTGCGAGACAGCCGTCGCCATCGCGGCAGGGGTTACTTCAAGCAATTCTTGCCACTCAGGGGGTGCGGGCTGTACCGCAACCTTAAGCGCGTTGCACTTTCGTGCTGGACCACAAAATCCAGCCCACGAAATATGCCAGTACGTAAGGCAATAAACTCGGCGAAACAGACGCGGAGATAATGCCTGCCCAGAGCGCAACCAGGTTTAAAAAACTCGACTCTCATAAGCCTTATGTGGGTGCTTTAGCACGATTGGGCAAGGTCTGTACGTTAGGTCCATTTGCTGGCCCAAGCCTTCATCCCGGATATCGATTTCCTGGGTGACGCAGGCGAACTCACCACCGACCGCACCGAAAGCGTCAACTGAAAGCCCGAACTACAACCATCGCAAGAAAGAAACCTGTTAACACACGCGAAACTAAACTAGGAAATTAACTAACCCTTGTGAGGGCCGACAACAAAAAATTGGGGAAACAATGTTCGGTAAGCTGTTGAGGCTGTTTTTCGCCAGATGCGAAATCTGTGGTCGCGTGTACCTGAAGCCGAGAACGGGGCCGTTGAGCTACTACAAATACCAGAATACATGCGCTCGCTGCCACGAGGATGTTTTGTGAGACTGGTGACGAATAGCTTAGTAATTAGCTGCCGCCCGTGGTGCGGCGGTCGCCCTTAATGACGAATAGAGAAACCGAGACTGTATCATCCTAAAATCAAAGCGGCCATCTACCTAATGGCCGTTTATTCCTCAACTTGTAGATCCAGGTATTCTTCCTCGCCGCGACCTACATGAATGGCTGAAATCTCCGCCGCGTTGCAAATACGTTTTGCGCGGAGGTGCGGCAACTTTCGTGTCGCGCGCGCTCTTAGTGAAGTTGTTAGGCTTCTGCTTAGGGCTCATAACTGACATTGGCTTTGTCAAATCAGAAGTTCGTTTGATCGTGGTGTCGAACTCTAGTGAGCACCCTGGAAATTCAGAATTCTCACATCAATCCTCGATCCAGCAGCCTTGCGTCCAATCCGATCCAGGACACTAGCGTAGGATTCCGATGCCAAACGAATGAGAGCGCTATCTGCTCGCGATGATGCTTTCGGCCTATTCGGTTTTCTGAAAGGTGCACTATCCTGCTTACGCGTATGTGAATTTTCTTGGGGATTGGGTTTCTCGGAACATGCGGAAGATTGGCCAGCCTGTTTATGTGCAGAAAACTCCTGGTAGCTGGGTGCCTTCCTTCTTGCACCGGATCTGGCTCTGTTCTTGATGTAAGCGTTGAGCGTGTCCGCTGCAGCATTGATGCGCCCCATATGACGGGTTGCCTGCTCCTTGTCGTTAGAACGGTCTGGGTGATACTTGAGAGCCATTTTGCGCCGCACGCTCCTTACGTCTTCAAGGGTAGCCTCTAAACTGAGACCTAGTACCCTGGCTGCATGTTCAGGCGTCGCTGCCATGTCCGCTCCAACACTCAAAAGATACGATTAAAGTTCTCATAGTATATTTCAGAAAACTTTAGACGAATACGCTTACATTTGTTTTTGGTTAACTGCCCGAGCCGCCGAAAGCCTGCCAATCACCTACATGGCCCTTGAGCCAAACGGAATCTGAAGCGCCTGACGAATAGCTGAGCGGGTCAGATCCTCGCGGATGCCATTGAGGATCCGGAACTGATGAAGGCGCTTCTTGGCAGGCCGAGCGGGATCAATGTATCGAAATACGAGCGCATCTTGTCGCGTTATCTGGTTGGGGCGGTGGCGCAGGATGAATTAGGGAATGGTGTGACGTCGGTCACATCAAACTCATCACAAGCAGGATGATACTCCGAACCAGAACTGCGACAAATGCGAAGCCTGCGCACAGGATTGCCAGCCTGCCGAGTCTCCTTCGGATCGAAGGCGAGCGATTGTCATTGGCGGAAAACATTGGTGAACCTCAGTAGCGTGGAAACAGCTCCAACACATAATAACGGCGGAATAACGCCGATGTGACACAATATATGCCAACCTTAAGATATCATTAGGACTCCGTTAATAATGTTGATTCATTAAAACTAAAGTTTTTTGCAACGTCAGGAATGCGCCATGAACACTAATGAGATGCTCATCAGAACTATGAACGCAGCCAAAGATGCTCGAGAGAAGGGTTTCTTGAACACGGCGGAAGCACTTGACGAAATCGGGGAGCGCCTGTTGGGCCTTCTGGAATCGCACGCACAATCACAGAGCGATTACCTGTTTGAAGCCTCTACAGAATTGCATCATATGCACTGAAACACCCTTCCTATGCTTTTGAGGTGAAACAAGTTTATCTTTTGTTAACTGTTTTCCCTAAGGTTGTGTCGGGTGGTGAACCTCGCCCAAACTACACCTAAGGGATGCAAATCATGACGAGTTACAAAGACCTGCTTGTTTTGTTGAATGACCTCGAAGAATACACGGACGATCAAGAGTTTCCGGAAGCCGAAAAACTAATAGCGGCTGCAAGGAAGGCAATCGAGAAAGACTTGGGCGGGACGTTCCCTGCGGTACGCAAATCGCCCAGAACCTCTGTGGTCTACATGATCCAATAGCAATTAATCGGTTTAACCCGAATTGCCTGCTTCCTGGATTTGCGGTGCGAATACCTGACTGTCGACACTCTCGCGGTCATGTGGCCCCATATCACTGTCTGACTTTGGGGGTCTCGGGGATCGGTATTACCTGGTTCGTCGAATGCAAAACACATCTGGTTAAATAAGAATGCGTAACTTGCTAGTTTGCACTTTGATTTCCTTGTACGCCTCGACCTCCACTGCATCCGAACAAGTTAATTATATAGCGGAACGTACACCGGTATCCGGCCAGTCGTTGTCTGTAGGCATTAATAGTTTGCGAGAGAAGCTGGAACGCGGACTTGAAACACGGTGGAATGCCGCCTGCTGCAAGGTCTGCAGGAAAGGCAAGGCCTGTGGTAACTCGTGCATCAAGCGAACTTATACGTGCCACAAGGGCAAAGGGTGCGCCTGCGACGGATAGAGGTTATTTGCAATAGCCATGCCGCGTGAGCGAACGGCTTTGGGCGGTTTCGAACTTTGCGTATCGCCCGCCCGAAAATCGCGGGCAGTCTCTCGCCTGACCTGCCGCGATTGCCAGTGCACCAATGTCGTCATCGCCCAAGTAACAAACGCCGATCCAACGGTCGCGGTTCTTCTCGCCCGTCAGCCAGCATCGAACCGGTTTACGAAGGACAATCTGCTGCATCCAGCGCTTGGCGTTTCGGCCGCCACGCTCACTCAATTCGGGACCATCCACACCTTGTAAGCGAATAGGAAGACTGTTCACTTCAACAGTGTCCACGTCGCGAACATGGGTTACGCGACCTTCGATCCATTCCCCCGCATCTACACTGCTCGAAACGGCAAGGGTTGCAATAGTCAAAAAGATACCAACTCTAGACACGATTCCCGCCTTTCCAGAACTCATTCGATTTCGGAATTACACCCTTTGAGCGTATTATCGGCAAGTCTGTAGGACCTCGGGGTTGTATTTCCTTTAAATCCGGCTTCAATTGCCAGAATTTTGTTTGCTGAAGTGGTCGTCATATCTAGCATCGGGGCGTTTGCAAGATACCCGAGTGTTTTTAGTGCCATTGACGCTTACAGAAAAGATTGAGGAGTTTGTCGCTGAATTAATCGTTTCAAACGAGGATTTGTCAGCAAGAAATGCCATTTCCGCAGCGATAGGGGAGTTCCCCAATGCTAAAGCTATTGATGCGGTATTTGCATTCGTTTCGATGGCATCTGCGCTTGAACAACCGCTTTTTGATTACACCGGCAGAGACGCAAAACTCTCTGCCGAATTATACCGTTCGATAGCAATATTGGTCGCTGACATCTATGCGGTTGAAAGGTTAAGGGGCTGGCCTGTCACCTGCGCTCAACTCAGTGAGTTTTGGGTTGAGACAGACGAGACGTTCTTCATACCAGGACAAGCTGTGAAAGCGGTTACTAACCTGACTTAAGCGCCACGCCTGGCCCAGCGGCAACGTCCCCGTTGTCCAGAAATTGAATGCCTTGGGCCTCTAGGGCCTTGCGAATTGCCTCAGCGCTGGCGTGCTGCATTCCACCCTTTTCAGTTTCGAAGCGGCTGATGGTGGTGAAAGATACTCCTGCCTTTTCCGCTAATTCTCGTGTTCCAATTCGCAGGGCATTTCTTGCCATTCTTAACTGCGCAGGGGTCATTCGCCTACCTCGTATGTATTTATGCATACAGGGTATTGACATTATGCTAACCCTGTACCTATATTTAATACACAGTAAGCATAAACGCAACGAGATTAGCAATGACACGTGCCATCAACCGCTCAGAAATCTTTTCCTTTGCCTGGACACTTGCCCGTCAGGAGCTGTTCAGTCAGCGTTTGCCCGCATGTGAACTTCGCAGCTTGTTTCCCGACGCCCTGCGCCGTGCATGGGCGGAGATGAAACACCGCGCTGTGATTGCCACCGAACGTGCCAAGCAAGTCCTGCGCCCCTCTGCAGAACTCTGGGCCGAAATCCAGACATTGGAAAACCGCACCACGCTTGGCCACGAGGGCATCAACCGTTTATCCGAATTGCGCGGCGCCTATCACGCTTCCTGCAAGCGTGAAGCCGAGGAACGGGTGAAAGCAGAGATGGAAGCCAAGCGCCGGATGATTGCCGCCGCCAAGGGCCGCTTTGTCTCGGTGACTTTCACCAAGAAGGACGGCAGCGAGCGCATCATGCGCATTTATCCGTGCATTGCAGAAACAAGGGCAGACCTACCTACAGCCCAAACCCATTCCGGCGTTGTGGGAATCGCGTTCCAGCGGGCAGGCTGAATAGCGCGTTCTGGCCAAGTAGTCGGTTGTGCCATCTAGTTGGTCACGGCGGCAGAACTCACACTTATTGTCCCCCATGTGCCCCCCCAGGGCCGTGCGGTCTTTCATTCCTGCGATAAACTGCCGATTTCCGAGAAACTGGATTAGTGAAGGTGGACTATGGGGTGGATATAAATTGATTTAACTCTGTTAAGAGTTTAATATTATTAAAAAAATTACGTTTTAATGGTGCTGCTGGGGAGGATTGAACTCCCGACCTCACCCTTACCAAGGGTGCGCTCTACCACTGAGCTACAGCAGCACGTCGTGGCGCGCTGATTAGACGCTTATTGCACATGGTGCAAGGGTTATCTGGACGCTAATTGACGGCTGATGTAGACAGTGGACATGGAGAAAAAAGCGCCAGCGAAAAAACCCAAACAAACCGGCGAAACGCGTGAAGACCGGCTGAAACAGGCGTTGAAAGCCAATCTGGCCCGGCGTAAGGCGCAGGTGCGGGCCCGTGGTTCCGCAAGCACAGGCAAAAGCGAAGGCGAAGGGTAGAGCAGATGGATTCGATTGTTGTGAAGGGAAATGGCCCGCTCTCGGGGCAAATTCCCATTGCCGGGGCCAAGAATGCCTGTCTGACGCTGATGCCGGCGACGATCCTGAGCGATGAGCCGCTGACATTGACCAACGCGCCGCGCCTGTCGGACATAAAGACCATGACCCAGCTGCTGGGCTCGCTGGGCTGCGAGGTGTCCAGCCTGCAGGACGGTCAGGTGCTGGTGATGTCGAGCCATGACCTGGACAACCACGTCGCCGATTACGACATCGTGCGGAAAATGCGCGCCTCGAACCTGGTTCTGGGGCCGATGCTGGCGCGACTGGGTCATGCGGTCGTTTCGCTGCCGGGTGGCTGCGCGATCGGGGCGCGGCCGATGGATCTGCACATCCAGGGGCTTGAAGCGCTGGGCGCCGAGATCGAGCTGCGCGACGGCTACCTCCATGCCACGGCCCCGAACGGGCTGAAGGGCGCGAAAGTGTCGTTCGGTTTCGCCTCGGTCGGGGCCACGGAAAACGTGCTGATGGCGGCGACCCTGGCCAAGGGCACGACGGTTCTGGAAAACGCGGCGCGCGAGCCCGAGATCGTCGACCTGGCCACCTGCCTGCGCCGGATGGGCGCGCAGATCGAAGGTGACGGCACCGGCACGATCACCGTGCAGGGGGTGGACCGGCTGGGCGGGGCGACGCACCCGGTTGTCACCGACCGGATCGAGCTGGGCACCTACATGCTGGCCCCCGCCATCTGCGGCGGCGAGGTGGAATGCCTGGGCGGGCGCATCGACCTGGTGGGCGCATTCTGCGAGAAGCTGGACGCGGCAGGAATATCGGTTGAGGAGACGGAAAAGGGCGTGAAGGTTTCCCGCAAGAACGGCCGGGTCCGCGCCGTCGATGTCACGACCGCACCGTTTCCGGGTTTCCCCACCGACCTGCAGGCGCAGATGATGGCACTGATGTGCATCGCCGAGGGCACCAGCGTGCTGGAAGAGAAAATCTTTGAAAACCGGTTCATGCACGCGCCGGAACTGACGCGGATGGGCGCCCGGATCGAGGTGCATGGCGGCACCGCAACGGTGACGGGGGTGGAACAGCTGAAGGGCGCGCCGGTGATGGCCACGGACTTGCGGGCCAGTGTTTCGCTGATCCTTGCCGGGCTGGCGGCAGAGGGCGAAACCGTGGTCAGCCGCGTCTATCACCTGGATCGCGGCTATGAGCAGGTGGTGCGCAAGTTCGAAGGCGTTGGCGCCCTGATCGAACGGGTGCCGGGCACATGAGCGATGATGCACGGTTCGAAGATGGCCGCGAAGCGCCGCTGAACCTGGGCGCGCTCGACGCGGATGACCTGGGGGTGATTTCGTCGCTGGTGCAGGATGCGGTCTTTCCCATCACCGAGATGACATGGCAGGCCGGGCAGCGCCGCTTTGCGCTGCTGTTGAACCGGTTCCGCTGGGAGGATGACGGGCGCGACCGGCACGGGCCCGAGCGGGTGCGGTCTTTGCTGGTGGTCGATAATGTGCTGCGCGTGTCAAGCCAGGGGATCGACCGGGGCGACAGGGATGTGATCCTGTCGCTGCTGAGCGTCGCTTACGAGGCGGGTAGGGACGGGGCCGGGCACGTTTTGCTGACGCTTGCCGGTGACGGGGCGATCAAATTGTCGGTGGAGGCGTTGGAAGTGACACTGAAAGACGTGACACGGCCCTATGCGGCGCCGTCGAAGAGAACCCCCGACCACGGCGATTGAGAGGGATTTCGCCGCGCTTCGCGCGCCGATCGGTCGGGGCGCTGCCCCGAACCCCGGAGTATTGTTGGGCAAGATGAAGGGGGGCGCTGTCCGGCAATGGTGATCAGCCTGCCTAACAGTTGCCGCAGTTGTTCGTATTCTGAGAAGAAAGGTTGGTTTGGTGTCGGGAGCGCAGTATGGAATTCTTAAGTGATCTGATGTCCTTTCTGGGAATCTTCGAGGGTATTCTGCCTTGGCTTGGCATCATTCTGCTCGTTCATTTTGTTACCACCGTTCTTGGATTTCCACGAAGAAACAATCGCAACCAATCGGGCGCGGATTCTGGGGACCTGAGCGCACCGGGTGGCGATGGCGGAGACGGGTCTTAAACCGGCGTTTCTTCCGGTGCCGATGTTTCCGGGTGAGCTGAGTTTCGTGTAATCGCAAGACAAGCACAAATTTCCCGATGGGTTACGTGAGATGTCTGCATTGCGGGCGCCACGCCAGATCCTTCTTCCGGACAGTCCCTGGCTCTGATCTCCAAGCCTTGAGCCCGGCGGCGTATCAAAGTATGGCTCTGCCCGATCAAGGAGGCCACGCCATGCCGGTATTTCTGAACGCCAATGATGCCGATTTCGAAACGGCTTTCGCCTCTCTTCTGGGGGCCAAGCGCGAGGACAGCCCGGATGTGGATAAGACCGTGGCGGGCATCATCGCAGATGTGCGCGCGCGTGGCGATGCGGCGGTTCTGGAACTGACCGAACGGTTCGACCGGATGGCGCTGAGCGCGGATCGGTTGCGCTTTTCCGAAGCCGAGATCGACGACTTGGTGGCCGGTGTTCCCGCGGGCGAACGCGCGGCGCTGGAACTGGCGGCCGAGCGCATCCGGGCCTATCACGTGCGGCAGATGCCCGCCGACGAAAGCTGGACGGATGCGCAGGGCGCGATGCTGGGCTGGCGCTGGACGCCGGTCAGCGCGGCGGGGCTCTATGTGCCGGGCGGGCTGGCCTCGTACCCGTCCTCGGTGCTGATGAACGCGATCCCGGCCAAGGTCGCGGGGGTCGGGCGGCTGGCGATCACCGTCCCCACGCCGGACGGGCAGGCCAACCCGCTGGTGCTGCTGGCGGCGCGGCTGGCAGGTGTCGACGAAATCTACCGCATCGGCGGGGCGCAGGCGATTGCCGCACTGGCCTACGGAACCCGGAGCATCGCGCCGGTGGACAAGATCACCGGGCCGGGCAACGCCTATGTCGCGGCTGCCAAGCGCCGGGTCTTCGGCAAGGTCGGGATCGACATGATCGCCGGCCCCTCGGAAATCCTGGTGATCGCGGATGGCGACAACAACCCGGACTGGATCGCGCTGGATATGCTCAGCCAGGCGGAGCATGACGCAAGCGCACAATCCATCCTGGTCACCGACAGCGCCGAATTCGGCCAGCAGGTCGGCGAGGCCATCGACCGGTTGCTGCTGACCCTGGAACGGCGCGAGATCGCCGAGGCCAGCTGGCGCGATTTCGGCGCGATCATCACCGTGCCCAACCTTGACATGGCGGCAGAGCTGTCGAACCGCGTCGCGCCCGAGCATCTGGAGCTTTGCGTGGCCGATGCCGACGCCTTGGCGGAAAAGATCACCCATGCGGGGGCGATATTTCTGGGCGCATGGACGCCCGAGGCCATCGGTGACTACGTGGGTGGTCCCAATCACGTCTTGCCCACGGCGCGCTCCGCCCGGTTTTCCAGCGGGCTGAGCGTGATGGATTTCCTCAAGCGCACGACGCTGGCGCGGATGACACCGGAAGCGCTGAAAGCCATCGGCCCGGCGGCGGAAACGCTGGCCCGGTCGGAAAGCCTGCAGGCGCATGGACTGTCGGTCAGGGCGCGTCTGGATCACCTCAACGACTGAACGGGCGGGCCGTTGCATGGTAAGAACGAGCACCGGCGGCTTGCCGCGATCTGTGCCGAATTCGCCGCAGATCCAGCGGCAATCTGAACCCGGATTGCTCAGGAAGCGATCCTGCGGTAGTGGTTTGCCAGCTTGCCAAGTGAAAGTCAGTGGAATGAGCCGTATCAGCCATATCGAATTGGATGACGCCAACCTGCCGCCGCCCACGCCCGAGATCGAGCAGGAGCGGAAGGTGGCGATGTTCGACCTGATCGAGGGGAACACCTTTGAGCTGCCCAAGCGCGATGATCGCGTTGTTCCGCCGGGGCCGTATCGGGTGCAGCTGTCGATCCGGGAAAAGCGGCTGGTCTTCGACATTCGCACCGAGGCAGAGGAGCCCGCGGCGGAATTTCACCTGTCGCTCAGCCCGTTCCGGCAGGTGGTCAAGGATTACTGGCAGATTTGCGAGAGCTATTTCGACGCGGTCAAGAACCTGCCGCCCAGCCAGATCGAGACCATCGACATGGCCCGCCGCGGGATCCACAACGAAGGCGCGCGTATCCTCGAAGAGCGCCTGGACGGCAAGGCCGATATCGACAATGACACTGCCCGTCGCCTGTTCACGCTGATCTGCGTGCTGCATTTCGGGGCCTGACGCGCATGGCAGAGGAGCTTCCTCAGTCGGTACTTTTCTGCTGTGACCACAACGCCGTGCGCTCACCCATGGCCGAAGGGATCATGAAGAAATTCTATGGCACCGGCACCTATGTGCAGTCGGCAGGTGTCAAGAGTGACATGGATATCGACGGGTTCAGCATCGCGGTCTGCGGTGAGATCGGGGTGGAGCTTGATCGCCACCGCACCCGGAGTTTCGACGAGATGGAGCAATGGGGCGATGATCTGTCGTCCTTCGATCTCGTCGTCTCGCTCAGCCCGGCAAGTCAGCGGCGCGCGCTGGAACTGACGCGGGTTTTCCATCTGGAAGTCAGCTACTGGCCGATCATGGACCCGACCGGGCTTGGCGAGACCCGAGAGGCCAAGCTGGCGGCCTATCGCCAGACCCGCGACCAGATCATCAGCCACCTGACCGAGCGTTGGGGGCCACCAAGGGAAGAGCCATGAACACGACCGTGCGCAACTATTTCGACGCATTCAATACCGGCGACCTGTCGGCGATGCTGGCCTGCCTGTCGGATGATGTGCGGCACCATGTCAACGAAGGCAACGTGCGGCAGGGCAAGGATCTGTTCCGCAGCTTTTGCGAGCACATGAGCCGTTGTTATCGCGAAGAACTGACCGACATGGTGATATTCGACGCCGAGGACGGCTGCCGGGCGGCCGCAGAATACGTGGTGAACGGCACCTACCTGGAAACCGACGCGGGGCTGCCCGAGGCGAATGGACAGACCTATCGCCTGCCTGCCGGTTCGTTCTTCAGCCTTGAAAACGGCAAGATCACCCGGGTCGTGACCTATTACAACCTCGCTGACTGGGTGCGCCAGGTGTCATGATCCGGGTTGATCGGTTGACCGGCGAGGCGCTTGGCGCGGCGCTGGAAGATGTGGCGCGTTTGCGGATCGAGGTGTTTCGCGCCTTTCCCTATCTCTATGATGGCGATACCGCCTACGAGGCGGCGTATCTGCAGACCTATCGCGACAGTCCCGATGCCATCCTCGTGGGGGCGTTTGACGGTGCCCGGCTGGTCGGGGCCTCGACCGGGACGCCGATGGAGGATCACGGAGAATTCGCCGCGGCCTTCGCCGGGCGCGATATTGACCTGACGGGCGTGTTCTATTGCGCCGAAAGTGTCTTGCTGCCGGATTATCGCGGTCATGGCGTCGGCCATGCCTTCTTTGACAAGCGCGAGGCACATGCCCGCGATCTGGGCCGCGCGTATTCGGCCTTTTGCGCAGTGGTCAGGCCCGGCGATCACCCGTTGCGCCCGGCCGGTTACGCGCCGCTGGATCCGTTCTGGCGCAAGCGCGGCTACGCCCCGCTGGAGGGCGTGACGGCAACCTACCGATGGAAAGACCTGGACCAGCCCGACGAGACCGACCATGCGCTGCAGTTCTGGATGCGACCGCTCTGACCCGGCTCAGTATTCCCGCAAAAGACGGCCCAGCCCGGGCAGCCTGTCGTCGATCCCCGCCAGCCGCAGGCAATCCCAAAGCATGGCCTGGTTGGAACAGATCACCGTCTTGCCAAGCTGCTGCTCGATCTCGTCCACCACCTCGATGCTGCGCAGGGCCCCGCAGCTGAGCAGGATCGTATCCGCCTCGGGCGTGTCGATGGCGCGGGCATAGTCGACAAGGTATCCGGGGGCGACGCGGATCATCTGCGTGTCATAACTCAGCCCCATCCCGTGGCTTGCGACCACGTTGAACCCGGCCCGGCCCAGATAGGCCGCGACGTTATCGTTCAACTCGGCCACGTAAGGCGAGCCGAGCGCGATGTTTCGTGCGCCGGTGGCGGCCAGTGCCTTGCGCACTGCCCCGGCAAGCGTCGTGGCTTTCGCCCCCGGCGCGCCGCGTGACAGTTCGGCGCAGGAAACCTCTTCGCCCACGGCCACGGTGCCCGAGGTGCAGGCGAAGCAGATCACGTCCAGCCCGTCATCGGGCAGGATGCGCGCGGCGGTTTCCGCCAGCGATCCGCGCAAGTGGCTAAGGCTTTTCGTCGAAATCTCCCGTGGCATCGTGGCCCGGCTGAAATGGGCCCCGACGCCAGGCGGCATGTGGCGGGTCATTTCCTCTTCGATGGTCTGTTCATTGGGGATCAGGACAAATCCGATCCTGGCCCGCGCATTGCGCCCCTCGTCAAAGCGCGGCTTGCCCAGAATAGCGGCGCGCGCCGCGCTGGTCATGTCACCGGGTCTGTTCATCGCACGGTCTCCGATCCCGTCTGCCCGTATCTTACCGCGTAAGCAGCACAGGACAAATACGGTGATTTTCACGGGGCACTGTGACAGTATCAGCAGAACAGGGCAGGAGGGAGAATGCACGCGAACCCGTTTTCCGACGCCGAACTGGCCCGGCGCGTCGCCGCCGTACGGCTCGCGATGGCCGCGCGCGAGGTCGACATCGCGCTGCTGTCGTCGCCTGAGAATATCTTCTACCTGATCGGGCTGGATCACTGGGGCTATTTCGCCCCGCATGTCCTGATCGTTCCGGAAGTGGGCGATCTGGTGCTGATCACCCGACAGATGGAGCATGTGGTGGTCCGCAACCAGGTGCGCAATGCGCGTTTCATCGGCCATTCGGATTCGGAATCCGCGGCGGATGTCGTGGTGACGCATCTGGCCGGCACATGCGGCGGCAGGACGCTGGGGATCGAGGCGGGATCCTCCGGCATGAGCCTGGCGATGGGCACGCAGATCAAGACCGGGATCGAAACCGCGGGCTGGGTCGATATCACCGGTATGGTCGATACGCTGCGGCTGGTGAAGTCGGTCGAGGAACAGGGCTTCATGCGCCGGTCCGCGCGGGCGGCTGACGCGGGCACACAAGCCGCGATCGAGGCAATCCATGAGGGCGCCGCCGAGGCAGATGTGGCCGCCGAATGCCTTGCCGCGATGACCCGCGCCGGCGGCGGGCCGCCGGGGTTCGGCCCGTTTCTGCGCCCGGCCTGGCGCATGGCCGAGGAACACACGACCTGGGGCGACGGCACCCACCGCGAGGCCGTGTTTCTGGAGGTTGCCGGATGCGTCGCGCGCTACAATGCGCCGATGGGCCGGCTGGTGAATATCGGTGGCATATCCGATGCGGATGCCGATGCCGCGGAGCTGAGCAAGGCCGCGTTCGAAGCGACCCTGCAGGCGCTGAAACCGGGCCGCCGGGCACGGGATGTCTATGATGGCTGGCAGGCGGTGGTGGATGCGGCCGGGATGCCCGAATACCGACGGCACCATTGTGGATACCTGGTGGGGATCGGTTTCCCGCCATCCTGGACAGGCGGGCCGCGCGTGCTGGGCCTGAGGCACGATTCGGATCTGGAAATGCAGGAGGGGATGACCTTTCACCTGATGTCGTGGTTCACGGAAACCGGGCGTGGCAACTACTTTGTATCGAACACGGTTTTGCTGACGGGCTCCGGTGCGGAACTGCTGAATCAAACCGGCATGGGGCCCTTCGTCAGATCATAGTGCAGCGGTCCATGTGTGGAATTCTTGCGACGGCGCCGAAAAAATAGCTTTTACGCGATTCTCGGGGCTTCCCAGGGTGATTCGCCTCTGTTAACCTTTGGTTAATAATAATTAAAAAAGGCAGGCATACAGGCAATGAAGACGGGCTTTCGCGGCACGTTTGTCATCTCCTGGTCGCAGACGGAAGTGGACGGTTTAGAGGCCGCCCCGGTCCAGTCGCTCAGCATGGGGGCCGCATGGTCCTGGCGGGGCGATGTGGTGCGGGTGGACGGGCCTGGTGAACTCCTGCGTCTCGGGCAGGCAGACGGCGATGTGACAAACCGCAGGCGCGCCGCACGGATGGTGCGGCGGCTGGTGGGGGCGGCGATCACGCATACCACGGATATCGAAAGCATCGAGGTCGAGGATCCGCTGATCGACAACGGGTTCGTCGTGACCGATGGCGCGCAGAGCTATACGATCACCGTGATCGACGTCGGGCGCGGCGCACCGCCGCTGCTGATGTTCGTCGATGAGATCCCGCCCCGCGATACCGAGATGTGGGTGGTGCACAATTCGCTCGCCGGGATGCGTAGCGACGCAAGCCAGCCGATGTCCGGTGGCGTGATCTGCTTTACCCCCGGAACGCGGATCGAGACGCCCGAGGGCCCGCGCCTGGTGGAGGAACTGCGCGAGGGCGACCGGGTCCAGACCAAGGATAACGGCGCGCAGGAGATCGAATGGATCGGCAGCCGGCGCATGACCGGTGCACGCCTCTTTGCCATGCCGCGCCTGCGCCCGGTCCGCATCAGCGCCGGCGCGCTCGGGATCGGGCGCCCGGATGATGAATTGCTGGTCAGCCCCGAACACCGGATACTGGTCAAGGGAGAGGTGGCGCAATCGCTGTTCAACGTTCCCGAGGTGCTGGTCTCGGCCAGGGACCTGATCAACAACGGAACGATTTCGGTCGATCTGGCCGTGCGCGAGGTGACCTATGTGCACCTGATGCTGCCGCGACACCAGATTCTGTGGGCCAACGGGATCGAGACCGAAAGCTTTCACCCGGCCGGTACGTCGCTGGACATGCTGGACAAGGCGGACAGATCCCGCCTGCTGGACCTGAACCCGCGGCTGGAAATCGAGCCCTTGGCCTATGGCAGCTTCGCCCGGCGCAACCTGAGCAGTTCCGAGGCGGCGATTCTGGCCCATGAGGCGGCCTAGACAAAGTCTTCGCTGATCCGAAAAAGCGCTACGTTCATACCGGCAGCGAAGCGGATAAAGTTGCCGGTTCCTGCGCTCTCTACAATGCCTGCTTTGGGCGTGAATCATGTTCTTGGACAGCAAGGGGGTCTTTCCGGCGTGCTAGCACCAGTCTAAGATGAAAGCATGTGTTTCTTCATTTCAATCATTGTAAAAGGCGGAGATGCCAAAGCAATTGATGTGGTGCTTCGCCGACACGGTCGACGAGCAATGCCATTTGACAACGCATCAATGCGCAACGCGCTACAACCAGATGAAAATCTCTTCCTTACGACGGTTGGGCATTGCGATTGTGGAACAGCCCTCTCGCCAACAGAATATGCAAGCGGAAGGTTGAATAACCAGAGGTCAAAACAGGTTGCCAAGCTAAAGAAAAAAGGGTGGTCGGCAACGAAGATAGAAAGATGGATTGCGCATCGAACGAAAGCGGATGAGCGGGCTGAAGAACGACACCAAATCAATGCGCCAGACAGCTTTGAACTTTGGACGCACGTCATTGATGACGTAATATCCGTCGCCGGTGTGCATCAGGCTGGAATACTACTACACTTTTACTCTGGGAGCTTGGAGGATGAGGTTATTGAGCCAATGCGAAAGTCTGTTTCCATCCATGATTTCGCGTCTCAACTTCGGAAGATTAATGAGGATCAACTCCTGATCGCCATGTCTGCCTCCGTCTAGTTTCGGCTGTTCGTCTGGTGCGCCGTATCGGTAAAAGTGGGCTGAAAGCGGGCATTGTCATCCCCGGTTGAGAATCCAGGCACATATTCGGGCCGCCTGGCCCAACCCGGTTGACACCACGCTGCAACGCAGTATAAGCGCGCATTCATTGGTGTTGGTGGCCCCCGCAAGGGGATCCCTGTCAGGAGAAATCCAGAGGACAACGCCCTTCACAGCGCGCTTCATCCCGGAAAGTGGGAACCGGTTTTCGGACAAGATGAAGCGGCACTCAAAAACGAAGGAGATCAGCCGTGACCAAACGCACGTCTGCCAAGTACAAGATCGACCGCCGGATGGGCGAAAACATCTGGGGGCGTCCGAAATCCCCGGTCAACCGCCGCGAATACGGCCCGGGCCAGCATGGCCAGCGCCGCAAGGGCAAAATCAGCGACTTCGGCCTGCAGCTGCGCGCCAAGCAGAAGCTGAAAGGCTACTACGGCGACCTGACCGAGAAACAGTTCAAACGCATCTATGCCGAAGCGGCCCGTGTGAAGGGTGACACCGGCGAGAACCTGATCGGCCTGCTGGAGCGCCGCCTGGACGCGGTCGTGTACCGCGCCAAGTTCGTCGCCACCATGTTCGCCGCGCGCCAGTTCGTGAACCACGGCCATGTCCGCGTGAACGGCAAGAAGGTCAACATCCCCTCCTACCGCGTGAAAGAGGGTGACGTGATCGAGGTGCGCGACCGCTCCAAGCAGATGGCAGTTCTGCTGGAAGCCACCCAACTGGCCGAGCGCGACGTGCCGGATTACATCGACGCGGACCATTCCAAGATGACCGCAACCTTCGTCCGCACCCCGGGCCTGAGCGACGTGCCTTATCCGGTGATGATGGAACCGAATCTCGTCATCGAATTCTACGCGCAGAACTAAGCCAAGATTTTTTCTGCCAGGGGCCGCGACGGGAAACCGCCGCGGTCTTTTTCGTTTGGTGCTGGTCAAGCCCAAGAGCCACGGATAGAACACGCCACGGGAGGCGGATCTATGACAGTCATCACACCCCGTCCGGGGATCATGGATATCGAACTTTACCAGGGCGGCGCCGCGCATGTGGACGGCGTCAGCAACGTGGTGAAGCTGAGTTCAAATGAAAACCCGTTCGGGCCTTCCGACGCGGTGAAGGAGGCGTTTCGCAAGGTCGCCTTTGATCTGCACCGCTATCCCTCAACCGATCACGGCGCGCTGCGCGCTGCCATCGGCGAGGTGCATGGCGTGGATCCGTCGCGCGTGGTCTGCGGTGTCGGCAGTGACGAGATCATCGCCTTTCTCTGCCAGGCCTATGCCGGGCCCGGCGACGAAGTGATCCATACCGAGCATGGTTTTGCCATGTACCGGATATCGACCCTGGCCAATGGCGGCACACCTGTCGAGGTGCCGGAACGCGGCAGGGTCACGGATGTGGATGCGATCCTGGCGGCCTGCACCGACGCGACCCGTCTGGTGTTCATCGCCAACCCCAACAACCCGACCGGCACGATGATCGGCGAGGCCGAGATGGCGCGGCTGGCCGATGGATTGCCGCCGCAGGCCCTGCTGGTGATCGACGGGGCCTATGCGGAATATGTCGAGGGTTACGATGGCGGCGCCGGGCTGGTCGACAGCCGCCAGAACGTGGTGATGACGCGCACCTTTTCCAAGCTTTACGGTCTGGGCGGGCTGCGCGTGGGCTGGGGCTATGGCCCGCAACATGTGGTGGATGTGCTGAACCGCGTGCGCGGTCCGTTCAACCTGTCGACCGCGGCGCTGGCCGCGGCCGAGGCAGCAGTGCGGGATACCGGCTGGGCCGAGAAATGCCGCAATGAAAACAATCGTCTGCGGCACTGGCTGGCCGAGGCATTGGCCGGGCATGGGGTGGTGTCCGATACCTCTCTGGCCAATTTTATCCTGGCGCGTTTTGCCGACCGGGCAGAGGCCGATGCCTGCGATGAATACCTGAAATCCCAGGGGCTGATCGTGCGCAAGGTGGCAGGCTACAACCTGCCGCATTGCCTGCGCATCACCGTGGGCGACGAACCCAGCTGCCGCCGGGTGGCCCATGCGGTGGGGCAGTTCATGGGGGATGAGGAATGAGCGTGATTTACGATCGCGTGGCGCTGATCGGTCTTGGTCTGATCGCCTCGTCGATGTTCTGGGCGATGAAACGCAGCGGGCTGGCCGGTGAGGTGACGGGCTATGCGCGCTCATCCGAAAGCCGCGACATCGCGCGCGAGATCGGCCTGTGCGACCGGGTCTGCGACAGCATGGCAGAGGCGGTCGAAGGCGCGGACCTGGTGGTGCTTTGCGTGCCCGTGGGCGCGATGGGGGCCGTGGCCGCGGAAATCGCCCCGGCGCTGAAACCCGGTGCCACGGTCAGCGACGTGGGGTCGGTCAAGAAAGCGGTGATCGACGCGGTTGCGCCGCATCTGCCCGAAGGGGTACATTTCGTTCCCGCCCACCCGCTGGCCGGTACCGAGCATTCCGGGCCGCGATCCGGTTTTGCCGAGCTGTTCGACCATCGCTGGTGCCTGGTCGTGCCGCAAATCGGCGCCGACAGGGATGCGGTGGAGAAGGTCGAAAAGCTCTGGCAGGGCATGGGGGCGCTGACCGGCGAGATGGATGCCGACCACCACGATCTTGTGCTGGCAGTGATCAGCCATGCGCCGCACCTGATCGCCTACACGATGGTGGGCGTGGCCGATGACATTCGCCGCGTGACCGAAACCGAGGTTATCCAGTATTCCGCTGCCGGGTTCCGCGATTTCACCCGGATCGCGGCCAGCGACCCGACAATGTGGCGCGACGTGTTCCTGTCGAACAAGGACGCCACGCTGGAAATCCTGGGCCGTTTCACCGAAGAGCTTTTTGCCCTGCAAAAGGCGATCCGCGACGGCGACGGCGAACATCTTCATGCCTATTTCACCCGTACACGCGCGATCCGCAAGGGCATCATCGCGGCGGGCCAGGATACGGATGCACCGGATTTCGGACGCGGAAAGGTATAGGCCATGCGGAAGTTGTTGATGATATTGCTGGTTGTCACATCCTCCGCTGCCGCCGCGAACGCACCTTACACTTCGCTACGCCCCGTCGCACGTCCGGGCACGGCCACCGATACCGCCGCGATCCGGCGCGTCGGACTGTTCGAATCTCTCAGGCCGAAATCGCGCGACCGCAAGTCGCGCGCCGAACGGCGTCTTGCCAGGAAAGGTGCGGTCTGTGGCGATATCGCGATTCAGGGCATTGCCGTCGGGCGCGTTCCGGGCCGGATCAAGGGGTGCGGTATCGACGGCGCAGTAAAGGTCCGTTCGGTCAGCGGGGTGACGCTCAGCCAGCAGGCGGTGATGGACTGCGCCACGGCACGGGCGCTGAAATCCTGGATTGACCGGGGCCTGAAACCCGCCGTGGGCAAGCGCGGTGGTGGTATCGCCCGTCTGCGGGTTGCGGCGCATTACGCCTGCCGGACACGTAATGGCCGCAAGGGAGCCCGCATTTCCGAACATGGCAAGGGGCGCGCGATCGACATTTCCGCCATCACCCTGCGCGATGGCAACGAAATCTCGGTGCTCAAGCACTGGGGAAGGGGGAAAAATGGCCGCATTCTGAAAAAGATGCACCGCGCCGCCTGCGGACCTTTCGGTACGGTTCTGGGCCCCAACGCGGACCGGTACCACCGCGATCACTTCCATTTCGATACGGCGCGGTATCGCAGCGGCTCGTACTGCCGCTAGGTATCAGCGGATCGTCAGGACCGGGGCAGGGCCAATCGGCACCGGCCCCAGCAGCATCCGGCCATTACGGAAATCCAGCGGAATATCCAGCGTATTCGGATTGCCCGAAAGGCCTGCCATCAGGCCGAGCGCATCCTCCAGCGTTGATCCCAGGCCTTCGGGGATGGCACCCGAGGTCACGGCGAGGTCCAGAATGTCACGCCAATTCCTGGCCTTGACCGTGATCTGCCCCTTCGGCTGGCCGCCCTCGTCCACATCGACCGAACCGGCCAGTTGCAGATCAAGCTGGCCCCAGCGGGCCTGCGCCAGCTTCAGGTCGATCCTGCGAGGTTGCGGGCGTGCTACCTCGATCGCGGCACGGTTCCAGGGCTTGTCGAACGTGACGGTCAGGTCAGCCTTCAGCGCGTGCAGCGTGTCGGGAAGGGTGCCGCGGGGATCAACCCTTTTCAGCCAAGGGGCAGAGGGTTTGACCTTGTCCGCCGCCAGTCCCAGACGATAGGTGGCATCAGAACCCTCGTTGCGTTCGGCGGCAAGGGTCAGGGCGCCGACACTGGCGGTTTCCGGCGGGTTCGACGCCGTGACAATCAGGTTTTCCGCGGTCAGGGTGGTGCGTTCCAACGCCAACTGGGCGTTCGGCTGCAAGGTCAGGCTGGCGCGCATATCGTCGCTGGACAGCTGATATTTGCCTTGCGGCGTGGCAATCATTTGCGCCCGCGGCCAGATGGCGATCACGCTGTTGGGCCGGTAGCTGAGCGCGAGGAGCTGAAAAATCGGGGCCTGCCATGCCAGCCCCGTTTCTGGGTCGGCCAGGGACAGATCGGTAAAGGTGGTATCGAACCGGTTGGGAAAGCCGCGCACCGCAAGGTCGCCATATTCCGCCACCCAGCCGTCATCGCGCCGCTGGTCGATCCAGCGTTCGAATGCCGACTGCGACCCCTCTGCGCCAATGAACCAGTAGCCCGACCAGCCGACCGCCGCCAGCAGGATGAGGGTGAGAAGAAACCTCATTTCCGGATGCCCCTTTAATGCCCCTTGGCTTTGGTGTTTATAGGATAAAAAGCGCGAGGAACAACACCATGACACTGTGGGTATTCGGCTATGGTTCGCTGATGTGGAACCCCGGTTTCGAGGTGCGCGAGAAGGTCATCGCCACGCTGCCCGGCTATCACCGCAGTTTCTGCATGAGGTCGATCCATCATCGCGGTACGGATGAAAATCCGGGCCTGGTGCTGGCCCTGGACGAGGATGAGCACGCGACCTGCCAGGGCGTCGCCTTTGCCGTGGCCGACGGGTCTGAGGAGGCGACGATGGACTATCTGCGTGAACGCGAACTGATCTCCTCGGCCTATCTTGAGAAATTCCTTGAAATCCGCCTGGCCGATGGCCGCCATGTCGAGGCGGTCACCTATGTGGTCGACCCCGAACACGTGCAGTATTGCGGCGGGCTGCCGTTGGAAGAACAGGCAGAGATCATCGCCCGGGCGCATGGCGGGCGCGGCCCGAATGACGAATATCTCTACAACACCGCGTCGCATCTTGGCGAATTGGGGATTCACGATACCGATCTTGAGTGGCTGACCGCCCGCGTCAGGGCAGCTTCCGCATAAATCCTTGGCACGATTGCCGCATCCGCGTAGGGTGCAGGCCAGCAAGAACAAGTGTCGGGAGCGTCCAGATGGACCAGCCGGACCGTGAGGTCGAGCCGCAGTTTTCACATCCCGTTCGCCAGATCATCCTGATGCTGGTGGTCCTTGGGCTGACAGGGGCAGGGGCCTTTCTGGCATTGCCGCGGGTTTTGCCGGTGTTTCAGGCCAATCCCTGGCTGAACGGCTTCATCGTCTTCGTGTTTCTGATCGGTGTTCTGGCCTGTTTCTGGCAGGTCTTTCAGTTGATCGGCTCGGTCCGCTGGATCGAAGGCTTTGCGGCGCAGCGCCCGGGGCACGAGTTCATCCAGGCGCCGCTATTGCTGGCGCCGCTGGCGACGCTGCTGCGCCAGCGCGGCAAGCGGATGCAGGTGGCATCGTCCTCGGCGCGCTCGATCCTCGATTCGGTTGCACAGCGGATCGACGAGGCGCGCGAAATCACCCGCTACATCGTCAACATGCTGATTTTCCTGGGCCTTCTGGGCACGTTCTACGGCCTGGCCACTACCGTGCCGGCGGTCGTGGACACGATCCGGTCACTGGCCCCACAGGAGGGCGAAGGCGGGGTGGCGGTGTTCAACCGGCTGATGACCGGGCTCGAAGCACAACTGGGCGGGATGGGCGTGGCCTTTGCTTCGTCGCTGCTGGGGTTGGCCGGCTCGCTGGTGGTGGGCTTGCTGGAGCTTTTCGCGGGCCACGGGCAGAACCGGTTCTATCGCGAGCTCGAGGAATGGATGTCGACCATCACGCGTGTCGGGTTCTCCGCCGGAGATGGCGACGGCAGCCCGGAGCAGAACATGATGGCCCACGTGGTGGACCATATGGGCGAGCAGATGGAATCGCTGCAGATGATGCTGACCCAGTCGGATATCAGCCGCGACGCCGTTGACGAAAAACTGGGTGCGCTGACCGAGAGCATCCAGCGCCTGAGCGACCGGATCGAGGCCGGCAATGCCAATAGCGGCGAAGCCGCGCTGATGCGGCTGGCGGAAAGCCAGGAGCGGCTGATCGAAAAGCTGGTGGAACGTGGCGACGAGGGGATCGACGCCGAAAGCCGGATGCGGCTGCGGTCGATCGACGTGCAGATGTTGCGCATCCTCGAGGAAATCAGCGCCGGCCGGCAGGAAAGCATGACCGAGCTGCGCACCGATCTGGCCGCGCTGACCCGCGTGCTGGAACAGTTCATCAGGCGTGACACGGATCCGGCCCACGGATTGGGGGACGGATAACCCATGGCCCTCTCGCGACGCACCGGCACCCGGTTCCAGGCCTCGATCTGGCCGGGTTTCGTGGACGCGATGACCGGCTTGTTGCTGGTGCTTATGTTCGTGCTGACCATTTTCATGGTGGTGCAATTCGTGCTGCGCGAAACCATCAGCGGGCAGGAATCCAAGCTCGATGCCCTGTCGGCCGAGGTGGCGGCGCTGGCGCAGGCACTGGGGCTGGAACAGGACCGCAACACCTCGCTCGAGGCGCGTGTGGGTGAATTGTCGGCGACGCTCGGCGATGTCCGCCGTCGCGAGGCGGAACAGGCGGCGCGCATTGCCTCGTTCGAAGAGCAGGTGGCCGGTCTATTAGCGCAGCGTGACAGTGCCCTGGGCCGAGTGGCCGAGCTGGAAGGCGAACGCGACAGCCTGCTGTCCGAGCAGGAGGCGCTGCAGCTGGCACTGGCGGGATTGCGCGAAGAGGTGGACGCACAGGCCGAAGCCGCGCGCCTGGCCGCCGCACGTCGTGCCGCGCTGGATGCGCTGGTGGCCGATCTGCGGCGGCGCAATGCCGAGACGCAGGAAAACCTGGGTGCGCAGGTCACAGACCTGCAGGCGCAGTTGAGCGAAGAGGAACAGGCCCGGCTGGCCGAGGCCGCCGCGGCGGAAGCCCTGCGCGACCGGCTGGAGAATTCCGAGGCCCAATTGACCGCCCTTACGCTTGCGCTGGAAGAAGAGCGCCGTAAGGCCGAGGAAACCCTGGCCATGCTGGCGGCGGCACGTTCGGCAGGCGAGGATCTGGATCTTCAACTGGCAGCGGCGCTTCTGGCACAGGAAGACGCCCAGGGTGCGCTGGCCACGATGCAGGATACCCTGACCGAACGCGAGGCGGAGGTGGCCCGGCTGCAAGGGCGCCTGGCCGCTGTCGAAGCAGAGCTGTCCGAGGCCGGATCGGCGCGGCAGACGGCGGTTTCGGAGGCGGCGGAAAGGACTGCTCGGATCGCCGAGCTAGAGGCCCGGCTGGCCAATATGCAGGCCGAGCTGAACGCCACCCAACGGCAACTGGCCGAGGCGCTGGCCGCCCAGCAATCCGTTCAGGCTGATGCGCTGGACGCAGAGGAAGTGCGCAAACAGCTGGCCGCCGCCCTGGCGGCAAAACTGGCAGCGGAAAGCGCGGCCGGCGAAAGCCTCAGCAAGGCCGAAGAGCGCGCAGCACTTCTGGCACAAGCCCAGGCGGAACTGGCAGAGCAGCAGGAACTGGCGAGCGAAGCGCAGCAGCAGCAGGCGTTGCTGAACCGTCAGGTCGCGGCCCTGCGCGAGCAACTGTCCGGGCTTCAGGCCCTGCTCGATGAGGCCAAGACGCGCGAGGCGACGGCCGATATCCAGTTGCAAAATCTCGGGCGTGACCTGAACACCGCCCTGGCGCGGGTCGCCGCCGAGGAGCGCCGCGCGCGTGAATTGGAGGCGGAAAAGCGCAGGCTTCAGGAAGAACGGCTAAAGCTGCTGGAGGCCGAGAAGCAGGACCTGGAACGCTACCGGTCCGAGTTCTTTGGCCGGTTGCGGGATGTGCTGGGCGCGCAGGAGGGCGTGCGCATTGTCGGCGACCGTTTCGTCTTTTCCTCCGAGGTGCTCTTCGCGCAGGGCGAGGCGCGATTGTCGCCGGAGGGGCAGGTGGAGATCGCGAAGGTCACGGATATCCTGGGCAAGGTGGCGAACGAGATCCCCGACGAGATCGATTGGGTGCTGCAGGTGGACGGGCACACGGATGACGTGCCGATCATCGGGGCAGCACGGTTTGCCGATAACTGGGAGCTCAGCCAGGCGCGGGCGCTGTCGGTGGTGCGCTACATGATCGACGTGCTGGGGATGCCGCCTGACCGACTATCGGCCAACGGCTTTGGTCAGTACCAGCCGATCAACACCGAGGACACCGCCGAGGCGCGCGCGCAGAACCGGCGCATCGAGCTGAAGTTCACAGGTAAATAGACCCGGTATCCCGGCGAGTTCCGCATCGGGACTGGCCACGAACGCGCCGCCATGAGGCATGGATCTGCCAAATGCCGCGGGTCGGTCCGGAACAGATGATTTCCGTCTGCGGCGCCTGGCCTGTGCCTGCACAAACTCACATCGCGTGGATCCCGCTCTTTGCCAGTTCGGCGGTCGCGCGCTTGATCCCAATATCCATGATATCGAACATCTGGTCGATCTGATCCCTTGAAATGATCAGCGGAGGAGAGAACACGCACATGTTGATGAGCGGCCGCAGCATCAGGCCCAGCTCCTGACAATGCTGATCAATGCGGGCGCCGATGGTTCTGTCGATTTCCAGGGAATCGCGATCCGTTCCCGTATTGCATTCGACACAGCCGACAAGACCCATGCCTCTGGTATCGCCGACAATCGGGTTTTCGCGCAAGCCATGCAGCCTTTCCTGGAAATGCAGGGCAACTTCCCTGACATGCTCCAGCAGGTTTTCCCGCTCGATGATTTCGATGTTCTTCAGGGCGGCGGCGGCGGCGACCGGATGCCCCGAATAGGTATAGCCGTTCGAGAATGTCGAGCCCTGCGAGCTTTCGCCGGAAATGCTCTCGATCAACGCATCCGAGATGATGCAGGCCCCCATCGGGACGTAACCGGAGGTCAGGCCCTTCGCCGTGGTGATGATGTCGGGCACGATGTCGAACGCGTCTTCGGACGCGAACCAGTGGCCCAACCGACCCCATGCGGTGACGACCTCGTCGGATATGTAGAGAACGTCGTGATTGCGGCAAACTTCCAGGCATTTCCTGTGATAGCCCCTGGGCGGAACGATGACGCCGCCCGATGCCAGGATCGGCTCGGCAATGAATGCAGCAACCCGGTCCGCGCCGATATCGACGATGGCGCGCTCAAGGTCGGTGATCTTCTCGTCAAGGAAGTCACCGATGCTCATGCCCACGGGGCGGAGCGAGGGATTCACGTTCGGCAGGAAATAGGCGATGCCGGAGGGCTGATCGAGCCACCCTTTGTCGCGTTCCTTGCCGCTGACACTGGCGGCCAGGAAGGTCGATCCGTGATAGGCTTTCTGACGCGAAATGATGACCTTTTTATCCGGTTTTCCCAGCAGGTTGTTGCGAAACTGCACGAAACGAAGGGCAGTATCGACAGCCGTTGACCCCCCGGTGGTGAAGAACACGTGGTTGAGGTCGCCGGGCGTGCGTTTCGCGATCTCGTGCGCCAGCCGGGCGGGGGCCGAATTGGCGTTGTTGAACGGCGAGAAATACGCCATTTCCCGTGCCTGTCCCGCCATCGCATCGGCCATTTCCGCGTTGCCATAGCCAAGCTGCACGCACCACATCCCGGCCGGGCCATCAATCAGGCGCTTGCCGGTTTCCGTCGTCACGTAGATGCCGCTGGCGGTTTCGGTGAAGGTGCGTTCGTTATGGCCGATATCGGCCATCCCCTCCCAGGGGTGGACGAAATTGTGGTTGTCCCATTCGCGTATATCGGCGAAGTCGTTCTGCAAGGTCATTGGTGTCGCTTTCGATAGGATCGTCGCTGCTGCGGCCGCGGCGGCCACAGCGCAGGATGAGAAGCCCCGATCAGGCGGTGGCGATCATTTTCTTGTAATAGTCGTAGAAATCGTTGATCGCCCATTCCATCTCGGCCAGCGGGCCGGGCCGGAAGAAATGCGAATTCACGCCTGCCTGGTTGTGCCGGATGATCCTCTCGTCATCCTGCGACGTGACATGCCAGAGCCATGTCAGATCGTCGGTGTTGTAATCACGCCCTTCTTCCGCATCCTTGCGGACCATCCAGACCACGTGAATGTCGGTTTCCTGAACGTTTCGCGGGACAAAGCGGTAGCCGACCGCGTGGTCGGAATAGACCAGGAAGAAGTTCAGGATGCCAATGCTCACGTCGGTCGCGCCGCCATCGAAACCGGTCAGGGAGCCAAGCAGCGGCGCCAGCGGTTCACCATCGCGACTGCCGGTCTTGTAGCCCTCGAACAGCGGATAGCGGCGGTAATAGGCATCGGCGCCGGGTGCGATGGCATCGGGACCGGTCATGTTGAGCTCGACAGTGGGCAACCCGACGGCCGCGCTGCGTTCCTGCAGGGCGGGCATCAGGGCAGCCATCTGCTGTGGCGATTTCAGGGTGTGCGATCGCGCATATTCCTGGTGGGCCGGGGCGCAATGATAGCATTCAAGGTAGTTCTCCACCGCAAGCTTCCAGTTGGCGGGCACCGGGTAACGGGCCTCGTGCACAACCTTGAGATCCTCGAAGGCGAATGGCGCGGTCAGCGGCGCAAGCTGTTCCAGCGCCGTGGCCAGGGGTGGAGCGTCATCGCCGGGGCAGACAAGGATCATGCCCTGAAACACGATGACCTGCGCCGCCAGCAGGCCCCATTTCGCCGGATCGAAATCCGCCCCCATATCGCGCCCGGCCCGCAATTCGCCCGACAGCTCGTATGTCCAGGCGTGGTAGGGACAGACAAAGACACGCGCTTTGCCGGCCCCTTCGGTGCACACGCGCGACCCGCGATGGCGGCAGACATTCAGATGTGCGCGTATGTCACCCTGCCGGTCCCGCACGATGATCAGCGATTCAGTGCCGTAATCGAAAAGGAAGTAATCACCCGGTTCGGGGATCTGGCTTTCGTGCCCGACCCAGATCCAGTTGCGGTTCCAGACCTTGTCGATGTCATGGTCGAACATCGCCTGCGAGGTGTAGAACTCCCGCGGAAGGGCATAACCGGGCCTGTGTTTCGACATCAGGTCGTTCAAATCTCCGGGCCGCGATGTCATGACATACCTCCGTCCGTTAGAGCCGTGATTTCCCTGCGGAACCAGTCCCGCTCGATCTCTTGCTTGCTGCGTTCGAAATTGCGGGCGGCCATGTGGCCCGCATAGACCGCGTCCGCGATCAGCGCCGGACCGGCGGCATCGCCGATCAGTTCCAGCGTTTTCAGGCCCTTGTCCTTCAACGCGTCGTAAAGCGCGGTTTCACGCAGGCGTTCGGTGACCAGCAGGGCTGAATTGCATGCGATGTTCCGCCTACGCCCGGTAAAGCCACAAGAAATTTCCATTTCCCCGGCCCCGAGACCCGCCAGAACATGATTGCAGATGATTTCAACACCAAGCTCCATCAGGCGGGCCTGCACCCGGTGCAGTTCCAGCGTCAGCCCGGTAAAGCTGGAGACCAGGCCTTCGGGCGTCACCAGGATCACCTTGTGCCCGTCCTGTGCCAGTTTTTCGGCCAGAACCCCGGCGATATAGGCATGGTCGTCATCATAGATCGCGATGGTTTCGCCGGGCGGGGCTGCGCCGGCCATGATGTCATCGGGGGTCAGAATAGTGGCCGAGGCGTCGATCTGCGGCGGGGTGCGCAGCGTGTTGCGTCCGATGCCATCCCTGCGCCATCGGGAGCCGGTCGCGACAAACACGTTGCGGATGTCCAGTTCCAGAACCTCGTCCGCGTTCAACCGGCTTTCGGTGAAGATCTGGACATTTGCGCGCTGCCGCAGTTCGTTCAGGCGGTAATCGGCGACGCGTTTCCATGCGCCCAGGCCTGGCAAACCACTTTCGCGCAGCACCCGGCCCCCGGGCGCCTCTGCCGCCTCGGCAAGGGTTACCTGATAACCCCGCCGCGCAAGCTGCAGCGCGCATTCAAGGCCTGCGGGGCCCGCGCCGATCACCAGCGTTTCGTCCTCATCGCCTTTCGGCGCGATCTTCTCCGGGTGCCAGCCGCGCCGCCATTCCTCACCCATGGTCGGGTTCTGCGTGCAGCGGATGGGCACACCGGCAGTGTCGGCCATGACGCAGATATTGCAGCCGATACATTCGCGGATCTCGTCGATGCGGCCCTGTTCGATCTTCTGCGGCAGGAACGGATCGGCGATTGACGGGCGGGCCGCGCCGATCAGGTCAACCACGCCCTTGCGCACCATCGACACCATCATGTCGGGCGAGGTCAGCCGGCCGACGCCGACAACAGGTTTGCTGGTCACCGACTTGACGAACGAGATGTAGTCGTTCTGGTAGCCATCCTGCGGCTGGAACCGCGTGGTGACGGAATCATTGGCCCAGTTGGACACGTTCACGTCCCACAGATCGGGAAGCTCGGCCAGCATTTCGACGATGGCGCGGCCCTCTTCGGCGGCCTGCATACCATCCGCCCCCAACATCTCATCCACCGCAAACCGGAAAGCCACGGCGCAGGTATCGCCGACGGCTTCGCGGGTTTCTTCCAGCAATTCGCGGGTCAGCCGCACGCGGTTCTCAAGGCTGCCGCCATATTCGTCGCCACGCGCGTTCATGTGCGGCAGCATGAAATGCTGCGCAACGGTCATCTGGTGGCCGGCATAGACATAGATGATGTCGAAACCTGCATCGCGCGCGCGGATCGCGGCGTCGCGATGCCAGCGGCGCAGGTCGCGGATGTCGGATTTGTCCATCGCGCGGGCCTGCTTGGGGTGCGGGTAATCGACCGACATGTCCGAGGGTGCCAGCACCGGCGCGCGGCTGAAAAGGTTCTGCGCGTGGTTGCCGTTGTGCACCAGTTCGATGGCCGCCAGCGACCCCTTGTCATGCACCGCATCGGTCATCAGCCGCAGCGCGGGGATGTCGCGTTCATCCCACAACCTGTTCTCGGCAAAGGGCGACAGGTCCGATGTGGGGTGAATTTCGGTCTCCTGATTGCTGACGACCGCCCAGCCACCTTCGGCCTTCATCGCCCGCATCGCTGCTTCGGCCTGTGGCCTGACATGGCCCATGCCATTGCAATGGGGCACCTGGAAAAAGCGGTTGCGCGCGGTCACCGGCCCAATCCGGACCGGTTCGAACAGCACAGAATATTGCTTCGCCTCTGACATGAGAACGCCTTTTACTGGTTGGATGGCCCGGACCGTAGGCGGCCCGGGCGTTTGGTATCGGGTTCAGAAACCGGCCTTGATCCGCTCGAATTCTTTCAGCATCTTGGCTTCCAGCGCTGGTTCGACCGCGTCGAAGAACAGGCTGCCTTCGAAGAATACCTTGGGATCATCGAAGCCGTATTGCGCGATCAGATCCTGGTCGGAAACGGCAAACGCTTCGGCATTGGCGTGCGGGTATCCCCAGTTCTCGATGATGTATTTGCCGCTGGCCGCGTCGGATAGCGCGTTGAGGTGATCATAGATCTGATCGACGGGCGTGGTCGATGATTTCAGGTGGACGTAACCGCAGACCCAGGTGGCGATACCCTTGTCGACATCGCGCATCATCTTCGCGGGCGTCTCGTTCCAGATCAGGTTCAGTTCGGACTGGTTCCAGGCCCAGCCCATTTCCAACTCGCCGCTGGCCATCGCCTGGTCCATCTGGCCGGCATCGGACCAGTAGAAGCGGACATTCGGGTGGATTGACCGCAGGAAATCCGACGCCGCCTGAAACTGCTCGTCGCTCAGTTTGGTATAGTCGGTCGCGTTCCCCGTGGCGAGCGACGCCAGCGCATAGGCGCTTGAGGCCGCGTCGGGAATGGCGATCTTGCCCTGATAGGCCGGATCGGCCAGAAGTTGCAGGGAAATCTGGTCATCCGAGATCTTGTCGGTGCGGTAGATCAACCCGGTATTGCCCCATTCAAACGGCATCATGTAGACATTGCCGTCGATCACGATGCCATCGACATTCTTGATCTCTTCCAGCATCGCGTCCCAGTTGTTCAACCTGGCGGGGTCAAGCGGCTGGATCAGATCGGCCGCGACCCATTTGCGCACCGCGTCCGAACACGGGTGTGCCAGATCGGCCTGAAATCCCGATTGCAGCTTGGTAAAGGCTTCTTCCTGACTGCCGAAGAAAGTGTAGGTCGGCGCGGCGCCGTGTTTTTCCATGTAGGCGCCGAAAAAGCCCTGATCTTCGTAGCCGGACCAGTCAAAGACTTTCAACGCGGCCCCATCCGCCCAGGCACCCCCGGCGGTCACGATCGCCGATAGCGCGATTGCCCCCATCATTGTCGGTTTCATCATCTTCTCCCTATTGTGGTTTTGATTGACGTTGGCCCAGGTCGATGACCGAGGCGCTCTGCACACCCAGCCAGACCGGATCGCCGGGGCGATGGTCGACCGTGTGGAAATAGTTGGGCACCGAGGCGGCAATGGGCCGGTCAGCGCCCTCGACCTGAACGTGGTAGTGCACGTTCTCACCATAGAATGCCACATCGCGGATCTTGCCCGCGACCATGCTGTCATATCCTTCGGGTTTCTGCGCCGAGATCTCCAGTTGCTCGGGCCGGATGCCGATTTCGATCTCGCGCCCGGTTTGCACGACATTCGGGTTCTTCAGGATGTTCATCTCGCCGAAACAGGGGACCGAGATCTTCAGGCTGTCGCCGGTGTCCGCTTCGACACGGGCGGGCAGGAAGTTCATCTCGCCGATGAAGCTCGCGATGTCCTTGTTGCAAGGTTTGGCATAGAGCGTCGAGGGTTCATCGACCTGGACAAGGCGTCCTTCGAACATGACGCCGATCCGGTCAGACATGGTCATCGCCTCGTACTGGTCATGGGTGACCATCACGAAGGTGATCCCAAGTTCCCGTTGCAGATGCCGCATTTCGAACTGCATCTGTTCGCGCAGCTTCTTGTCGAGCGCCGACAGCGGTTCGTCGAGCAGCAGAACCTTGGGGCGCATCACGAGGGCCCGCGCCAGGGCCACCCGTTGCCGCTGACCGCCGGACAGTTCCGTTGCGCCGCGCTCTTGCAGCCCGCCGAGTTCGACCATCTCCAGCGCTTCGGTCACGCGGGTGTTGATCTCGGATTTCGAAATGCCGCGATGGCGCAAACCATAGGCGACGTTGTTGCCGACATTCAGGTGCGGAAAGATGGCGTAGCTTTGGAAGACCATGTTGGTCGGGCGGCTGTTGGCCGGGATGCCTGCCATGTCCTCACCGTCGATGATGACCTTTCCGGCGCTCGGTTCCTGGAAACCCGCGATCATGCGCAGGGCGGTCGTCTTGCCGCATCCCGACGGCCCGAGCAGCGAAAAGAATTCACCTTCGCGCAGGTCCAGATCAAGGTTCGAGACCGCGACGAATTTGCCAAACCGCTTTTCGATACCCTGAAGCTGGATGATGTTTTTCGTGGTCATGGGCGCCTCATATCGTCGACTTGCTGGAACGGCGGCGGAAGAATTCTGCGGCAACCAGAAGCGCCACCGACGCCAGCAGCAGCAAAGACCCGAGCGCGAGCGTGTTGGGCAGCTTTGCGGGGAACCGGATCTGGCTCCAGATGTAGACGGGCAGGGTGGGCTGATTGCCAGACAGGAAGAAAGCCAGAACGAATTCGTCGAAACTGACCGTGAAAGTGACCAGCAGGCTGGCCACGATACCCGGCGCCACGATCGGCAGGGTCACGCGCCGGAAGGTTTCGAACACGCTTGAGCCGAGGTCGAAAGCGGCTTCTTCAAGCGAGGGATCGAAATCGTCGAAGGCGGATTTCATGATCGAAACCGAAAACGGCAGCGCCAGGAATGTGTGCCCCAGCGTGACCGCGGTCAGCGACGGCTTGATACCGATCGAGATGAATAGCACAAGCATCGACGAGGCTACGATGATGCCCGGAATGACCAGCGGCAGCATGACGAGACCTTCCGAGGCCTGTTTGCCGCGAAACCTGTAGCGGACATAGGCGCGCGCCGCGAATAGCCCCATTGACGTGGCCAGAAGCGCGGCGACAAGCCCCACGATAAGGCTGTTCACCAGCGCCTGGATCAATGTCTCTTGGCCGCCCAGCTGGCGGTACCATTCCAGGGTCCAGCCCTTGATGGGAAAGGCCACGATGGTGCCCGCGTTGAAGGAAAAGAGCGGCAGGAACAGCACCGGCAGATAAAGAAAAACCAGGTACAGGAGGGCGTAGATTGCGAGGCCGGAGGGGCGGGTCATCTGATGCGCCTCCCCAAGCCGCTGGCTGACAGGACAAAGACGATTGCAACGAAGCCGACCGACATCATCGCCAGAAGCGAGAGTGTTGCCCCCAGGGGCCAGTTGTTGGCGGCGCCGAACTGCACCTGGATGAGGTTGGCGATCATCTTGCCGTCCGAGCCGCCCACCAATGACGGTGTCACGTAGTCACCCACCGTCGGGATGAAAATGATCAGGCAGGCGGCGATGATGCCCGGAATGGTCAGCGGCAGCGTTACGCGCAAGAAGCGCTGAACCGGCCCGTTTCCCAGATCGGTTGCCGCTTCCAGCAGGCTGGGGTCGATCTTCTGGATCGACACGTAGATCGGCAGGATCGCGAAGGGCGCCCATGCGTGGGCCAGTGTCAGCACCACGGCGAACTCGTTGTAGAGCAGAAAGGTCAGCGGTTCGTCGATCAGCCCGAGGCCCAGAAGCGCCGAGTTCAAGACACCATTGAACCCGAGCACAAGTTTCCAGGCAAAGACACGCAACAGATAGCTGGACCAGAAGGGTATGGTGATGAGCAACAGCCAGATGGTCTTCCGTCTTGCCCTGAGCGCGATGAAATAGGCGATCGGATAGGCCAGCAGGACCGTCGCAACCGTGACCGCCCCGGCGATGAGGATCGAACGCAGCATCAGGTGCCGCACAAGCGGGTCGGTCAGCGCCTCGCGGTAGTTGGCCAGTGTCAGGGTGCGGTCGACCGAAACGTAGGTCTGCGTCCAGAGCGAATAGGCGACGAGGATCGCGAGGGGTGCGGCCACAAGAAAGCCGACGTAGAGCGTCGCAGGCGCGCTCAATGTCATCCCCTTGGCTGCTTCGCTTCTCATGCGGCTGTACCCGGTCTTGTCGTTTATCTGCGCCTTGATTCTTAATGGACGATCGTCCATTAAGTATTGCCTCTTCATTTTGGTTGTGTCAAATATCTTTGTGCGATGGGTCGTTTCGACCCCCTGACAGGAGGCCGCCCGCTTGACCGCTGCAGACGCAGAGACAGAACCCGAAACCGCTAGAAAACCGGCGAAACGCGATCCGGAAACCAATCGGAGCGCGCTGATCAGGGCCACGCTTGATACGATTGCCGAGAGCGGGATCTCGGACACGACGGTCAGCAACATCATCCAGCGTGCGAAGCTCTCGCGTGGGATGATTCACCTGCATTTCGGTGGGAAAGAACAGCTTCTGGGGGCGGCGGCGGAAGCTTTCGGACAGCAGTATTACCGTGAACTTGACAGCTACGTCGCGCGGGCCGGTGACGATCCCGAAGCGATCGTCATGGCTGTCGTGCAGGCGGATCTCAGCGAAGGGGTGATGAACGAACGCTCCACCCGGATATGGCACGCTTTCCGCGGTGCGGCGCCGACTCACACGGACATCGCGCACTACAGCAGTACGAGAGACAAACGCCTGCGCGCCACGCTGCATGGTGCGTTCAAGACCATCGCCCGCGACTACGGCGAAGCGGGTGACTCCGTCCTGGCGCGGGACGCGACATTCGGCCTGCTGGTCATGCTGGAAGGCATGTGGGTGGATTACATGTCAAACGCGGATGCCTTTTCGCGCGAGGTTGCGACGTCGATCATCCGGCGCTTCATCAAGGGGCTGTTCCCGGATCACTTCTGATGGGTATTCCGGGATCGTCGAGCCGTTGCCCGCAGTGCCCGATATAGCTCTCGCACCCGTGGCCTCGCGTTCGGGATGTTTCTTGGTACTGTATCAACCGCCAAGTATCTCCGGGCCGGGCCAGATTTCGGGTTTACCAAGTGCTGCGTGCGTGTGTCACAAGGCACCATCCGTGATCAGGCCACTGACGGCGCGATACGCATCGGAAGCCCGGCGTTTCCTGGCCCAGATGACAAAATCTCTGATCTGAAAGCCGACAGAGCCGGACCATCGAAATGGTCCTTTGAAATGCCGATTGGATCATTGGCGCCGCCCCTCGGGCGGACCGGCATGCCTGTCCCGGCCTTGGCCGGGCAAGGTTGCGCAGCAGATTGCTGCGCAACTGATCTCAGGCTCAATCCGCGGTGAGAAGCGGCGGCTTCTTGCCAGCAAGGCGTGGGCGGTCCGGACCTTCGATCTTGAGGTCGATCTTGCCGGCCTTGACACCCACTTTCACGACGCCGCCTTTTGCCAACTTGCCAAACAGCAGCTCTTCGGCCAGCGGCTTCTTGATATGCTCCTGGATGACGCGGCCCAGCGGGCGCGCGCCCATCTTGTCGTCATATCCCTTGTCAGCCAGCCATTCGGCAGCAGGTGTCGTCAGTTCGATGGTCACGTTGCGATCCATCAACTGTGCCTCAAGCTGCAGTACGAATTTCTCGACCACCTGCAGGATGATCTCTTTGCCCAGCGGTGCGAAGGAGATCACCGCATCCAGACGATTGCGGAATTCAGGCGTGAAGGTGCGTTCGATTGCTGCGGTATCTTCGCCCTCGCGGCGGTCACGGCCAAAACCGATGGCCGATTTCGCCAGTTCCGACGCGCCGGCATTCGACGTCATGATCAGGACCACGTTGCGGAAATCGACGGTCCTGCCGTTATGGTCCGTCAGGCTGCCATGATCCATGACCTGCAGGAGGATGTTGAAAACATCCGGGTGCGCTTTTTCCAGCTCGTCCAGCAGCAGCACGCAATGCGGGTGCTGATCCACGCCATCGGTCAGCAGGCCACCCTGGTCGAAACCGACATAGCCCGGCGGTGCGCCGATCAGGCGCGACACGGCGTGTTTCTCCATGTATTCGGACATGTCGAACCGCAGCAGTTCGACACCCAGCGTATCCGCGAGTTGCTTGGCGACCTCGGTCTTGCCCACGCCGGTCGGCCCGGCGAAGAGGTAGTTGCCGATGGGTTTTTCCGGCTCGCGCAGACCGGCCCGTGCCAGCTTGATCGACGAACTGAGCGCCTCGATCGCGTTGTCCTGGCCGAAAACCACCCGCTTGAGCGATTTTTCGAGGTCCTTCAGAACTTCGGCATCGTCCTTCGAGACGTTCTTCGGAGGGATCCGCGCGATCTTGGCCACGACCTCCTCGATCTCTTTCGCGCCGATATTCTTGCGCCGCTTCGATGCCGCCACCAGGTGCTGGGCGGCACCGGCCTCGTCGATCACGTCAATGGCCTTGTCGGGCAGTTTGCGATCGTTGATGTAGCGCGCCGACAGTTCGACCGCGCTCTTGATCGCATCGGCGGTGTATTTGACGGCGTGATGTTCCTCGAAATAGGGTTTCAGTCCCTTGAGGATCTTTACCGTGTCTTCAACCGTCGGTTCGACCACGTCGATTTTCTGGAACCGGCGCGACAGGGCGCGGTCTTTCTCGAAATGCTGACGGAATTCCTTGAAGGTGGTCGACCCCATGCAACGAAGCTTGCCGCCCTGCAAGGCCGGTTTCAGCAGGTTCGACGCATCCATCGCTCCACCGGAGGTGGCACCCGCGCCGATCACCGTATGAATTTCGTCGATGAACAGAACCGCATCGGGGTGGTCTTCCAATTCGGTCACGACCGCCTTCAGGCGCTCTTCGAAATCGCCGCGATAGCGCGTGCCGGCCAACAACGCGCCCATGTCAAGCGAGTAAATCGTGGTGCGTGACAGGACATCGGGGGTTTCGCCCTGAACCACCTTGTGTGCCAAGCCTTCGGCAATCGCGGTTTTGCCGACGCCGGGGTCACCCACCAGCAGCGGGTTGTTCTTGCGCCGGCGGCAAAGCACCTGAATGCAGCGCTCAACCTCGTGCGAGCGGCCGATCAGCGGATCGACATCGCCACGGCGGGATTTCTCATTCAGGTCCACACAGTATTTCGCGAGGGCGGATTCGCCAGCCTCAACCGCATCCGTCTCGGTCGAAGATTGCGTGTTATCCTGGCTTTCATCGGCGGCGCCGGTAACTGGACGGGTTTCGCCATAGGCAGGATCCTTCGCCACGCCATGGGCGATGAAATTGACCGCGTCATAACGGGTCATGTCCTGCGCCTGCAGGAAATACGCAGCGTTCGATTCGCGTTCAGCAAAGATGGCGACCAGCACATTGGCGCCGGTTACCTCGGTCCGGCCCGACGACTGGACGTGGATCGCCGCGCGCTGGATGACACGCTGGAAGGCTGCCGTGGGCACCGCTTCGGAGCCTTCGATATCGGTCACCAGGTTCGACAGGTCGTCGTCGATGAATTCTACCAGCGTGCCGCGCAAATCCTCTGTGTCGACGCTGCATGCCTTGAGGACACGGGTTGCGTCAGGTTCGTCTATCAGGGCCAGAAGCAGATGTTCCAGCGTGGCGAATTCGTGCTGGCGGGCGTTGGCCAGTGCCAAAGCCGCGTGAATTGCCTGTTCCAGCGTATTCGAGAATGAAGGCACGTTTGGTGCTCCTTCTGATCTGGGTCGGGTCCTCTGCCCCTGACCATGGCCTCATAACATTAAAGTTTGGTCGATATCGTGTGCGCTTCAAGGCTTTTTTGGCACAACGCGGTCACTTTTCCTGACATTGTTGAGGAATTACGCAGGCTTGGTGTGTCAAAAACAATCTTTGCGTGTGCGGATTTCTGCAAAGACGTCGGCGGGGTCCGCCCCCTGCATTCCCAGCTGGGCCTGAATGTCGGGGTCGGTCGTGCGCAGGAAAGGGTTGGTGGCCAATTCCTCGGCGAGCGTTGAGGGAACAGTCGGCCGACCCTGCGCACGCGCGTCGCCAACTGCGGATGCCCTGGATATAAGGGCAGCATTTGACGGATCAACCGTCAGGGCGAATTTGGCGTTCGTCTGGGTGTATTCGTGGCCGGAATAGACGATGGTTTCCGGTGGCAGCGCGCAGAGTTTCTGCAAGCTGGCCCACATCTGCGGCATCGTCCCCTCGAACACCCGCCCGCAACCTAGGGCCATCAGACTGTCGGCGGTGAAAACCGCGTTGCTCTGGGGGAAGTGAAAGGCGACGTGGCCGACCGTGTGGCCCGATACGTCGATGACATGTCCCTGATCTTTGCCGAGCGAAATCGTGTCACCTTCTTTCACCGCGACATCCAGCGGTGGCAGGCGGTGCGCGTCCGCCCCAGCCCCGATGACCTGGGCGGGCGCAGCGGCAAGCAGTTCGGCCAGGCCGTCGACATGATCGGCATGATGGTGGGTGATCAGCACCTGGCTCAGCGTCCAGCCCTTTTCGTCTAGCGCCCGCAGGATCGGCCCCGCCTCGGGAACATCGATCGCCGCTGTCTCGCCCGTGGCGGGATCATGGGCCAGATAGGCGTAGTTGTCCGACAGGCACGGGATGGTCAGGATTTCTAGTGTCACGGTGTTTTTCCCTTAGCCGAATATGTTAACGTCAGAGTGACCGATCACGGGCCGGGCTGCAATGCACCTAGATGTACAGGATCTACGAAATTTCTACTATCGCAGTGCGCTAGGGCGCGCGGCGCAGAAAACCATACGCGCCGAAGTCTCGCGGATCTGGCCCGAGGCAAAGGGTCAGACCGTGGCGGGGTACGGTTTCGCGGTGCCGTTCCTGCGACCCTACCTGTCGGATGCCCGGCGGGTTCTGGCGTTGATGCCTGCGCCGCAGGGCGTCATTGGCTGGCCGTCGGACGGCCCCAACGTATCCGTGCTTTGCGAGGAAACCTGGTGGCCGCTTGAAACCGGTCATGTCGACAAGCTGCTGGTCATTCACGGGCTCGAGGCCAGCGAACAGCCCACCGCCCTGCTCGAGGAGTGCTGGCGGGTTCTGGGGCCGGGCGGCTCGGCCCTGTTCGTGGTGCCCAACCGTGCCGGCCTGTGGTCGCGCAGCGACCGGACGCCGTTCGGGTCCGGCCGCCCCTACAGTCAGGGACAGTTGGAAAGCCAGCTGAAATCGCTTGATTTCATGCCGGTCAAACACGCACATGCGCTCTATCAGCCGCCGTCCGAGCGTCGGTTCTGGCGCAAGACCGCGGGGATGTGGGAAAGCCTGGGCGGGAAGCTGTCCGTCGTTGCCGCGGGCGGTGTTCTGCTGGTCGAGGCGACCAAGCGGGTGCAGGCCTCCAGCGGGTCGGGCCTGCGCGAAACCGTGCGTAAACCGCTGGAAGCGCTGCGCCCCAAACCCGAGGCCAAGCCGGTCTGAGACTTGTTATGTCCCCGTGTGAGTTATGCGGGCGGCGAAGTTTGCTGGTAAAAAGGGCGGCTACGACGGCTCCGAGCCGTGAGTGGTCAGGCAACGCGAGCCGCGCGATGGCCAGACCGCGGGGTGGCGAACAAACTTGGTTCGGCGCTGTTTATCCCCGCCAAATCCGACAATGCCCTGAAGGATGTGGCAACATCACCCGATCGCCAGCCGGGGGGCGGTTTGGCGATCGCGCGGCGGCCTGCGGCCTTGACACCGCGCGGGGGCACCCAACCGAACGGCCGTTTTGTCCGCATAGGGAACTTTGTTTGACCGGTACCAGCCTATTGCAGATCGGAGAATGCCGCTTGCAGGCGTTCGACGGCCTCAAGAACCCGGGCGCGCGTAGTGCCGATATTGAAACGCAGGAAGTTTTCGCCGCCGGTGCCGAAATCGGCCCCGATCGAGGGTGCGATGCGGGCGTCTTGCCGGACGCGGCGGATCACCTCGCCCATCTCCATGCCGGTATTGGTAAAATCCAGCCAGCTGAGATAGGTCGATTGCATCGGCATCGGGGTGACGCCGGGAATCTCGGAGGTGCCTGCCAGAAAGAGGCGGCTGTTTTCGGCAACATACGTCCTCAACTCATCCACCCAGGCAGCGCCGCGCGCTGAATAGGCAGCCTCGGTCAGGACAAGGCCCAGAAGGTTCGGCTGTATGTTGAGGCCAGTGAGAACGGCACTGAACTTCGCGCGCAACCCATCGTCGGGGATCGTGATCGTGCCCAGCCTTGTACCGGCGACATTGAAGGTCTTGGAGGCCGAAGTCAGCATGACCAGACGGTTCGTCACCGACGGTGCGGCAACGGGGATCGGCACATAGGTTTCGCCGGGATAGGTCAGATCGTTATGTACGTCGTCCGAAAGCAATATCAGATCATGGCGCGCACAGAATTCGGCCAGCGCCTGCAATTCGCCCGCGGTCCAGATGCGCCCGGCCGGGTTATGCGGCGAACAGAATAACAGCACCTTTTCGCGCCCGGTCATCGAATCCCCAAGCGCATCGAGATCCATGTGGTAAACGCCGTCGCGGATGACCAGCGGGCTTTCGTGCACGGTGCGGCCGGCATTTGCCACCTTCTTTGCGAATTCGTGGTAGACCGGCGTGAAAATGATAACTTCATCTCCCGGTTGGGTGAAGGCCTGCAGGCAGAGCGCGATGCCATTGCCAAGACCATAGGTCGAAGACATCGACGCGGGGTCTGCGGCCCAGCCATGGCGGGTCTGCATCCACCAGGCGATCCGCTCCTTGAGGCTGTCTTCGCCGATGAAATACCCGTAATTGGCCCTTTCAACCAACCCGTGTACGGCCTCCTGAAGGAAATCGGGCGCCTCGAAATCCATGTCGGCAATCCACATCGGGATACCGTCCTCGGCGGACACGCCGACCGACGGCGCACCCATCATGTCCCATTTGGTGCAATTCGTGCCGCGGCGGTCGATGATCTGATCGAAATTCATGGGAAACTCCTTGGGGGTCGGGGCGCACGCTAGCGGATTGTACATCGAGCGCAAGGGGCGTTGCAGATTACCCGCACATGGCCTAAATCACCCCCATGAAACTGCCCATTCTCATCCACCCGGATCCACGCCTGAAGAAGATGTGCGCCCCCGTCGACGACCTGTCGGACGAGCTGCGCACGCTGGCCGGGGACATGCTGGAGACGATGTACGACGCGCCGGGCATTGGCCTTGCTGCACCGCAGGTGGGCGTTCTCAGCCGCCTGATCGTTCTGGATTGCATCAAGGAAGAAGACGAAACACCGCGCCCGATGGTGATGTTCAACCCCGAGATCGTCGCTGCGTCCGATGAAAAGAATGTCTACGAGGAGGGGTGCCTTTCGATCCCCGATCAGTTTGCCGAAATCAAGCGCCCCAAGGTTGTGGATGTCCGCTGGATCGGCATGGACGGGAACGAACATTCCGAGACTTTCGATGGCCTCTGGGCCACCTGTGTTCAGCACGAGATCGATCACCTGAACGGCAAGCTATTCATTGATTACCTGGGCGCGATGAAGCGGCAGCTGATAACGCGCAAGATGCAGAAGCTGAAGCGCGAGAAGGCCCGCGCGTGACTGTCAGGCCCTGTTTGCCTTGGCCCGACAAGCGGTTGCGCAGCCCTGCGGAAACGGTTGCCACCATCACCGACGAGATACATGCGATCTGGGATGACATGATCGACACGATGGAGGCGATGCCGGGCGTGGGCCTTGCCGCCGTGCAGATCGGCGTGATGCGGCGGCTCGCCGTGGTTGATGCAAGCGAAACGCGGGGGCAGGTGGTGCGCATGGCCAATCCGGAAGTGATTCACGCGAGTATCGAAACACGCGAACATACCGAGGCCAGCCCCAACCTGCCCGGTGTTTCGGCCCGGATCAAACGCCCCCGGGCGGTGACTGTCAGGTTTCTGAACGAGGCGGGTGAGATCGAAGAGCGCGATTTCGTCAAGCTGTGGGCGACCAGCGTGCAGCATCAGATAGATCACCTTGCCGGGCGGATGTATTTCGACCGTCTCAGCAAGGTCAAACGCGACATGCTGATCCGCAAGGCACGGAAGGTCTGAGGCGATGCGCATCGTTTTCATGGGATCGCCCGAGTTTTCCGTACCCGCGCTCGACGCGCTGGTCGGGGCCGGGCACGAGATCGCCTGTGTCTACTGCCAGCCGCCGCGTCCGGCGGGCCGTGGCAAGAATGACCGGCCGACGCCGGTCGAGACCCGCGCGTGGGAGCTGGGATTGCCGGTGCGCCATCCGGTCACGCTGAAAGACCCCTATGAACAACAGGCGTTCGCGGCGCTCAACGCCGACCTTGCGGTGGTCGTCGCATACGGGCTGATCCTGCCGCAGCCGGTGCTGGACGCGCCCGCACTCGGGTGCCTGAACATCCACGCGTCGCTCCTGCCGCGCTGGCGTGGCGCGGCACCGATTCACCGCGCCATCATGGCAGGCGATACCGAAACCGGCATCTGCATCATGCAGATGGAAGCAGGGCTCGATACCGGGCCGGTGCTGCTGCGCAAGGCGGTAACAATCGGTCAAACGGAAACGACGGGCGAATTGCATGACCGGCTGTCGGCTCTGGGGGCCGAGGCGATCGTGGATGCGCTTTCCCGACTGGACAGGCTGACCCCCGAGCCGCAGCCGGAGGCGGGGGTGAGCTATGCCGCCAAGATCGACAAATCCGAAGCCCGGATTGACTGGTCGCGCCCCTCGGATCAGATCGTGCGGCAGATCAACGGGTTGTCGCCCTTTCCCGGCGCATGGGCCATGGCGGGCGGAGAAAGGCTCAAGTTTCTGAGGGCCTCTGTTGCCAAGGCCGATGCCGCGCCCGGAGAGATACAGGCGACGGACCGGACGCTCTATGTGGGTACCGGTGACGGCGCGATTGCGGTAACCTCGCTTCAGCGCGAGGGACGCAAAGCGGCGGACACCGCCGAGGTGATGCGCGGCTGGTCTCCTCCCGCCTGTCTTGACTAGGGAGAGCTTCATGTTTCCAGTGCTGATCGGAACCGTGGTGATTGCCGGGATCGTCGGCTATGTCAGCGAGAAATCGGGTTTCACGCATAACGGCTACCTGCAATCCATCATCATCTGCGTGGGCGGGGCGTTCCTGTTCTATTTCGTGCGGATCATGTTCGGGATCCGCTTCGGAACACCGGGCTTCGACGCGATCCTGTCCTCGATCGGCGCGCTGGTGATCGTGCCGACCCACTGGCGCCGTTGAAGCAACCAGAGCGTCACGCTGGAATTTTCGACCGCTGGTCGCTCTGGCCCCCATCGGGGCAAGCAATCAGGCATGAGGCTTCTGGCTCTTTGAGCCCACGACACCCGTTCCTGCAAACGGACTGATCAGCACAGGCGCGCGCCAGACCTGCGGGCAACCCTGCTCCGTTCCTCTGGTTGGCTGCGATCAGTCTGTTGTCGCTGCGCCCATTCCTTCGCCACAGGTCAACACAGCACCGACCCGGGATACTTCTTGAACCAGCAAGTCAAGATCCTCGCGCTTGGTGCGATGGTTGCAGATTGCCACGCGCAGGCAGTGATGCCCGGCAACAGAGGTGTCGGAAACGGCGGCGATGCCGGTTTCCTGCATTCGCAGCATGATTTCCGTGTTCAGTTCACGCAGTTCGGCCTCCTGCAGCGCACCTGGATCGAAACGGAAACAGACGATGTTAAGCGTCGTCGGTGCCATCATCTGCAGGTTTGGCGCGCGTTCGATCAAGCCGCTGAGATAGTGGGCCTGCGCGATGTTCTGGTCAATCAACCGGCCAAACTTCTCGGTGCCGTGCTCCTTCAGCGTCAGCCAGATTTTCAGTGCCCGGAACGCGCGGGAAGTCTGAAGATTGTAATCATGCAGATATTCGCCGGCCGCGATGCCACGCGGTTTTTCCTCAAGATATTCAGGGTGGACGGCAAATGTGTTCCGGTGGGTGTTTGCGTCCCGGACCAGTGCACAACCGGCTTCAAAGGGCACATGCAACCATTTGTGGGGGTCAAGAGCCATTGAGTCGGCCGTTTCCAGCCCGCGCACCAAGCGCCCGTTCTCCGGGGCAATGGCGGCCAGCGCGCCGATGCAGCCATCCACATGGAACCAAAGCCCTTCCTTTCGGCAAAGCGCGCCAATCTCGGGCAGGTCATCGATGGCGCCGGTGTTTACCGTGCCGGCGGTCGCGATGACGCAGGCTGGACGATGACCGGCTTTGCGGTCCTCGGCAATCATGTCTTGCAAGGCGCTGACATCCATCCGGAAATCCGGCCCCGTGGGTACCCGGCGCAAAGCCCTGTTGCCCAGTCCCAGAAGCTCCACGGCCTTCTGATGGCAACTATGGGCCTGTTCGGAGCCATAGTAGCGCAGTTGCTGCGGCATGGCGGCAACCCCTTCGGCGCGAACGTCGATGCCTGCCATTGCAGTGCGCGCGGCGGTCAGCCCGATGATATTGGCCATGGAACCGCCACTGACCAATGTTCCCCCGGCGCTTTCGGGAAAGCCGGTCATCTGTTTCAGCCAATCCACGACCTGCAGGTCCATCAGGGCCGCGGCGTTGTTCCCGCCGCCAAGGTTGGAGCCGTCGACGGCCGCGATGAACTCGGCCAAAGCACCGCTGAAGCTACCCGCCCCCATGAACCACATCCAGAACCGCGGATGGATGTTTCCCATCGGGTAGGGCATGAGCAGTTCCTGAAGTTCCCTGTAGACATCCGGAAGCGGTTGCGGCCGTTCTGGCGTCGGACTTGCAAAGGCTTTTCTGACCTGCTCGGGCATCTCGCGCCAGACCGGGCGGTCGCGCACGTCCCGAATATGGGCAATCGCGTCGTCAATGACCTGATGCGCCAGACCCTGCAGCCCGTCCCAGTCGCAGGGGTCCAGTGTCTCTTCGGTCGGATTCGCAACCTGCTCGTTCATCTCTGTCCCCCCAGCAGCCTTAACCACTTACTTTGTTAACGGTCACAGCAGTTTGGAGGCAAGATAGAACATTCCAGATGCGTGGCCGCCAGCGGCCCGAATGGCGGCTTGGCAGATCAGATGGTTGCCTGAACTCGCCGCCTTGATGGCGGCTTGTTCCGCCATGTTGCCCTCGTGCTTCTTCATTGCCGGGGTGGCCGGCTCTTGTAGACGGGCAGTTTCCAGCCAAAGATGATTGACCCCGCGCGCAGGGCCCAGGTAACGATAGCGCAGGTCAGCAGGACCGGCGTCGTCAGGTGGGTGAACTGCATCGCCAGCAGACCCGCCAGAGCGCCGCCAAGGGCTGCGGTCACGTAAAGCTCGCCCTGTTTCAGGACCAGCGGCACCTGGTTGGCGACCACATCGCGCAGCAGCCCGCCCAGGCATCCCGTTGTCACCCCCATCATCACCAGAACCGGCCCGGGCTGCAGCGTCATCATCGCGGCGGCCATCCCGGCGGGCACGGCGACGGCCAGCGCAAAACTGTCCAGCCAGACCAGCCAGCGATAGCGGCTTTCGACCAGATGCGCGGTGAAGTAGATGAACACCGCTGCGCCCAGAGCGATGAAGATGTAGGTGGGATTGCCGATCCAGAATACCGGATTGCGGTCCAGCAGCACGTCGCGCACCGTGCCGCCGCCCACCGCCGTGATCGACGCCATGAAGGCAAAGCCGACGATGTCTAACTGCGCCCGGCTGGCTACCAGCGCGCCCGTCAGGGCGAATATCAGCACCGCGGCATAATCGAGCAATACCAGCGGGCTCATTGCTCGGCCTTTTTGGACTTGGCTGGCTTGAACGGCGCCATGCCCGCGCGGGCCAGTTCATCCGCGCGTTCGTTTTCAGGGTGGCCGGCATGGCCCTTTACCCATTCCCAGGTCACGTCGTGGCGGGCCTGAGCCGCATCCAGCCGCTGCCACAGCTCGGCATTCTTCACCGGTTTCCTGTTCGAGGTCTTCCAGCCGTTGCGCTTCCAGCCGTGAATCCATCCGGTGACGCCGTTCTTGACATAGGCGCTGTCTGTCACGACCGTGATCGCGCTGGACCGCTCAAGCGTTTCCAACGCGTGGATCGCCGCCAGCAGCTCCATCCGGTTGTTGGTGGTCTCGGCCTCGCCGCCCTGCAGCTCGCGCTGCTTGACGATTCTGTCGCCGTCCATCGCCCGCATCAGCACACCCCAGCCCCCCGGGCCGGGATTGCCCGAACAGGCCCCGTCGGTATAGGCAAGCAGTTTAACCATGTGCGGTAATCGCCACCCAATCTGCCACCACCCCATCCAGGCCCTTTTCGCGGCCGGTTGTGCTGGAAAAGGGCGTGAAACCGGCATCCTGCAACAGGCCGGTCAACTCTTCGGCGGTGTAATACGTATAAAGCCTGCCCAGCTTGTCGCGCTGTTCGCCGGTGCCTGTTTTCATGCCGATGTGGAACATGCCCCCGGGACGCAGAAGCTCGCGCAGCGTGACAAGGTGGCGGGGCATGTCGGCGCGGGGGGCGTGCAGCAGGCTGAAATTTGCCCAGATACCGTCATAGAGGTTGCTGCCGGTGAGGTCATCGAACGTGGCAAGCCAGGCACGGACCCCGGCATGTCGGCCCGCCAGATCAACCATCGCCTGCGCGGCATCGGTCGCATTCACAATCAGGCCGGCCTGAGCCATCTGCGCCGCAGCCGCGCCCGGACCACAGCCCAGGTCCAGGACATGCGCGCCGGTGGGCAGCGCGTTGATAAAGGTCGTCAATGAGGGATCCTTATCCGCATCCGAGGTCATGGCGGCATAGTCTGTTGCCATGTCGCCATAAACCCTGAGGGTTTCCAAGTCGCCGGTCATAGGAATGCTCCCGTTGCTAGGCAGGTCCGCACACCGGGCGTCAGTGGAATCCGCGGGCGCGTCCACCATGCCGGGGCCAGGCCGTAGTGCCAGAAAAGCCGGCCAAGGCCAAGTAATCCGATGAAACCCACCATCAGCAGGAACAGGGCTTCAGCTGGCTGCATTCCAGCGCCGAATACATGCCCGCGGTGGTGACGAAAGCCCGTCGCGCCGGAACATTTGAGGTTACGTTCAGCCCCGATGGGACAAGTGCGCACAGGACAAATCGGATCAACCCCGCCGGCCACAGCAACAGCGGCGCGTGGGGAATGGAGTATGTCACGCCTTCTCAAGCGCCAGGCGCGCGCCAAGTGCTGCAAAGAGCGCGGCAAAACTGCGATTCAGCCATCGCATCGCCGCATCCGAGGATAAGAGACGGCTGCGCAGTGTCGCGGCGAAGACCCCGTATGTGACGAAAACCACCAGTGTCAGCCCCATGAAGACGGCACCCAGCCCCAGCAACTCGGCCGTGGCAGTGGCGGGATCACCCGACAGGAACGGCGGCAGCAGGGCCAGGAAAAAGACCGACAGCTTCGGGTTCAGGATGTTGATGAGCGCCCCGCGCCAGGCAATGCGCCACCCGCGCTGCGCCGTGGGGCAGGCCTCGACCGACAGCGCGCCACCGGATCTGATCGCCTGCCAGGCGAGGTAGAGCAAGTACGCCACGCCCGCGAATTTTACCACCTGGAAGAGCAGGGCGGAGATATGCAGCAGCGCGGCCAGCCCCAGCGTTGCCGCCAGGATATGCGGGACAATGCCGAGCGTGCAGCCGAGCGCAGCATAGATGCTGGCCCGCCATCCCCGGCCAAATGCGATGGCCAGCGTATAGATGACGCCAGTGCCGGGGATCAGAACGACCACAAGCGCGGTAAGCAGGAATTGCAATGACATGGGGTCGTCCTTGTATTCTTCGGATGGGCAAGGGGCCATAGCCCGGCAATGGTGTCAACCCGCTGTGCCGCTCTTGTCCCATTTGATTGGCCGGGCGGCGCAACCGGCGTCTCCACCGGATGCGGTGCGGCCGAACAGTCTTGTCGTGGCGCGAATACAGTCACCTTGCTGTCAAGAATGTCTGGTGTGGTGTCCGCATCGCCTGCGCGTGCCGCAGGCGATCTTTGTCAGCAAGGCAGTGTGTGGCGTTCCTAATCTGGTTGTATTGTCCTTGCCATGTGTTGATGATGATCCGTGAAGGGGTTGGTCTGTATTGCACGACAGCAAACGGGGACGACTTTTTCTTTGTTAATCGGGGCAATCGAAACTAGCCTCATTCGAAAGGAGAGGAGATCAAATGCATATCTTGTCGAAATTTCTGTCCGGCGCCGCCTGCGCCTTTTGCCTGTCGCTGACCGCCGCGCCGGCGGCGGCTCAGAATTGCCCGCGCGGCGATCTGGATGAACGGTTCTGCGATGCCGACGGCGATCTGATTGCCGACATTCCCGCGGATGCAAGCCAGCTGATCGATCCGGACACGCTGATCTTTGCCTACACACCGGTCGAGGATCCGGCTGTCTACAAGGAAGCCTGGTCGGATTTCCTGACCCATCTGGAAAACGAAACCGGCAAGAGCGTCATGTTCTTCCCGGTTCAGAACAACGCGGCCCAGATCGAGGCAATGCGCTCGGGGCGGCTGCATATTGCAGGTTTCAACACCGGGTCCAACCCGCTGGCGGTGAACTGTGCCGGGTTCCGCCCGTTCACGATCATGGCGGGCGAGGATGGCAGCTTTGGCTACGAGATGGAAATCCTGACCTATCCGGGATCGGGAATCGAAAAGGTCGAGGACATCAAGGGCGGGCAGCTGGCCTTCACCTCGCCCACGTCCAATTCGGGTTTCAAGGCACCGTCGGCGATCCTGAAGGCGGATTACGACATGCTGCCCGATCGCGATTTCGAACCGGTCTATTCCGGCAAACATGACAATTCCATCCTCGGTGTCGCCAACAAGGACTATCCGGCGGCATCAATCGCCAATTCGGTGCTGGCGCGCATGCTGAAACGCGATGTGGTCAAAGCCGACCAGCTGGTGTCGATCTACAAGTCTCAGACCTTCCCGACGACCGGCTACGGTGTGGTTCATAACCTCACGCCCGAGCTGCAGGACAAGATCAGAAACGCCTTCTTCAGCTTTGACTGGGCCGGGACCAGCCTTGAGGAAGAGTTCAGCAAGAACGGCGAGGCGCAGTTCATCGAGATCACCTACAAGGATTACTGGGAAGTGATCCGCAAGATCGACGCTGCCAATGACGTCAGCTACGCGTGTCAATAGGCGCTACTGAAACCGGGAAAGGGGCGGCAAGAACAGGCCGCCCTTTTCCACACGAGAATAATGGGTGGGAGGGCTTTCATGCTGCGGCTTGAAAAGCTGGTGAAGACCTACAAGACCGGGGACCAGGCGCTGAAGTCGGTCGACCTTGAGGTGCCCGAGGGCCAGGTTCTGGCGCTGATCGGTCCGTCGGGGGCGGGAAAGTCAACGCTGATCCGCTGCATCAACCGGCTGGTCGAGCCGACATCGGGCAATGTCTATCTGGGCGACGTGGACCTGACGGGACTGTCCTCGGGGGCGCTGCGCCGCGAACGCCGCCGCATGGGAATGATCTTTCAGGAATATGCGCTGGTCGAGCGCCTGACCGTCATGGAGAACGTGCTGTCGGGCCGGTTGGGATATGTCGGTTTCTGGCGAAGTTTTTTGCGCAAATACCCTCAGTCCGACGTGGACGAGGCGTTTCGCCTGCTGGATCGCGTGGGCCTTCTGGACATGGCCGACAAGCGGGCGGATGAACTTTCCGGCGGGCAGCGGCAGCGCGTGGGTATCTGCCGAGCCCTGATCCAGAACCCCGCGTTGCTGTTGGTGGACGAACCCACCGCGTCGCTCGATCCGAAGACCTCGCGCCAGATCATGCGGCTAATCTGCGAGCTGTGCAAGGAACGCGGGCTGGCCGCGATCATCAACATCCATGACGTGGCGCTGGCGCAAATGTTCGTGCAGCGGGTGATCGGCCTGCGGTTTGGCGCCATCGAATTCGACGGCCCGCCCGATGCGCTGACGCCCGATGTGCTGACGACAATCTATGGCGAGGAGGACTGGGAAGCGACGATCGAAAAGGTCGATGACGAGGATGACGACGTGGAGGCGGCGGAATGAGCGCCGGTCTGGAGGCGATGGTCGGCCGCCCGTGGCGGAAACCGCCCTTCATCCAACGCCGGTGGTTGCGCTGGGTTCTGGTCATTGGTGGCGCCTGTTACCTGCTGGCCGCGGTTCTGACTATCGAGGTCAACTGGGCGCGGGTCTACGAGGGGCTCGAGCGTGGCAAACAGTTCATCCTGGCCTTTACCAGCCCCGATTTCGTTTCGCGTTCGGGCGACATCTGGGACGGGATGCTGGAAAGCATCATCATGACCATCGCGGCCTCGGTCGTGGGGATCGGCATCTCGATCCCCATCGCGCTGGGGGCGGCGCGCAACATAGCCCCCCTGCCGGTCTACCTGCTCTGCCGCGGGATCATCGCCATCAGCCGCGCGCTGCAGGAGATCATCGTCGCGATCCTGCTGGTGGCGATTTTCGGCTTTGGTCCGCTTGCCGGTTTCCTGACGCTCAGTTTCGCCACCATCGGGTTCCTGTCGAAACTGCTGGCCGAGGATATCGAAAGCATGGACCGGGTGCAGGCCGAGGCGATCAAGGCATCGGGCGCCGGCTGGCTGCAGTGGATCAATTACGGGGTGCAGCCGCAGGTGATGCCGCGCCTGATCGGGCTGTCGATGTACCGGATCGACATCAATTTCCGCGAAAGCGCCATCCTGGGCCTGGTCGGGGCCGGCGGGATCGGTGCCACGCTGAATACCTCGTTCGATCGCTATGAATACGATACCGCCGCGGCCATCCTGCTGCTGATTATCGGCATCGTCATGGCGTTGGAATACCTCTCGGGTATCATTCGCGAGAGGGTACAGTAATGCCGGTTCAGGACGTGAGGGACCAGAAGGTCTGGCAGCGCAGAACGGGTCGGGAAACGCTGGCCCACTGGGTGCTCTGGTTGATCGGAATCGCCGGCTTTGCCTATTGCTGGCAACAGATATCGGCAGCCACCACGTGGTTTTTCGTCTGGGATGCGCCCAATATCGCCGGGGATATCTGGCGCCGTGCGACGCCGCCGAAATGGGAATATATCACCCAGCTGGGCAAACCGATCTGGGACACGATCAACATCGCCACGCTGGGCACGATCATCGCGTTGCTGCTGGCGGTTCCGGTGGCCTTTCTGGCGGCACGCAACACCACGCCGTCGTCGCTGTTCATCCGTCCCGTGGCGCTGCTGATCATCGTCTCGACACGCTCGATCAATTCACTGATCTGGGCGCTCCTGCTGATCGCCATCATCGGGCCTGGGGTATTCGCGGGCGTGATCGCGATTGCCATCCGGTCCATCGGTTTTTGCGCCAAGCTGCTCTACGAGGCGATCGAAGAGATCGACCACACCCAGGTCGAGGCGATCACCGCCACCGGCGCGTCGCGCTGGCAGGTGATGGCCTATGGAATCGTGCCACAGATCCTGCCCGCCTTTGCCGGCATCGCGGTTTTCCGCTGGGATATCAACATCCGCGAATCCACGGTTCTGGGCCTGGTCGGGGCTGGCGGCATCGGGCTGCAATTATCCGCGTCGCTCAACATTCTGGCCTGGCCGCAGGTCGCCCTGATCCTGCTGGTCATCCTGCTTGCCGTTGTGATCTCGGAATGGGTGTCCGCCAAGGTTCGCGGTGCGATCATCTAGCGGTGTGAAGGGCAATAATCGCTGACACGGAACGTGATGGATGATGCCCCGATGCCGGATGCGGCAAAAAGCCAATGGTTTTCCCGGCACTTGACCATTTCCGGGACGGCATTCTGCCATCGGCTGGTCACGGGAGAAAAAATTCAATTGTCTGACATTTGATTCTGTGCAAATTTTCAAGAGGCGGCCTTAGAAAAACCAGTCAATTACGGCCGCCAGGGAGGATGCATATCATGAATTTGAGACCAGACCCGACATTCCACGCAACCCCGAAGCTGGCCATGAAAGCGCCGGCGGAAACGCTGGCGTTTACCCTGATGCTGAGCCCCGACGGCTCGCAACCCGATGGCCTGGCGGTGATCGATGTCGATCCGAAATCGAAATCCTACGGCAAGATCCTGCAAAGCCTTTTCATGCCCAACAAGGGCGATGAATTTCACCATTTCGGCTGGAATGCGTGTTCGTCCGCCTTGTCGCCGCTGACAGGTCACGCGTTCCTGGAGCGGCGCTATCTGATCATTCCCGGCATCCGGTCCAGCCGGATTTACGTCATTGATGTCAAGGAACCGCTCAAGGCCAAGATCCACAAGATCATCGAGCCGGAGGAGCTGTTTGAAAAGACCGGCTATTCGCGGCCGCACACGATCCATTGCGGCCCCGAGGGGATCTATGTTTCGACCTTGGGCGGTGGCGGCAAGGACGGCACCGATGGCCCGCCGGGGATCTTCATCATGGATTGTGAAACCTTCGACATTTTGGGCCGCTACGAAATGGATCGCGGCGTTCAGGACAAACACTACGATTTCTGGTGGAACCTTCCGCGCGACTACATGGTCAGCTCGGAATGGGCCTTGCCGCCGCAGTTCGAAAACGGTGTCGTCCCCGAGGACCTTCTGTCCAACAAATACGGTCATTCGATTCATTTCTGGGATCTGCGCGGGCGCAAGAACGTCCAGACGATCGACCTTGGTGAAAATCACCAGATGGCGCTTGAGATCCGCCCGGCGCATGACCCCGCCAAGGAACACGGGTTCTGCGGGGTGGTGGTGGATACGACCAATCTGCAGGGCTCGATCTTTACCTGGTGGCGCAAGGCGGATGGCAGTTTCGAGGCCAAGAAGACCATCACCATAGATCCGGTGCCCGCGGCCAAGGACGATCTGCCGCCGCTGCTGCAGGGGTTCGAGGCGGTGCCGCCGCTGGTCACGGATATCGACCTGAGCCTGGATGACAGGTTCCTCTATGTGTCCTGCTGGGGCCTGGGCGAGATGCACCAATACGATGTCTCAGATCCGATGAAACCCAAGCTTACCGGCAAGGTCGAACTGGGGGGCATTGTCGCCAATCACAAACACCCCAACGGCAAGAGTTTTGGCTACGGCCCGCAGATGGTCGAGATCAGCCGCGACGGCAAGCGGGTCTACTGGACCAACTCGCTCTATTCCACCTGGGATGACCAGTTCTATCCCGGCGACCGCGGGGCGGCGATGGTCATGGCGCACGCCGACGCCAAGGGCGGCCTGACGCTGGACAAGGACTTCTGGGTCGACTTCCCCGAAGGCTATCGCAGCCACCAGATCCGCCTTGAGGGCGGCGATTGCTCAACCGACAGCTTCTGCTATCCGTCTGTCTGACGCGTGGAGGCATTGAGCACGACAACGGCCCTGTGGTGGGCCGTTGTGGCGTCGGGGATCTATCACGGGGTCAACCCGGGTATGGGCTGGCCGCTGGCCGTATCCTCGGCATTGATGGAGCGGCACTACGGCGGTCTTTACCGAGCGTTGCTGGCGCTGGCGGCGGGACACCTGTTGGCGATGGTGGTTATCCTGCTGCCGTTTGCGGCGCTGTTGTTTCTGGTCGAATGGCAGCAGCAGATTCAGATCGGTGCCGCCTGCCTGGTGATTGCGCTTGGCCTCTACCTGCTGTTCAAGCGCCGCCACCCGCGGTTTCTGGCACGGGTGCCGCCGGGGCGCCTTGCGCTGTGGTCGTTCCTGGTGGCGATGGCCCATGGCGCCGGCTTGATGCTGGTGCCGATCTACCTGGGCATTTGCGGCACATTGGACGATGATGCCGGTCACGCCGCGGCCTATGATCTGATGCAAAGCGATGCCGGGGTCGCGCTGGCCGTCGCCCTGACGCATACGATCGCGATGGCAGGTACCGGCGGGGCGATCGCGGTGGGCGTCTATCACTGGCTGGGCCTGAAATTCCTTTCGAAAGGCTGGTTCAACCTGGATCTCGTCTGGGCGCTGAGCCTGATCTTCGTGGGTGCCGTCGCGTTGCTGAGCCTGCACTGACGATCTTATTCGCCCGAGTCCCGAGGCGCGCGTGGTACGGCGACAAGCGGATCAGGCAGGCAATACCGATCATCGATCACTTTCGAATTTCCCGACCCCGAAGCACAGGCCGCCCTCCGCAGGCAGGAATCCGAACCGGACGCTCTGGCTTACCCGGCGGTTTTCAGATCCGCGATCAGGGCGTCAATATCACCCTTGCGGCGATCCAGCATGGCACCGATTTCGGTGCGCTCGCTCAAACGCAGGCTGACCCCCTCGATGATCAGATCGAAGAACAGGTCCTTGCCGGAGCGGTCCGAGACCAGGAACCGAACGTCGAACGGGGACGAGCCGCGCAGTTGCACGGTGGAAATGACCTCGTGCCAGGATTTGACCTTGCGCACCTTGTGGACTTCGATCCTGCCGCCGATGAACTCGCGAAACCGCTTGCCGTATTTGCGCGCCACATAACCGCGGAAGGCGGTCGTATAGGCGCGCAGCTGGCTGCTGCTGGCGCGGCGCGAATCCGGCCCGAGCGTCGATTGCGCGATCACGTTCACATCGGCGTAGCGGGTAAAGATGCGCTCGAAATCCGCAATCATCGCAGATTGCGATTTGCCCGAGGCGATAACCTTGTTGATGTCATCCACCACCCGATCCACCAGCGCGCGGGCCCGCGCATCCGTAAGCGCAAAGGCATCCCCCGGCAGCCCGGCAAATGCGGCGGCGGCAATTCCGGTTGCGATAAGATGGCGGCGGTTCAGTTCATTGGTCGTCGGTAACATTGGCAGGATCCTCACTCGGTACTCCGTAGAGCTCGTCATAGGGGTCCCGATAATTATCGCTGCGGCCCCCGTCCAGCTTGAAGCGGCGATTCTGCAGATAAAGTGATCGCGTCGCCGCGTAGCTGTCTTCGCTCTCATATAATACGGAATCGATGGTATCGGAATAGCGGGCCCTATCACTTAGGCGCGAGGCCAGGGATGCGCCGGTACCATAGTATTTTTCCGGGTCGGGCAGCACGTAGGTCAGCGGGTTGGTGAAGACGTCCACCACCTTGCCTGCCAGGTGCCGGTCGGTGCCCGGGCCGAGAATCGGTACCTCGCCGTAATTCCCTTCTTGGACGCCCCATACATACAGGGTCTGGCCGAAATCCGCGTCGGTGGGTGCGGGCATGCTCAATTCACTGGCCGGATCGAAAAAACCACCCAGGCCAACGGTGCTGTTGACGGCAAACCGGGCGGTGTCCTGAATGGCACCGCGCATGTTGCCCTGCAGCACGCTGTTCACCACGGCACTGGGAATCGACAGGTTGAAGGCAAAGCGCCCGATCGCGGTTTCGATGTCATCCGGGATAGCGGCGCTGTAGCCTTTGCCCGCAGGGCGGATCAGCGCACGGTCAAGGCCGCGGTTGAACTTGTGTACCTTGCGGTTGAATTTCTCATACGGGTCAGGTGTCTGACCGCGCGACACGACCTGCTCTGGATGGGCGCAGGCCATCAGGATGCCAAGCCCGGCAAGAGACGCCGCCGGGCGTGCCATGCGGCAGAGAGTTTTGATGAACGGCAGCAATTTCTTATCCGGTCCTAAATCTATTGAGGCGTTATTTAGCCTATCACACTACAAAGCCCAGCATAGGTACGGAAATCCGCACCTCGTTGTGGCAGAATGGTGACATTTCCTGTAAGGCAGGCAAAACCGACGCACGAACACTCGCGGCGGACAAAGAGCGGAACACGGAATAAATGGACAAGAGAATACTCGAGGCGGGCCGGGAAGAGCTGCGCGCAGCCCGCAAGGAAAGCCGGAGTTTGTACTGGTTTGTCGGGATTTTTGGCTTTTTCGCCAATCTTCTGATGCTTACCGGACCGCTTTACATGCTTCAGGTTTATGACCGGGTACTTGGCAGCCGGTCGGTCGAAACGCTGATCGCCCTGTCGGTTCTGGTTGTCTTTCTCTACGGGATGATGGGCCTGCTGGATTACGCGCGCGGGCGAATCATGGGCCGGGTTGCGGCGCGGTTCCAGGCGCGGCTGGACCGTCGGGTATTCGACGCCGTGATTCGCAAGTCCGCCGTGGCGCCCGATGCCAGCACCGCTACCGGATTGCGTGATCTGGAGGCGATCCAGCGCCTGTTGAGCTCGCCGGTGCTGACGGCGATGTTCGACATCCCGTGGACACCGTTTTTCCTTGCGGGGATCTGGATTTTCCACCCCTGGCTCGGTTCGCTGGCGCTGGCCGGCGGCGGTATCCTGATCGCGGTCACCCTGATCAATCAGGCGATCACCAAACGTCCGCTGGCCAAGGCCAACTCAGCGTCTGTCGAGGCCGAGGCGATCTCGACCCAGATCCGGTCCGAGGCCGAGATGGTACAGGCGATGGGGATGCGCGAGGCCGCGTTCGATCGCTGGCAGGTGGCCCGGGAAAAGGCCCTGCAGGAGCAGATCCATTCCGCCGACCTTGGGGGCACGTTCACCACCGGTACCAAGACTTTTCGCCTGTTTCTGCAATCGGCCATGCTGGGCCTTGGGGCGTATCTGGTCCTGCAGAACGAATTGACGCCGGGCGCGATGATTGCGGGGTCGATCCTGCTGGGCCGTGCGCTGGCCCCGATCGAGCAATCCATCGGCCAATGGGCGGTCGTGCAGCGGGCGGTGAAAGGCTGGGAAAACCTGGCGGGGTTGCTGGGGCAGGTGCCGCCGGAACAGGCGCGCACACCCCTGCCCAAGCCGCGCGCGCTGCTGGAAGTGCAACAGGCCTCTGTCGTGCCGCCGGGCGAACGTCAGCCCGCGCTGAAGGGCGTCACCTTCACGGTGAAGCCGGGGCAGGCCGTCGGCGTGATCGGGGCATCGGGCGCGGGCAAGTCCACGCTGGCGCGGGCCCTGACCGGTACCTGGCGTTGCGCGGGCGGCAAGATCCGGTTGGATGGCGCCGCGCTGGAACAATACGCGCCCGAGGTGCTTGGCCAGCATATCGGTTATCTGCCGCAGCGTGTGCAGCTGTTTGACGGGACGATCGCCGAGAATATCGCCAAGCTGTCGCAATCGCCCGATGCCGAGCAGGTGGTGATCGCCGCAAAGAAGGCAGATGCGCACGAGATGATCCTGAAGCTGCCCAACGGGTACGATACCCGGGTCAGCTCGTCGGGCGGAAAGCTTTCGGGTGGGCAAATGCAGCGGATCGGCCTTGCCCGCGCCATGTATGGCGACCCGGTTGTGCTGGTGCTGGACGAGCCGAACTCGAACCTCGATAACGAGGGCAGCGAGGCCGTCAATACCGCCATTCGCGGGATGAAGGCACAGGGCAAGGCGATCCTGATCATGGCCCACCGGCCCGCGGCGATCAAGGAATGCGACATGCTATTGATGCTGGAGTTGGGAACGCTCCGGGCCTATGGCCCCAAGGACAAGGTGTTGAAGGACGTGGTCAAGAATCACTCGGAAATAGCCCAATCCGCCGGGCCGGGAGGTGTGCAATGAGCTCGGGCGACACTTCAAGCTGGTCGACGCGCGGCCCGATGATGATCGGCCTCGTGAGTTTGCTGGTGCTGGTCGGCGGCTTCGGCACCTGGGCGGTGGCCACCAATATCTCGGGCGCGATCATTGCCGGGGGGCGGATCGAGGTGGATCAGAACCGCCAGGTCGTCCAGCATCCGGATGGCGGCGTCGTGGCCGAGCTTCTGGTGGATGAAGGTGTCGAGGTTCAGGCCGGCGAGGTGCTGATCCGGCTGGACGATACGCAGCTGAAATCACAGCTGGCGATCAATGAAAGCCAGCTTTACGAATTGATGGCGCGCCGCGGGCGCCTTGAGGCCGAGCGCGATGAGCGTGACACCATCACCTTTGATCCGCTGGTGCTGGAGGCGGCGAAGACCAACCCCGATGTCCCTGACCTGATAGCCGGTCAGCGGCGGCTGATGGCGGCGCGGGCGGAATCGACCGTGACCGAGATCGCCCAACTGGAAAAACGCCGCGGACAGATTGCCAACCAGATCGAGGGGATCGAGGCGCAGCAGGTGGCGCTGACCAAGCAGCTGGAGCTGATCTCGCAGGAACTGACCGACCAGCAGCGCCTGCTGGATCAGGGGCTGGCCCAGGCTGCGCGTGTCCTGAGCCTGCAGCGCGAAGAGGCGCGGCTGAGCGGAACGATGGGCGATCTCGAGGCGCAGAAGGCCCAGGCCGGCGGGCGGATCACCGAGATCGACATCGAAATCCTCAAGCTGGGAACCGGCCGCCGCGAAGAGGCGATTACCCGCCTGCGCGACCTGCAATACCGCGAACTGGAACTGCGCGAGCAGCGTCTGGCGCTGATCGAACAGCTGGACCGGCTGGACATCACCGCGCCGGTTTCGGGGGTGGTCTATGACCTGCAGGTATTTGCCCTGCGCTCGGTTATCCGCCCGGCCGATCCGGTGCTGTATATCGTGCCGCAGGACCGGCCGCTCATCATCAATGCCCGGATCGAACCAATCCATATCGACAAGCTGAGTATCGGCCAGGAGGTGAACCTGCGGTTTTCCGCGCTGGATCAGCGCACCACCCCGGAACTGAAAGGCCGGGTCGTACAGATCTCGGCCGATGCGTTCCAGGACGAACGTCAGCAGTTGTCCTTCTACCGCGCCGAGATCGCGCTGAGCGAAGGTGAGCAGGACCGATTGCCCGAGGATGCCGTGCTGATCCCCGGCATGCCGGTCGAAGCCTTCATCCGCACCGAGGATCGCACGCCGCTGGCCTATCTGACCAAACCGCTGACCGATTATTTCAACCGGGCCTTCCGCGAGTGACCGCCTAGATCTTTCTGCTGTCACTCGGACCGCTGATGCCAAGGCCGTTTTCTTCGAAGAAAACGGCGCGGAAAATTGTAATTTTCCGGTACGGAATTTTCAAAAATTCCGTCGCCTTCAACCTTGGCGTCTTCCGCAAGACGAACGCAGGTTTCTTGGTGTCGATGAGCAGGTGCCCGGCCCACACAAGAACGTGTCCGCCCCCGATGGGCGGCAAATCATTTTTGGATTTAACTCGTCCAGCCGAACCGTTAGCGTCGCGCCGAAACTGAACGACGCATGGAGGAATGCAACATGGGAAGATTCGAAAGCAAGCTGGCCGAGATGGGCGTGACCCTGCCCGAGGCCCCCGCGCCGGCGGCGAATTATGTGCCCTATGTGCAGGCGGGAGACATCGTCTATGTCTCAGGCCAGATTTCCAAGGGTGAAGACGGGCTGATCACCGGCAAGCTTGGCGATGACATGGACACCGCCGCCGGTGCCGCGGCGGCCAAGGTCTGTGCGATCAACCTTCTGGCGCAGGTCAAGGCGGCCTGCGGCGGCGATCTGGACCGCCTGGTGCGGGTGGTCAAACTGGGCGGGTTCGTCAATTCGACCCCCGATTTCACCGAACAGCCGCAGGTCATCAACGGCGCTTCGGATTTCATTGGCGAGGCACTGGGCGATGCGGGAAAACACGCCCGCGCGGCGGTGTCCTCGCCATCGCTGCCCTTTGGTGTGGCGGTTGAAATCGAAGGTGTGTTCCAGATCAGATGACGGGTCTTTCCGCCGATTTCCGGCGCCTGCCAATCGCCCATCGTGCGCTGCATGACCAGGCCAATGGGCGGCCCGAGAACTCCTGCGCGGCAATCCGGGCGGCGATCGCTGCAGGCTACGGGATCGAGATTGACTTGCAGCTGAGCCGAGATGGCGTTGCAATGGTCTTTCATGACTACGATCTGGCGCGTCTGACCGGTGGCAAGGGCCCGATCCGGCAGCGCGATGCGGCGGAGTTGTCGCAACTCATCCTGGCCGGCAGCAACGAAGGCATCCCCACCTTGTCCAGGGTGCTGCACCTGGTCGCCGGACAGGTGCCCCTGCTGATCGAACTCAAGGACCAGCACGGGCGGATGGGCGTGACCGATGGCCGGCTGGAGCGCGCGGTGGCGCGGGATCTGGAAGGGTATCGGGGGCCCGTCGCGCTCATGTCGTTCAACCCCAACTCGGTTGTCGAACTGGCGGTGCTGGCCCCGAAACTTCCACGCGGGCTGGTGACAGAACATTATCCCCAGGAAGACTGGCCATTGCTGACCCCTGAAATACGAGCGCATCTGCGTGCCATTCCCGATTATGAGCGCGCGGGGGCATGTTTCGTCAGCCATTCGATCAGGGATCTGGACAATCCGCGCCTGGCCGAACTGAAAGCGCAGGGCGCGGATGTGCTCTGTTGGACGGTCCGGTCGCCCGCGCAGGAGCGCCAGGCGCGTCTGGTCGCCGACAATATCACCTTCGAGAACTATTTGGCCGACATCCCGTCTTGACCCTTGCCCGGGCCGGCACAGATTGGGGAGGGACAAGGCACAAGACATGAACGAGACGCAGATCATCATCACCCTGCATGACAGTCTGGCGCGGATCGACGCGGCCGACTGGGATGCCTGCGCCTGTCCCGAAACGGCGAATGGGGCACGGCCGCAGGACCCGTTCACCACCCACCGCTTTCTCAAGGCGCTGGAAGACAGCGGTTCTGTCGGTCCAGGCAGCGGCTGGCAGCCGCAATACCTGACCGCCGAGCTGGATGGGCAGATCATCGCCTGCGCGCCGCTCTTTGCGAAGTCGCACAGCCAGGGGGAGTATATTTTCGATCACAACTGGGCCCATGCCTATGAACGCGCCGGCGGCCGCTACTATCCGAAACTGCAGATGGCTGTGCCCTTTACCCCGGTTACCGGGCGCCGGTTTTTGACCCGCCCCGGATTCGAGCAAACCGGACGGTCGGCGCTGATCCAGGGGGCGGTACAGATCTGTGACCGCAACGACCTGTCCTCGTTGCACGTGACCTTCTGCACCGAGGCCGAGGCCGAAGCGGGCGAACAGATGGGCCTGATGGCCCGTGCCAGCCAGCAATTTCATTGGGTCAATGCAGGATATGCGGATTTCGCCGGGTTCCTGGCCTCGCTCAGCTCGCGAAAACGCAAGAACATCCGCAAGGAACGGCGGCAGGCCAATGATTTCGGCGGTGAAATCATCGAACTGACCGGAAATGACATTCGCCGGGAACATTGGGACTCGATCTGGCGTTTCTATCAGGATACCGGGGCGCGCAAATGGGGTACACCCTACCTGACCCGTGCGTTTTTCGACCGGGCGCATGAAACCTTGCGCAACGATGTCCTGCTGGTGCTGGCGATGCGGGACGGAAACGCCGTGGCCGGGGCGATGAACATGATCGGGGCGTCGGCACTCTATGGCCGCTACTGGGGCTGCGTCGAGGATCACCCCTGCCTGCATTTCGAGCTATGCTATTATCGCGCCATTGACTATGCCATCCGTCACGGATTGAATCGGGTCGAGGCCGGGGCGCAGGGCGAACACAAGCTGGCGCGCGGCTATCTACCGGTGCCGACCCATTCGTTGCACTGGGTGCGGGATGCGGGATTCGCCGATGCGATCGCGCAGTATCTGAAAGCGGAAAGACAGGCGGTGGCACAGGACATCGATATCCTGACTGCCTATGGACCGTTTCGCAAGACTGAGATGGAGGATCACGAATGACCGAACGCCTGAGCGACACCGCCCGCAAGACCACGCTCCAGCCGCTGTTAGAGACCGGCTGGGCCCTGGACGAAAGCCGCGATGCGATTTTCAAGGAGTTCCGGTTCAAGGATTTCGTCGAGGCAATGGGTTTCATGACGCGCGCTGCCCTCTGGGCAGAGAAGTGGAACCACCACCCGGAATGGTTCAATGTCTACAACCGCGTGATCGTGACCCTGACCACCCATGATGTGGACGGGCTGAGCACGCAGGACGTGAAACTGGCCCGCAAGATGGACACGCTGGCGGGCTGATACCCGAAACCCATGCTCCTCTGACCGACAAACTGCGTTTCGAGTCCGTTCTCCGAGATCGCCTTCATGGAGGCAGTGCACAGCCCGCGGGCTTAAATATCCTCGAAATCGCCGTGCCGGCCGGCGCCGCCTGCGAAACGCCCTGCGCCGCGGATGCCATCCCTGCGTAGCGTGTCGACCGCATTGGCCCATTCCAGCCTGAGTGCGTTGCGCACGCTCATGCCGCAGCCCTCGATCGCGCTACGGCGATCCGCCAGCATGGTCGATTGCGGAAATTTAGCGATTTCGTGTGCCAGCGCTTCGGCTTTCGTCCGGGTTTCGCCATCAGCGACAACATATTCGCACAGGCCGATACGATGACATTCCTGCGCATCGACCTTGCGGCCGGTCAGGATCAGGTCCAATGCCTTGCCCTGACCCACCAGGCGCGGCAGGCGCACGGTGCCGCCGTCGATCAACGGCACCCCCCAGCGGCGGCAATAGACGCCCATATAGGCGTTTTCACCCATGACGCGCATATCGCATAACAGCGCCAACTCCATTCCGCCGGCAACCGCCGGCCCCTCGATCGCGCCAATTACCGGTTTGGTGAACTCCATCCGCGATGGCCCCATCGGCGCACGGGGCGGAGTATTCGCACCCAGCGGAAACGCCATCCGGTCGACGATCTCAGTCTGAAATTCCGCATCTGTCATTCGGGACACGTATTTCAGATCCCACCCCGCGCAGAAGGCGCCGCCCTCGCCATAAAACACGCCGACACGGGCATCGCCTGCCTCGAATTCGGCAAATGCTGCTGCAAGCGCCGCCGCGCTTTCAGGGGTCACGGCGTTTCGGGCTTTGGGGCGGCTGTGAATGATCGTCCAGACGTGTCCGGTCTTTTCGATGCGAACGGTCATGGTTTTTCCTTTTCAATGCCGTTGAGGGCCGGGCAACCCGGCTCGGGCTCATATCCTGCGATTTCACGCTTCAGCGAGTTGTCTGCCACCAGGTGGGTTGGAGCAGCGGCATGGGTCTGCGCGCGGCGGGGCCGGTTGGTTCCCGGGTCAGCTTATGCCGTGTGCCGGCAATGCGGCAAGCGGCGCTACCGGGTTTTCACCCTGCGCAGCGGCACCTTGAATGCCGTGTGATGTCCGATTGGGGTGACACCCGCCGCCACCGGCAGGTGTCAGGCCCCCGATGCTTTCGGCGGCGGTGCAAATTTCGGCGTCGCGACCTCGGGGCTGATTACCGGCAACAGGCGCGACCCGGCGTCCTAACTGCCAAGGTGATCCACCACCTGCAGATGCTGGGCCAGGGTGTCGATCTCGCCCAGGAACCGGTCGACCAGCTTCGGCTCGGACGGCGCCGGGGTGACGCCTGCGGGGATCTCGCGGTTCATCACCGCCTCGACCGCCAGCGCCACCGGGACCGACACCAACCGCGCCATCGCCGTGCCGCGCGCGTCGCCCCAGGCATCCATCACGTAGGTCTTGTGCCAGACCGGGTTGCCCGCGCGTTCGGCCTTGAGCGCCACGCAGAGCACGACACGGTCGGGTTCGTTCTCGTCATAGGCGTTTTCCGCCCAGAACTGATCGGACATTTCCTTGAGCCGGGCATCGCCTTCGGGGCCCGCAAGTGTTTCGATCTCTTCGAACACGTCCTTCCACGCCTCGGACCAGCCGTTCAGGCGCAGAGTGCCGCGAACGAATTCCTTGACCCGCCAATGCGGTTCAAACCGGTAATCCTCCATGAAGGGCAGGCTGTCGCGGTTGGGATAAACCTCAAAGCTTTCGGGGGTGGGCAGCGGCGCCGTGTAGCTGCTGATCGCGTCCCAGGGCCGTGCCACATTCAGCTCGACATAGTTGCGGATCGACCGGGATGGCGAGCGCAGCGCCTTGAGAACCCCAAGTGGCGACCAACTGAACTTGTAGCGGAACGGGTTGGGGTGCTTGGGGATGCCGCCGCAATAGGAAATGAAGGACAGATCGTTTTCCGCGTCATAGGCTTCTGACGCGAGGTAATCCGCCACCAGGTGATGTGCCATCAGGTGGTCGATGCCCGGATCGAGCCCGACCTCGTTGACGCAGGAGACACCGCGCAACAGCGCCTTCGCGTGCAACGCGCGCATCTCGGGCGCGATGTAGGAGGAGCTGACGAAATGCGCGCCCTTGTTGATGCACATCCCGGCCAGCGGCACATGCCAGTCACCGGGCAGCATCGACACCACGATATCACCCTCCTGCACCTCTGCTGCCAGCGCGTCCGCATCAAAGATCATGATCCGTTTCGTCAGATCACCCACCGCGGCCTCGGCCTTGTCGAGCGTGCGGTTCCAGACCGTCACCTCGTGCCCCGCCTGGATCAACCGCCTGAGCCCCGGGATGGCCGAAAGGCCGGTGCCGCACCAGTGAATTGTCATCGTCTCGTTCCCCGTCACTTGAATCTCAGCTTGGCCGCCACGATGATCAGCATCGCCGTGGTGGCGCAGATATTGGCCAGGATCAGCGGCCAGTCGGTTATCAGTATCCCATAGAGCAGCCAGAGGGAAACCGTCGTCAGAAACATCAAGTTCGAGGGCAGCGACAAGCCCGAGGTGTCCCGCGTGGCCCAGGCCTTCCACGCCTGGGGGATCCAGCAGATCGTGCCAAGGGCGGCTGCCAGATATCCGATGTAGATCGCCATCTAGAGGTCTTTCATGTGATTGTCGAACGTGGCCCTGGCCCGGCCCCAGACACCAGCGTTCAGATCGCCCAGTTGCAGAAGATGGGGCAGAAGCTGCGCGGCGAAATCTTCGGAGGATTCGACGGGCAGGAGCGACGGCAGGTTGTCGATGGCCATGACATCCAGCGGCGGCGCGTCATGGACCCTCAGCACCGGCGCGGTCCAGCTGGTGGCGCGGTCATAGACCGGCACGGGATTGTAATCGCTGTCCGGGTCGCAGGCGACGTCGCCGATGACCGTCAGCTGCCGGGGCGCGGTCAGCACGTCCCGCGGCACGAATACCGGTGTGCCCGGGCGAGCAAAGATACAGTTGATGAACAGGTCATGCGCCAGAATCTCCGGGAATGGGCCGCCATGGGCGGTCTCTGCCATGTCCCAGCGGGTCGGCGCGATGCCCATCGCCGTGCACAGGTCCGAGGCCCCCGTTCCCACCCGCCCAAGCGCGCCGATGACAATGGCCGTGGGGCGCGATTTGCCGGTGCCATCCAGATCGCGCGCCAGATCGGCAAGCAGCGCGTCCTTGCCGGCATAGGTCGAAACCGGCCCGCATATCCGGCCCTTCTGCTGCGCGGCCCAGCATTTCAGCGACACCGCCGCCCCGGCATACCCGGCCCAATAACCGAAGGCGGCCACGCGGCGGCCGTCCTCGTCCACCAGGTATTCCAGATCATACAGTGTCCCGCCCCCGGCCCGGAACCGTTCCAGCAACGCGCGGCCCGAATGCTGACCCTTGAAGGCGTGACCAAAGAGGATATGCCGGTGCGGCAGCGGGGTGCCATCCTCGGGCAGTTCCTTGACGCCGAAGATAATGGCATCGCCGGCCGCGCCGGGCCAGCTGTTCTCGGCCGCGATGGTACAGCCCGCATCCCGGTACCCGTCAACAGGGATCGCCCGGACATGGCTTTCCTCGACGGTCACACGAATGCCCTGCGCAATCAGCTTCGCGGCGCCATGTGGCGTGAGCGCCACGCGTTCCTCGTTCGGGCGCTGTTCGGCGCGGACCCAGAGATGTGTCATGTGGTGATTCCCGTTTTCGGCCACCTTGTCGGGAAATGATCCGACAGTCGAGCCGTGCGGTTGAGGAATTACCTGCGGCGCTCAAATTACGACGTGCAACGGCAGTGGCGGATGGCCAATATGGCGGGCCCTGGATCAGACCGGTGGCGGGGGCAGCAACAAGCGGCGCGGCGGACTGACGCTTTGCGGTACCGCTTCGTCAGCGGCTGAACCGGTTTGCGTCATAGGGTGTCATGTCCATGTTCGGGCGGCGGCCCGAGATCATGTCGGCCACCAGTCGGCCGGTCTTCGCTCCTGCGGTCAGGCCGATATGCTGATGCCCAAAGGCCGCGTATACGCCGGTTTTGCCAATCTCGCCCACCAGCGGCAGGCTGTCCGGGGTCGACGGGCGAAAGCCAAGCCATTCGTCGGCGCTGTCATAGGTGAGATCGGGGAAAGTCTGCGCGATATAGTGCCGGATCAGCGCCAGCGGTTTGCGCGAGGGACCGTTGACGGTGCTGCCAAGTTCCACCGTCCCGGCACATCGCAAACCGCCATTCATGGGCGTGACACCAAATTTCCCTGTCGTGACCATCAGCGGGTTGTTGGGCATCTGCGAAGGGTTCCTGAGATGCAGGTGATAGCCGCGCTCAGCCTCGATCTGCACCTTCAGCCCCAGTTTCCGCATCAGCGGCTTTGACCAGATCCCCGCCGCCAGCACCGCGTGATCGCAGGGCAGGCGGCCCTGATCGGTCTCGACGCCGGTTATGCGACCATCCGTCAGGCTCAGATCCCGGACCTCGGCCTGCCGGAATGTGCCGCCCTCTTCGGTCAGCACCTGCGCGAGCGCCTTGAGATAACCGCCGGGATTGAGAATGTGACCGTGGTCCTTGCTGACGGCGAGACATCGGATCTGAGGCCCGAGGATCGGTTCGGCCTCCTGTACGGCGGGGCCTTCAATCAGCGCGGGCGCCATGCCGGCGGCGCGGCGGAAATTCCAGCCGTAGCGGTCCGCCTCGAAACCGGCGCGGCTTTCATAGGCAAAGCCGACATCGCTGAGCGCGATGAAATCGGCGGCGCTGGTGCCTCGGGTCAGGGCCTGATGCTGCGCAAGGCTGTCAGTGACAATGGGGATCAGCCCCTCGATCATCCTGCGCGCATCGGCCTCGTTGGCATTTGACACGAAGCGCAGCAGCCAGGGCATCAATCTGGGCGCGTGGCGCCACTGCAGGAACAGCGGCGATTTCGGATCCAGCAGGTATTTCAGCCCGGTTTTCATCAGCCCCGGGGTGTTGATCGGCACGATCGCCCATTGCGCCAGCAGCCCGGCATTGCCGAATGACGCCCCGGCACCGGGTCCGTCCTTGTCCAGAAGTGTTACCTCATGGCCCGCGCGGCGCAGCCAGATCGCGGTTGCGACACCGTTGATCCCGGCACCGATGACAATGATTTTCTGCGGGTCTGACATGGAGGTTCCTCAATGGGGTAGGGCCGGGCTGCCGCCACCTAAACTCAGGCCGCGCGCCCGTGCAAGCCAAGCCTGCCACGCGCCCAGGCGTCGCGGCTGGCGTTTGGCCATTTACACCCGCGGCCACGTCCTCTTTGATAGGGGCATGGTCCTGTCCGCGAATCCCAGAAAATCCGACCGTGACTGCCGGTGGCTGGTGACGGGGTGCCCGTCATGAAGCTGGAGGTCACCGATGGCGGTGTCACCGTCGATGCCCGTGACCTGGCGCCGCTGATCGGATGCCGACCTGCCGATGTGCCGGGCCTGATGCGCGAGGGCAAGATCACCAGCGTTTTCGAGCGGGGCGAAGGTGCGGATGCAGGCCGGTTTCGCGTAAGCTTTCGCTTTGGCGCCACCAAGGTGCGCTTTACCTGCGCAGAGGACGGCACGGTGTTGTCGCAAATCCGCACAACGGTGCCTGACGCCGGGTAATTCGCGCCGGGGCGCAGGATCGTCAGGCCAGCACATATTTGATCTTCGACCTGGCTTTTGCCAGAGTGAACCGCGGGGGCGCGGATAATCACCAATATCTGTTGCGCTTTCTACGCCAAGGTTATATTGACTCACCAGTCAATAAAAAGTCAGGGAGAGACTGCGATGAAATCAACAACACTAGGCATGGCACTTGCCTGTGCCGCCGGTATCGCCAGCGCCGCCGAAATGGGGGCCGTGGACGAGCCGATCAAACTGGCGGTCAACGAATGGACCGGCCAGCATGTCAGCACGCATATCGCCGGCGAAATGCTCAAGGCGGCGGGCTACAACGTGGAATATGTCACCGCCGGCTACATGAACATGTACCAGGCCATGGCCGATGGCGAGATCCACGGTGCAATGGAAATCTGGTCGTCGAACGTGTCGGATGAATATGCCAAGCAGGTCGAGGCCGGCGGCGTGACCGAACTGGGCGATCTGGGGCTGGATGCCAAGGAAGGCATTGCCTATCCCGCCCATGTGGCCGAGATGTGCCCGGGCCTGCCCGCCTGGGAAGCGCTGAAGGACTGCGCCCAGAACTTCGCCACCGCCGAGACGCTGCCGCAGGGCCGCCTGGTCGACTACCCCGCCGATTGGGGCACGCCGGGTGCCGACCGGATGACCGGGCTGGACCTGCCGTTCAAGGCCGTGCCTGCCGGTTCGGAGGGCGCATTGATTGCCGAGCTGCGCGCATCAACCGACAAGAAGTCGCCGCTGCTGATCACCTTCTGGCAGCCGCATTGGGCGATGTCGGCCTATGACGTCAAGTTCGTCGACCTGCCGGTGGGCGAGGCCGCATGTTTCGAAGATCCCGCCTGGGGCCCGAACCCGAACGCGGTCAACGACTGTGATTTCGCCCCGTCGCGCATCTTCAAGGCCTCCTGGTCCGGCCTGGCCGACAAATGGCCCGCCGCTGCCGAAATCCTCACCAACTACCAGCTGTCGGTCGAAGACCAGCAACCGCTGATGGGCAAGGTCGATGTTGACGGCATGTCGGTCGAAGACGCCGTTGCCGAGTGGATGGCTGCCAACGAGGACACGTGGAAACCTGTCGTCGACGCGGCCATCAACTAAGCGACGCGGGCGCCGAGAATGACCGACCAGACAGGCTCGACCGAGCCCGCCATCAGCTGCCGGAATGTCTGGCAGGTCTTTGGCCCCAACGCGAAACAGAAACTGGCCGATGCGTTGGCCAGCACGGGCGGCGACAGCGATGCCGCCGCCCGACTATTGCGCGATCAGGGTCTGATCCCCGCCGTGCAGGATGCGACATTCGATGTGCATCCCGGAGAATTGTTCGTGATCATGGGCCTTTCCGGCTCGGGCAAATCGACGATCGTGCGCTGTATCTCACAATTGCTGCATGCCACCGGGGGCGAAATCCTGATCGAGGGGGAAAACCTCGTCGATGCTTCCAAGGCGCGGCTGATCGAGCTCAGACGCCGCAAACTGGGCATGGTGTTCCAGCATTTCGGCCTGTTCCCGCATATGACCGTGACCGAAAATGTGGCCTTCCCGCTGAAAATGCAGGGGCAAGGCAAGGCCGAACGCATCAAGCGCGCGCTGGAGGTCATCGAGCTTGTCGGCCTCAAGGGCCGCGAAGACAGTTTCCCGCGCGAGATGTCGGGCGGGCAGCGTCAGCGCGTGGGCATCGCGCGCTCTCTGGCGGTAAATCCAGACATCTGGTTCCTGGACGAGCCGTTTTCCGCGCTTGATCCGCTCATTCGCCGCCAATTGCAGGACGAGTTCATCAACATTCAGGCGACGCTGAAGAAATCCATCGTGTTCATCACCCATGACATTGCCGAGGCGTTGAAGATTGCCGACCGGATCGCGATCATGCGCGATGGCAAGATCGTGCAGATCGGCACCCCGACCGAGATTGTGCTGAAGCCAGCCGATGACTACGTGGCCGAATTCTCCAAGGACGTGGTCAAGGGGCGGCATGCACGGGTGGCGTCGGTCATGCAGCCGGTTCAGGGCGATGCGCCCAAGGGTCCGGGATTGCGCCAGAACATGACGCTCGAGGCCGCGCTGGCGTCCTGCATTTCGCATTATGATCCGGTGCCCGTTCTGGGCGAGGACGGCCATTGTGTCGGGATCGTGGATCCGGCCGATCTGGCGGCTGCGCTGCAGGCCGAAGAGACATGATGGCCGAAAGTGGTCTTGCCGACGGCCGTGGCGGCATCGCCCTCGGCACCGGCGCGATGGCGGCGCTGATTGCGCTGCTGACCGGCGCGGTCTGTATCGCGCTGACCCCGGTGGCGCCCTGGCTGGTCAAATTTCCCGATGCCTGGACGCTGCCCGCGGCAGAATGGATCGGCGTCTCGCTCACCTGGTTCCTGGACCTGATCAAACCGGCGATGCGGCTGGTCTCAGCTGCGCTGGGTTATCCAATGGACTGGGCCAACATGCTTTTTACCGGCATGCCGTGGCCGTTGCTGATTGCCCTCGTCACGGCGATCGGCTGGTATATCGGCGGGGTGCCGATGGCCGCGCTGGGATTGTTCGGCCTGGGTTTCGTGCTGGCGACGGGCTATTGGCTGGAAGGCATGGCAACGCTGGCGCTGGTGGCCGTGTCGGTTCCGCTGGCGTTGGTCATGGGGGGCGCGATTGGCCTGCTGGCGAACGAGTTTCCGCGGTTCAAGAGCGCCATCCAGACGGTTCTGGACGTCATGCAAACGGTGCCGACCTTCGCCTATCTGACACCGCTTCTGTTCCTGTTCGGTTTCGGCCCTGTCGTGGGGCTGATCGCCAGCGCGATCTATGCCGCCCCGCCGATGGCGCGCAACATCATCCTCGGGCTGGAGCGGGTTGAAAGCGATATCAAGGAGGCCGCCGTGATGTCCGGCGGCACCCGCCTGCAACAGCTTTTCCTGATCGAGCTGCCTTCGGCCAAGACCCAGATCATGGTGGGGGTCAACCAGTGCCTGATGGCGGCGCTCAGCATGGTGATCATCGCCGCCGTGATCGGCGGGTTCAAGGATATCGGCTGGGAGGTGCTGTTGACCATGCGCAAGGCCTATTTCGGGCCCAGCCTGATGGCCGGTATGGTGATCGTGATCTTCGCGATGATCATCGACCGCTACAGCAGCAAGCTGGCCTCGGACCGGGTGCGGTACAGCCTGCGTGTGGCGGTCGTGATTGCCATGGTGGGGGTGATCGTCGCGGTCGCAACCTGGCAATCGCTGCCCAGCCCGTCGCAGATCAGGCTGCTCGACCCGGTGTCGAACTGGCTGGACGCCAGCCTGACCGCGTTTCTCAAGGATAATGGCGCGGGGCTGGACGGGCTTAAGAACGGCGCGATGTTCTACGGCCTCCTGCCGCTCAAGATCGGGCTGGATGGCGCGGTGCTGCCCTTTACCTGGGGCTTTGCCTGGACCAAGGGCATGAGCCTAGCACTCTATGCTGCTGCCGCCGCTGCCGGGTTGGTGTTGGCGCTGCGTGGCCGCGTGACATGGGGGATCACGCTGGTGATCCTGGTGGGCATGATCGAGACCGGTATCGCAGAGCTGCCCTGGCCCTTTGTGCTGATCGGCGCCGGCGCGATCGGATGGGTTTCGGGGGGGCGGAAGCTGGCGACTTTTGCGGTGGTAATGCTGTCGCTGATCCTGTTCAGCGGGCTGTGGGAGCGCGCACTCCTGTCGCTCTATATGTCAGGTGCGGCGGTGCTGACCTGTGCCGTCGTCGGTGGCGCCATCGGGCTGCTGTGCGCGATCAGCCCCCTGGCATGGCGCCTGGTGCTGCCGATCTGCGATATGCTGCAGACCATCCCGCTCTTTGTCTTTTTGATCCCGGTGCTGATGTTCTTCCAGATCGGAGAATTCTCGGCCTTCCTGGCGATCTGCCTTTACGCCATCGTGCCGATGATCCGCTACACCCGCCACGGGCTTATCAATACGCCCGAGGAAATGATCGAGGCCGCGGTATCGTCGGGCGCGACCGGGTGGCAGACGATGGTCGAGGTGCGCGCACCCTACGCCGCACCCACCATCCTGCTGGGGCTGAACCAGACCATTCTCTACGCTTTCGCAATGCTGGTGATTGCCGCGCTCATCGGCACCACCGGGTTGGGCCAGTCGATCTATGGCGCACTGGCGCAGGCGGATGTGGGCCTTGGCATCGCCTCCGGTGCGGCGATGGCGATCCTGGCGCTGGTGGCGGATCGCCTGGTGCAGGGCTTTGCCGAGGAGCGCAGACAGGCGCTCGGCCTATGACACCGATCGTCGACCGGCCGACGACGCCGGCCTTTTTCGCATTCCTGGCTGCCGCGCTCTGGGGGATCTGGTGGATTCCGATCCGGTATCTGGAAACGCTGGGGATGGACGGCGCCTGGGGCAGCGTGGCGATGAATGCCGGGGCGGCCCTGTTCGTTCTTGCATGGATGGCGCTGCGTCGGATCCGGCTTCGTGCCGGAGTGACCGCCGCCATGGGGGCGGCGCTGGTGGGCGTGGCGGTATCGACATATTCGGTGGCGATCACCATGGCGGATGTGGTGCGTGTGATCCTGCTTTTCTACCTGGCGCCGGGATGGAGCAAGATCATCGAATGGGCCTTTATGGGGCGCGGCTGGCACTGGACCTCAAGCGTGACCATCGCAGCGTCGCTGCTGGGCGCCTGGCTGGTTCTGGGCGGTGAACTCAGCCTGTCCGGGCTTGGGCTGGGCGATGTGCTGGCGGTACTGTCCGGCATGTCCTGGGCAGGGGGCGCGGCGCTGATTTTCACCGGGGGGCGGTCCAATGCCACGGGGTTGTCTCTGCTCACCTGCCTGTCGGCCACCCTCATCGGTACCGGTTTTGTCATTCTGGGTCAGGGAACGGTTTTCTCTGGCAACGCGACCGCCGCCGGGGCTGGTATCGGCGCGCTTGCCGGCGTGATCTACGTGCTGCCGATCATGGTGCTGACACTCTGGAGCGCGCAGCGCCTCCCGCCTGCCACGATCTCTTTCCTGCTTACGGCGGAAATCCTGTCCGGCGTGATTTCCGGGGCGCTGCTGCTGGATGAGCCTTTCGGCGTGATGCAGGCTGGCGGCGCGGTGCTAATCCTCATTGCCGCCACCGCCGAGGTGATGAAGGGGCTGGATAACGGTGTCGGCTAGGCAGAGCTTGCTGCCGGTCGACGTGGATGACCATGTCTTCAGGCCGCAATCAAGACAATCGCTGATGCCCTGCCTCGGGTGGCTCTAGTCGTTTGCAAATGCCTCTACTGTCCAGTCAATGAACACACGGACCCGCTGCGAGATGTATCGGTCGCGCGGATAGAAGATTGAAACAGGTGACGGGGGCGGTGGTGTGTCTTTGAGCAATTCTACCAGTCTGCCAGCCTTGATATCTGCAGCGGCGGCATAGCGCGGTCTTTGGATGATACCGAAGCCAAGACAAGCACATTTGCCCAAGGTATCTGCGCCGCTGACCGTCACCGGAGCCGGGAGGGTGATTGTCCGAAGGGTGCCGTTCTCAACAAATTCCAGAGGCATGATCGCCCCATTCGCAGAAGAGCGGAAGCCGATCATCATGTGGTTTTCCAGCGCATCAATCTCATTCGGGATGCCGTGGCGTTCCAAATAGGCCGGGGCAGCGCAGGTCACCTCTTCCAGTTCGGTCAGCTTGCGCCCGGTCATGTCACTGTCGACGGGGTCACCAACGCGCACCGCGCAGTCGACGCCCTCGCGGACCAAATCGACCAGCCTGTCACCCTCTCCGATATGGATCTCGATATCGGGGTAACGGTTCAGAAAATCTGGCAACTTGGGCAACAGGAAATGCCGGGCCAACACCCCGTGCACATCTATGCGCAGCTTGCCTTTTGGTGTGGCGCCCGCAAAGGCGCTTTCGGCGTCGTCAATTTCGGAGAGAATGGATACGCAGCGCTGATAGTAGGCTTCACCGTCCAAGGTCGGGCGCACAACCCGTGTTGTCCGATGCAGCAGGCTGACGCCCAGCCGGGCCTCAAGCGCCTTTATCGCGTCCGTCACCGTGGATCGTGGCAAACCCAGGCCGCTTGCAACCTTGGTAAAGCTTCGCGTTTCCACGATCCGCGTGAAGACGTTCATGGCGTCGATACGATCCATCATATTATCCGGAAAATTAGAATTGTGATGACGGATTGTATCACATTAACCGAACAAAAAACATCCTTATCTTGCGGTCGTGGCTGACGTGAAGTTGGTCTATCGCAGGAGAATGACATGAGTGATGTATTGACCAAAACCGCCTTGGTGACCGGGTCTTCACGCGGAATTGGCGCTGCAATCGCCGAGCGGTTGGCGGCAGATGGGTTCAACGTGGTCGTCAATCATCAAGGCAGCGATGATGCTGCGCGCAAGGTTGTCGACAAGATCGTGGCCGCAGGTGGCAAGGCCATTGTCGCGCGGGCCGATGTCTCTGACCCTGCGGCTGTCAGTCAGATGTTCGATGCCGCCGTGACAGCCTTTGGGGGCGTAGACGTCCTTGTCAACAATGCGGGCATAATGCAACTGGCGCCCATAGCCGATAGCGATGACACACTTTTTGACAGTCAGATCGCGATCAATTTGAAGGGCAGTTTCAACACCATGCGCGAAGCTGCCAATCACCTGCGTGACGGTGGTGCCATCGTCAACCTCTCGACCAGCGTGGTTGGCCTGAAACTGGAAACCTACGGCGTCTACGCTGCGAGCAAGGCCGCCGTTGAAACAATGACGTGCATTATGGCCAAAGAGCTTCGCGGGCGGTCGATCACCGTCAACGCCGTCGCCCCCGGTCCGACGGCGACGCAGCTTTTTCTTGATGGCAAGCCGCAGGAGGTGTTGGACCGCATGTCCAGGATGGCACCATTGGAACGGCTTGGAACACCAGAGGATATTGCCAATGTTGTCGCGTTCCTCGTTGGATCAGAGGGTGCCTGGGTCAATGGGCAGACCCTGCGTGCAAACGGTGGCGTGATCTGAACTGTCGTACCTGCAGAAAAAGAAGTGCACGGGGGGCAGACCCTCAAACAAGCGGGCTGTGGCCGGGGCGACCTCTGGCGCAAAGGTCGCATGAGTTCATCAACACTCCCAGAAGCCGTCAATGCTTTGCGTTCAACAAAGCGAGTGTTCATCTTGTCGTTGAATACGTGTGCCGGTCGCAACGCGCAGCGCGATCCTAGAAGCGATCCAGCAGGCGTTGCAGGTAGTTGCGCTCGATCTCGGGGCGGTCGGTTTCGCCCGAACGCCGGCGGATTTCATCCAGCAGCTTGCGGGCGCGGCCATAGACATCCGCGTCGGGCAGGCCCCGTTCACCCGGCCCCACTTGCGTACCCGCCCCCGGGCGGCCCAGTGGATCGGACCCGGAGTCACCCAGCTGGCTGAACGCTTCTCCCTGACCATTGGGGTTTTCCTGCTGGGCCAGCGCCTCGCCCATGTTTTTCATGCCGTCGCGCAGGGCGTCCATCGCCTCGGACTGGTTGTCCAGCGCACCGGCCAGATCCTGGTTGCGCAGCGCCTGCTCGGCCCCGCGCATCGCGTCGTCGGCCCGTTCAAGCGAGCGGCGCGCGTTTTCCCCAGCCTCGCCGCCCATGCCGGGCAGGTTGCCACGCTGACGCTCAAGCTCGCGGCGCAGCGCCTCCTGCCGGTCGGCCAGAGATCCCTCGCTGCCCGATTGCGGGGCGCCATTCCGGCCCTGCTGGGTGCCCATGCCCTCGCCCTCGCCATTTTGGCCCTCATGGCTCTGGCCGCGGCCCTGGCCGCCGCTGCGGCCCTCGTTGCCCTGCGATTCGCCGGCCTGTGCACCCGGATTGTACTGTTCCTGCAGATCCCGGAACGCCTGATCCGACAGGCCCTGTTGCTGGCGCAGCGTATCGGCCAGGCCTTCCATCGCCTCCTGGCCGGGAGAGTTGCCAGGGCCGCCCTCGGTCACCTGCATGTTCTCCATCATCTGCTGGAACTCTTCCAGCGCCTGCTGCGCCTCGGCATAGCGGCCCTGTTCCATCAGCTCCTGGATACGGTCCATCATGTCCTGAATGTCCTGCTGGGACATCTCGATCATGTCCTGCGGGGTCTGACCGCGTTGATCGGTATTGTTCTCGCGCTGCGCCTGCTGGGATTTCTGCCGCAGGTAATCCTGCGTCGCGTCGCGCAATTCCTGCATCAGCCGGGCGATCTCTTCCTCAGAGGCACCGTTCTTCATCGCCTCGTTCAGCCGTTCCTGCGCCGCCCGCATCCGGGCCAGCGCATCGCCGATATCACCATCCTCCAGCAACAGCGCCAGATCCCACATCGCTTGGGCAATCTCGTCGCGGGCTGTGTCATTCAGCTCGGCGGCGCCGATCTTCTTGTCCAGATCACTGATGATGACCCGCATTTTCAGATAGGCGCTGTCCTTGCGGAACAGACCCGGTTCGGGATCGTGTGACACCGCTTTGAGAATCTGCGAAACACGCGGTCCGTTGCCCCTGGACCACAGCAGGTCTCGGCGTTGTTCGATAATCGCCGCCGCCAGCGGATCAAAGAAGCGACGCGCCGGCAGGTTCATCTGGATCACCTCGCTGGCGCCTGTCTGACCCCTGGCATCGACCACCTGCATCTGCATCGTCACCGGCAGGTGCGCCCAGGGGTGTTCCGAGAGGTTTTCGATCAGCGTTTCGGAAAAGACCGCGCGGTTTCCGGCGATCGGCATCGGCAGGTCCAGCACGATGGGTTCGCGCGGCTCTGGGTCGATGCGCAGACCGTGGTCGCGCGCGACCAGCGGCAGGTTCAGCGTAAAGGTGGCGGTGCCGCTGACCACCCCGTGATCGTCGATCGCGCGGAAGGGCTGGCTCATCTGGCCGTCGTAATTCGTGCGGGCACCTTCGGGCATCAGCTCGACCCGGGGTGGCATGTCGGCGACCGCGGACACCTTCCAGCTTTGGCCGCCGGGGCCGTCGATTGCCAATTCGCCGTCGCGGGTGATCTCGAAACTCTGGCGGGGGTCGGTCGCCGCGCCAATATCATCGGTACGCCCTGATACGGTCTCGGCCACCGAGAGCGCGCCGACTTCGCCATAGAGGCGGATGGTGATGCGGCTGCCCTCGGGCGCGGTGATATGGGTGTTTATGTCATTCAGGTAGAGGCTGGGCAGGCCGGTATAGCCGGGCGGCTCCACCCAGCCTTCCCAGGCGGGGCCGGCGGCCAGCGCGGCGTTGGCGCCCGGCGCCAGTTGACCCACGCCGCCAACCCGCCAGATCGAACCGAAGAGCAGCGCCACCACCAGCCCGAGCAGCGCCACATAGCGCAGCCCAAACGGATCGCGCCGCGAGAGTTTCAGGTCGGGCTCGACCGCCCTGGCCTCGGCGGCGCGCGCCGCCATGCGCTGCTGATGGGCCCGCCACAACGACTGGGAGGCCGGATCATCGGCGCCGACAGCCTGCGTGTCACCCAGGGCGGCCAGCGGCCGGCCGGGCATGGCCGCGTCCAGGCGCGCCATGGCGTCGGCACGGCGGGGCCAGCTGAACTGCCGGAAACCGGTTGTCGCGGCCGCAATCACCCCGACCAGCGCCAGAATGGCCGCACCCCACAGCACTTCAAAGGAAAAAACCTCGTGCAGGCCCAGCATCAACGCCCCTGCCAGTGCTGCCACAAGCGTCCATAGCGGCCAAAAGGCACGAACCACACGTTCGGCGATCAGCCCCGCCCATGTCAGGGTCAGGGGCCTGCGAAGCCGGCGCAGGACCGGCGTCAGAGCGTTCTTCTGGCGTGCCATCTACCGTACCATATGGGGGCGCGACACAAGGATTGCATCACAACCATTCGGGGATGGTATCGCGATTTATCATTTCGTCAAAGCTCGGGCGTGGCCGGATGACGGCAAATTGATGCCCATGCACCAGAATTTCGGGGATGAGGGGCCGCGTATTATACTCGCTCGACATCACCGCGCCATAGGCTCCGGCGCTGCGAAACGCGACCAGATCGCCCTCGGCCACCGGTGGCATCATCCGGCCCTTGGCGAAAGTATCGCCCGACTCGCAGACCGGCCCCACGATGTCATAGGGCGCCTGTTCCGCGCCCGCGTCCGGCTCCATCACCGGCACGATATCGTGCCAGGCGTCATACATGGCCGGGCGGATCAGGTCGTTCATCGCTCCGTCCAGGATCAGGAATTGCCGGTCCTCGCCCGATTTCACGTAGATCACGCGGCTGACCATCAGCCCGGCATTGCCGGCCACCAGCCGCCCCGGCTCGATCTCGATCTCGCAGCCCAGATGGCCCAGCGTTTCCTTGATGAGCGCCCCGTATTCGGTGGGCAGCGGCGGTGCCTCGTTCGAGCGGGTGTAGGGGATGCCCAGACCGCCACCCAGGTCGAGCCGCTGGATATCATGCCCATCGGCACGCAACAGGCCGGTCAGTTCGCCAACCTTCTCATAGGCCTGCCGGAACGGTTCCAGCTCGACCAGTTGGCTGCCAATATGCACGTCGATGCCGACGATTTTCAACCCCGGCAGGCTGGCCGCATGGCCATAGACCTCGCGGGCGCGGGCGATCGGGATGCCGAACTTGTTCTCGGATTTGCCGGTGGCGATCTTGGCATGGGTTTTTGCATCCACGTCCGGGTTCACCCGCACGGTGATTGGCGCGACGGTGCCCAGTTCCAAAGCCACGGCGTTGAGCGCGGCCATCTCTGGCTCGCTTTCGACGTTGAACTGACGGATACCGCCGGCCAGGGCCTGCCGCATCTCGTCGCGGGTCTTGCCGACGCCGGAAAACACGATCCTGTCCCCTGGCACGCCTGCCGCGATGGCGCGCGCATATTCCCCGCCCGACACCACGTCCATCCCCGCGCCCAGCCCCGCCAGCACCGTCAGGATCGCCTGATTGCTCGCCGCCTTCATCGCGTAACAGACCAGGTGCGGCACCCCCTCCAGCGCCTCGTCAAACAGGCGGAAATGCCGGGTGAGCGTCGCGGTGGAATAGACGTAGAACGGCGTGCCGACCTCGGCCGCGATCTCGGCCACGGGCACGTCCTCGGCAAAAAGCGCGCCGTCGCGATAGAGAAAATGATCCATGACCCGCACCCTTGGAAATTCACTCGCGTTTCATATCAGAGCGCGCGCGCAATTCAATTGCCTCCGGCACATCAGTGGCAATCGTTGCGTATGTCAAAAATAATCATGGAATTTTCTGAATCTTGGCGATAATTATCCAAGCACTACACGGCGGAATTTTCGTCGCAACCAAACTTCGACGGCTTTTGTTTCCCGGTCGAAATCAACCAAATTTCCGCTGATGACCTTGGGGTTATCTCGATACAAGATCACGCCTCCGACAATCAATTCGACTTCATAATCAAGTATATTTCCGTTTTCCTGGAACCGTACGGTGTGTCGATGTGGCATGGAAATACGCATGTTCTTCATTTGAAAGTCATCCAACATATTCCTGACATCCCCTCCTGGCCACCTGGGCGTTCAACAGCGCGCCCGGCTGGCTCGATTACCTGCCCGTCATCGGCGACAGCGCCCCGGACAAGGGGGAAAAATGGACTTGCCGCTGGCATTCGGTCTGTTGAACCGCCGGTCAGGGCGCCGCGCCCGGGCTTTCACCGTTCCCAAAATACTCAAATTCCCGGCGTCAGAGGCCCAGCCCGACCCCGACGGTCCATTTCCCGCTTGTGGCCGTGGTATAGGTGCTGACATGGGCGCCGTGGCTGCCCACGCCCAGCGTCGCCGTGGTGGCATAGGTCGGCGTTTCCGGCTCGCCATCGGCGCCGCAGGCGGCCAGAAGGCTCAGGCCGATCAGTACTGCAACTGTTCTCACGTCAACACCTCTTTCCAGCGGGCGATCTGCGCCCGAACCTGTCCGGGGGCCGTGCCGCCGTAACTCTCGCGCGAGGCGACGGAATTATGCACCCCCAGCACGTCGAATATATCACCGGTGATCGCGGAATGCACCGATTGCATCTCCTCCAGCGTCAGGTCGGGCAAGTCCGTGCCGGCTTTCTCGGCCATCGCCACCAGCGTGCCGGTCACATGATGGGCCTCCCGGAACGGCATGCCCAGCCGGCGCACCAGCCAGTCGGCCAGATCCGTCGCGGTGGAAAACCCGGCACCCGCCGCCGCCTCGAGCGCGGCGCGGTTGGCACTCATGTCGCGCACCATCCCCTCCATCGCCGCCAGCGCCAGCATCAGGTTGTCGGCGGCGTCAAAGACCTGTTCCTTGTCCTCCTGCATGTCCTTGGAATAGGCCAGCGGCAGCCCCTTCATCACCGTCATCAGCGCCACGTTCGCCCCGAAGATCCGCCCGATCTTGGCCCGGATCAGCTCGGCCGCGTCCGGGTTCTTCTTTTGCGGCATGATCGACGAGCCGGTCGAGAAGCGATCCGAGAGCGTCACGAATCGGAATTGCGCCGAGGACCAGATCACCAGTTCCTCGGCCATGCGGCTCAGATGCATGGCGCAGATGCTGGCGGCGCCCAGGAATTCCAGCGCGAAATCCCGGTCGCTGACCGCATCCAGCGAATTCGCGGCGGGCCGGTCGAACCCCAGCGCCTTTGCCGTCATCTCGCGGTCGATGGGAAAGGACGTGCCCGCCAGCGCCGCCGCGCCCAGCGGGCATTCGTTCATCCGCCTGCGGGCGTCGCGGATCCGGCCCAGGTCGCGCCCGAACATCTCGACATAGGCCATCATGTGATGCCCCCAGGTGACCGGCTGGGCCACCTGCAGATGGGTGAACCCCGGCATCACCCAGTCGGCCCCGGCCTCGGCCTGCGCCAGCAGCGCCTTCATCAGCGCCCGCAACGCGCCATCGGTGGCATCCAGCTGATCCCGCACCCACAATTTGAAATCCGTCGCCACCTGATCATTCCGGCTGCGGCCCGTATGCAGCCGCCCCGCCGGCTCGCCGATCAGCTCCTTCAGCCGCGCCTCGACATTCATGTGAATATCCTCAAGCGCGGTCGAAAACTGAAACGTGCCGCCCTCGATCTCTGACAAGACCGTGAGCAGCCCTTCCCTCATCGCCTCGGCATCACTATCACTTACGATGCCCGTGGCCGCCAGCATGGCGGCATGGGCCCTGGATCCGGCAATGTCCTGCGCCGCCATCCGCTGATCGAACCCGATCGAGGCGTTGATCGCCTCCATGATCGCGTCCGGCCCGGCGGCAAAGCGGCCGCCCCACATCTGGTTCGAGGTCTTGTCAGTCATGTCCTGCCCTTCGGAGGGAAAATGAAATTCATCCGTTCGCTCGTCCTTTATATGGCCCTTGGCCTTGGTGCAAACGGCGCCTTGGCGGATATGACCGATATTGCCGCCCTGCGGGAAGGGGATATGAAGAAGCTGAACCTGCATTCCGAGCCGAAAGAGGTCAGCCAGGCCGCGTTCATCCATGAGAATGGCGGCGACGCCACCCTGGCCGATTTCAAGGGCAAGACCGTGCTGTTGAATTTCTGGGCCGTCTGGTGCGGCCCCTGCAAGATCGAAATGCCGTTCCTGTCGCAGCTTCAGTCCGACCTGGGCGGTGACTCGTTCGAGGTCGTGACGCTCGCCACCTCGCGCAACCCGCCACCCGCAATGGCCCGGTTTTTTGAGGAACGCGGGATCGACAACCTGCCCCTGCACCGCGACCCCCAGGGTGCCGTTGCCCGTGAAATGGGTGTTTTCGGTCTTCCGGTGACGGTCATCCTGAACCCGCAAGGCCAGGAAATCGGCCGGCTGACGGGCGAAGCGGACTGGAGCTCGGACAGCGCAAAACAGGTTCTGCAGGCCGTGATCCAGGAGGCCACGGGCAGCTGACGGCAGCGAGGCGGCGCCTGAAGCCGGGCGTTCCGCGCGCAGTGCCACTTCGCCAATTGCCGAGCCGAGGCAATGTCAATCTCTCTGGTGTTCATGGTGTCGCGCCATCGGCGCGATACCCGCGTTCCGCGCGCGTTGGGTCACTGGCGTGACGGGATTATCCTGCCCCGAACCTGTTGTGTGGCATGTATCCCCGAATTTGACCCATGCAGATTTTCACCGCACACTTGAAACAAAACCGTGCGAGGGATTCAGATGGAAAGCATAGCCTTTACCACCGAAATGGCTGTTGTGGTCGGGGCGCTGGCCTTCACGGTTTTCCTCTTTGTTTCCGAGATCATCCGGGTGGATCTGGCGGCAATTCTGGTGCTGGTCCTGATCGGCATCCTGTCCTATCTGCCGGGGCTCGATAACCTCGCGGATGTGAATCATCTGTTTGATGGCTTTGCCTCGAACGCGGTCATTTCGATCATCGCGGTGATGATCGTGGGGGCCGGTCTGGACAAGACCGGGATCATGAACAAGGTTGCGGCGCAGATACTGAAACATGGCGGCACGACAGAGGGCCGGGTGATGCCCATCGTGTCGGGCACCGTGGGGATCATCTCCAGCTTTCTGCAAAATGTCGGTGCAGCGGCGCTTTTCCTGCCGGTTGTCAGCCGGATTTCGGCGCGTACCGGCATTCCGCTTTCGCGCCTGCTGATGCCGATGGGGTTTTGCGCCATTCTGGGCGGCACCATGACGATGGTGGGCTCGTCACCGCTTATCCTGCTGAACGACCTGATCGATACGGCAAATCGCGGGTTGCCGGCGGATGCCCAGATGGCGCCCTTCAGCCTGTTTTCCGTCACCCCCATTGGCGCGGCGCTGATCCTGACGGGCATCGCGTATTTCCTGCTGCTGGGGCGTTTCGTGCTGCCCGGCAGTTCCAAGGTCGAGGCCAGCCAGGGCCACGGCACCTCGGACTATCTGCAACGGGTCTATGGCCTGAAGGCCGAGGTGTTCGAGGTGGATGTTCCCGCCGACAGCCCGCTGGTGGGCCAGATCCTGGCGGATATCAACCTTGAGAATAACCTCTACATCATCTCGACCTTCTATCGCGGCAAGGTGTCGATGGTGCAGATCCTCACCGCCGAGATCGCCGCGCCATGCCGTCTTGCAATTATCGGCAAGGGGGTCGTGGTCGAAGCCTTCGCCAGGAAATTCGGCCTGACCATCCGCCCCAGCCTTGACGTTTTCGCCGAGGAGTTCGCCCCCACCAATGCCGGCATCGCCGAGGTGGTGATCCCGCCCGACAGCAAGCTGATCGGCAAGTCGCCCCGTGACCTGCTGCTGCGCAAGACCTATGGGCTCAGCCTGCTGGGTATTCATCGGGGCGAGGAGACGATGAGCCATGTGGAATACGGCGATCACAAGCCCACCGCGATCGGGCTGGTGCCGTTTCAGGCCGGCGACATGCTGGTGGCGCATACCCGCTGGGACAACCTTGTACGGCTCAAGCGCGACCGCGATTTCGTCGTGGTAACCGCCGATTTCCCGCAAGAGGAACTGCGCCCGCAAAAGGTTGGCTGGGCGCTTCTGTTCTTCCTCATCTCACTGTCGATGATCCTGTTCACCGATGTCCGCCTGTCGCTTTGCCTGCTGACCGGGGCCGTGGGCATGATGCTGAGCCGTGTCCTGAGCATCGACGAGGCCTACCGCGCCGTGGGCTGGAACACGGTTTTCCTGTTGGCCAGTCTGATTCCCCTGGGGCAGGCGGTGCAGAATACCGGCACCGCCGAATGGATTGCACAGCAGATCCTGATCGCGCTTGATGGCTGGCCGCTCTGGGCGTTGCAGACCGGTATCGCGATATTGGCCACCGCCTTTTCGCTGGTGATGTCGAATGTGGGCGCCACGGTACTGCTGGTGCCGCTGGCCGTTTCGATCGCCGTGGCCGCTGGTGGCGACCCGGCAATCTTTGCCCTGACCGTGGCGATTTCCACGTCGAATTCCTTCATCATCCCCACCCATCAGGTCAATGCGCTGATCATGGGCCCTGCGGGATACAAGGTGACGGATTTCATCCGCTCGGGCGGAATCATGACGGTGCTGTTCCTGGTCGTGTCGATGGTGATGTTGAACGTCGTTTACTGATCCGCCCGGGCAGCAGGTATCCAACCGGGATCGCCACGCTGCGTCCTTCGGCATCGACGATATATTCCTGCCCAGCGATGTTTCGATCTGTCGCGACTAATCTATGCCTTGGCGGCGCAGCGGTTCGTTCCAGGTGCCTCGGAATGCCCGCGATGTCTGATTTCACGCGCCCGGCAGTTCCCGCGGGATCACGAAATCGATGACCCGACCGCTGCCGGGGTGCAGCGCGTGCCACGTATCAATCGGAAAGTCGACCACCAGCGTGGCGCAGGTCGGGTAATCGCTGAACCGGGGATGTTGCGGCGGGTGTTCGACAAGTTCCGAGGCAAACCACGCGATCCCCGGATTGTGACCCAGCATCAGAACGCAACGCCCCGTCCCCTGCTTCAGCACCTCCAGCATTGTCCTGGCGCTGGCATGATAGAGCCCGTCGAGGAACCTCTTGTCCGCCTCCAGGTCCAGCCCGGCGCAGGTTTCGCGGGTGCGGACCGATGACGAACTGAGGATCTGGTCCGGCAGGTAACCCTTGTCGCGCAGCCAGTCGCCGACCGCCCGGGCCGAGCGTCTGCCGCGGTCGTTCAGCGGCCTTTGATGATCTTCCGCAAGCGGATCGCTCCAGCTTGATTTGGCATGCCGCATGAGGATCAGGCGCCGGGTCATCGAAAAGCCTCCATGTGAAACGCCGATTGTGCCTCGACACGGCCATAGCTCTGGCTGACGGGGCAGGCGCGGCGGGTGGCACAGCCACGCGCCATGCAGTCATTTGCCGGGTTGTCCAGATCGGTCTTGCAGGCCTGCACGTCATAGGCGGCGCCCGGTTTCAGCGCGGCCACCGGACAGGCGTTTCGGCACGGCTGTGGCTTGCAGGCAAGACAGGGGTTCGGGGGCGGTTCCGGCAGTACCAGCCGTTCCCGCAGGCCAAGCGCACCGCGATAGGAAACCATCAGCCCGGCAATGTCGTGCACCAGCAGCCCCACGGGCGAGACATGCGCCCGGCCGCTTTGCCGCGCCCAGCTGATGAAGGGCTGATAGGGTGGGCCGCCAAACGGGTAGAAGGCGCTGAGGCCAAGGCTGTCGGCCAGCGCGCCGATTACCCGTTCGGACCATCGGTCAAGCGAGTCCGGTGCGCCATCCCGATATTCCGTTGAGGCAATGAAATGTGCCCAGAACCCCGGCTCCTGCGGCCCGAGCAATACCAGCGTCCGGATGCCCTCGGGCGCGGTGTCCGGCGTGGGGTGCAGCGCGCCATAGATGCCGAGCGAATGGGCGCGCGCGTCCTCGGCGATGGCGTCCAGCGTCATTTGCGAAATGGCAGCATCAGCGACCATCCCAGCCTGGAGGGGCTTTCGTCCTGCCATTCCAGGCCGACGGTCATCCTGTCATGCCCCTGTTCGGGCTGCGCGATATAGGTGCCGAACAGGCGGTCCCAGATCGACAGGGCAAAGCCGTAATTGCTGTCGTGTTCGTGGCGGAATATGGAATGATGCACCCGGTGCATGTCCGGCGTGACCAGCACGCGCCTGATAACCGCATCCACCGGCCCGGGCAGCTTGATATTGGCGTGGTTGAACATCGCCGTGCCGTTCAGCACGATTTCGAATATGATGATCCCGATGGCGGGCGGACCCAGTAGGTAGACCAGCCCGATCTTCAGCAGCATCGACAGCGCGATTTCCACCGGGTGGAAACGGATGGCGGTGGTGACATCAATGTCGCGATCTGCGTGGTGCACCCGGTGGAATCGCCACAAGAACGGTATCTTGTGGGTCACTAGGTGTTGGGCCCAGATCGCCAGGTCGAAGATCAGCACCGTGAGCACGATCGCCAGCCAGAGCGGCAGATGAAACGCGTTCATCAGGCCCCAGCCCTGGGTCTGGGCATCCAGGGCCGCGCCGACGGCCAGCAGCGGCAGGGCAAGCGCCAGTAGGCGCAGCGTGATCGTATCGAGGATGACGATCGCCCAGTTGGTCAGCCACCGGCTGCCTCGTGGCTGGGTGCGCTTGCGGCGGGGCAACGCGGCCTCGGTCATCGCGAACAGCGCGAAGAGTCCGATGAAGATGGCAAGGCGGATGAGGGCTTCGTTCTCCATGACCGGGAACCTAAGCCAAAACGCCGCTTGCGCAAGTTACTTTGCGCGGATCAGAGAGCCCGCCCCGTGCTCGGTATAAAGTTCCAGCAGCGCCGCGTTGGGCGCGCGGCCATCCAGGATGACAACCGCGCGCACGCCGCCGTCGATCGCGGCCAGGGCGGTTTCGGTCTTGGGGATCATGCCGCCGGCGATGACGCCATCCGCCGTCATTTGCCGGATCTGATCCGCGGTCAGTTCGGTCACCACCGCGCCGCTGGCATCGCGCACGCCATCAACATCCGTCAGCAGCAGCAGACGGTCGGCCTTCAGCGCGGCAGCGATCGCCCCGGCGGCGGTATCGCCATTGATGTTGAAGGTCTCACCGTTGCGGCCGGCGCCCAGGGGGGCGATTACCGGTATGGCGTCATCGGCAAAAAGCGTGTGCAGGAATTCCGGGCGAATCTCGGTCGGGTCGCCCACCAGGCCCAGCCTGGGATCGGCCGGATCGCAGGTGATCAGGTTCGCATCCTTGCCCGACAGGCCCACGGCCCGGCCGCCCTGCCGGTTGATCGCCTGTACGATGCGCTTGTTGACCCGGCCCGAGAGCACCATCTCGACCACTTCCATAGTGGCGGCGTCGGTGACGCGCTTGCCGTCGACGAAATCGGACTTGATTTCAAGCTTGGTCAGCATCTCGTTGATCATCGGGCCGCCGCCATGCACGATCACCGGGTTCACGCCCACCTGCTGCATCAGAACGACGTCGCGGGCGAAGGTTTCCATCGCCGCGTCGTCGCCCATGGCATGGCCGCCGAACTTGATGACGACGATGGCGCCGTCATAGCGTTGCAGATAGGGCAGGGCCTCGCTGAGCGTCCGGGCGGTGGCGATCCAGTCGCGGTGCATGTCTCGTGTCTTCATCTGGTTCCTCGTTCCCCGCGTTATCCCCGGATGAGCGCTGGCGCGCAAGGCTTTACCCGGCCCTCTCCCTGACCCTCCCCAAGGGGGGAGGGAAGCCCGTGGCGGGCCGACCCCGTCATTCAAGCGTTGCGATCGTGGCGCGCAGCGTGGCGATGCCGTCACCTTTCTCGCTAGAAGTCAGGATCAGTTCGGGGAAGGCCGCCGGGTGCGGGGCAAGCCGTTCGCGGATTTGCGAGAGGGTTTTTTCCAGATCCCTGGGTTTGACCTTGTCGGTCTTGGTCAGCACGCATTGAAAGGTGACGGCGGCGCTGTCGAGCAGCGACATGATCTCTTCGTCGACCTGCTTGATCCCGTGGCGGGCATCGACGAGGACGAAGGCGCGGCGCAGGGTCTGGCGGCCCGCCAGGTAGGATTTGAGCAGCTTCTGCCATTTCTCGACCACCGGCAGCGGCGCGTTGGCGTAACCATAGCCGGGAAGGTCGACCAGGTAGTGGCTGTCGGACAGGGTGAAGTAATTGATTTCCTGCGTGCGGCCGGGTGTGTTTGAAGCGCGCGCCAGGCCCTTGCGACCGGTCAGCGCGTTGATCAGCGTCGACTTGCCGACATTCGAGCGCCCGGCGAAACAGACCTCGGTCCGGTCGGCGGGGGGCAGGCCGGACATGGCCACGACGCCTTTGAGAAAATCGGTCTGGCCGGCGAAAAGCCTGCGGCCTTTTTCGGTTGTGGCGTCATCTGGTGTCTCTGAAACCGGAAAGGAGAGTTGCATCACAGCACCTCGACCTTATCCCCGATGCTGATCGTGCCGCTCTCGGACACCATCGCGTAGACGCCGAAATCCTGATGGCCCAGCTGGGCATTCAGCGCATCCAGCGTGTCGGCGTCGCGGATGCCTGTTTCGGGGTTTGCGGTGGTGGCCAGGCAACGGACGATCCGTTCCTTGATTTCAAGCTCTGCCGTGCCGATCCGCAGACGTTTGCCGATCCAGTCGAATTCCTCCCACTCGCCAAACCCGTCGACATGGATGTTGCAGCGCCAGCGCAGGGCAGAGAGGTCCTGACCCATCCGCTTTGCCAGATCGCGGTGCGAGGCCAGGTTGATCAGGCTGACCGAGGGGAAATCCGTATCGGTCATGCCGCGGCCGGGCACGCGCTGGATATGCGTGGATTGCGCACGGCCCGCGGGCATCAGTGGCCGGACCCAATCAAGGAAGGCATCCGTGTCCCGATCGGGTTCGAAGCTGAGTTCGGGCCGTTCGGGGTGGGTCAGCGTGACGGTGCCCTCAGCCTCGTTCACGCGGGCGTTGATTGCCATCAGTGCCGGTACCTTGGAGCCGCGCGAAAAATTGGCGCAGGGCGCCCATGCGGTGCCGTCGGATTTCGCTGCCTCATGCGCGACCGCCCAGCGGCGGTCCCAGGGCATGGTTTGACCCCTGGTCAGATCAACGGTCTTCAGCGCCTCGCGCCCATGTCCCTTGATCGGGTGTCGCCACAGAGCACAGACCTCGGCCATTACTTCTCATCCGGTTTCGGTTTTTTCCTGAAGCTTGACTTGATGTTGCCAAAAACATCAGGCTTGTAGCCCTGGCTGCGCATGATCAGGTATTGCTGGCCAAAGGTGATCATGTTGTTGGCGATCCAGTAGACGACCAGCCCGCTGGCAAAGCTGCCCAGCATGAACATGAAGACCCAGGGCATCCAGGCAAAGATCATCTGTTGGGTCGGGTCAGTGGGGGCTGGGTTCAGCTTTTGCTGCAGCCACATCGAGATGCCCAGGATCAGCGGCAGGATACCGATGAAGATCAGCGCCAGGATCGAGCCCGGCTCCGGCCCGGCCCAGGGGAAGACGCCCCAGAGGTTGTAGATCGAGGACGGATCGGGCGCGGAGAGGTCCTTGATCCAGCCGATCCACGGCGCGTGGCGCAGTTCCAGCGTGACGAAGATCACCTTGTAGAGCGAGAAGAAGATCGGGATCTGCAGCAGGATCGGCAGGCAGCCCGAGGCCGGGTTGACCTTTTCCTTCTTGTAGAGCGCCATCATCTCTTTCTGCAGCGCCTGGCGGTCGTCGCCCGCGCGCTCCTTGATCTTTTCCATCTCGGGCTGCAGTTCTTTCATCTTGGCCATCGAGACATAGGACTTGTAGGCCAGGGGCAGCAGGACGGCCTTGATGATGAGAGTCAGCGCGATGATCGACCAGCCCATGTTGCCGATCATGGCGTTGAGGTTGTGCAGCAGCCAGAAGATCGGCTTGGTCAGGAAGAAAAACCAGCCCCAGTCGATGGAGTCGAGGAACCCCTCGACGCCCTCATCGTTCTGATAGTTGCGGATCGCCTCCCATTCCTTGGCGCCGGCAAACAGGCGGGTGCTGACCGAAATCGTCTGACCTGGCGCAAGGTTCTGCGAATTGAGCGTCGCGTCGGTCTGGTATATGTCGCGGCGTGCGTTGTGGAAGGTCCGGATTTTTGCGCCGGAATTATCCGCGGGGACAAGCGTGGTCATCCAGTAGTGATCGGTGAACCCGGTCCAACCGTTTTCGGTGACTGCAATCTTTTCCTGGGCGTTTGCCGGTTCCAGATCGTCATAATCCGTTTCCGTCAACTCGCCGTCGACCATGCGAATGGCACCTTCGTGCAGGATGAAGAAATTCTTCAGGTTCGCGGGTTCCCCGTGGCGGGCAAGGACGCCGTAGGGCGCCAGTGACACGGTGGCATCACCGGTGTTTTCCACCGACTGGGCGATGTCGAACATATAGTCGGTATCAACGCTGATCTGTCGCCTGAACGTCAGGCCGGCGCCGTTTTCCCAGACCAGCGTGACCGATGTATCGGGGGTCAGCGTATCGCCGGTTTCAACCTGCCAGATCGTATCGGCACCGGGCACTTGATCGGGGTTCAGACCGGCACTGGCGGCCCATCCGAACAGTGCATAATAGGGCGCCGCGCTGCCGACCGGCTGCAACAGGTTCACGATGTCGGACCCGGGGCGCAGTGTCTGGCGATAGTTCTTCAGCGATAGCTGGTCGATCCGGCCGCCTTGCAACGACAGCGATCCTGCCAGGCTGGGCGTGTCGATCGGCACGCGCGGCACATCCACGGCGGCGGGTTCGGCCGCCGCCACATCGGCGGCACCTTCACCGCCGGCCCCCGCTGACGGTGTGATGACGCCATCATCCGCGGTGGCGCTGTCGGTGGCCGTGGGCGCGTTCGGATCGACCGGCTGTTCGGGCGGTGGAAACAGCACGAACCATGTCATGATGACAAGGAAGCTCAGCGCGGTTGCAAGGATTAGGTTCTTGTTCTGGTCGTCCATCACCGATGGCCATCTGTCTGTTGCGTATCATGGGGGTTCAACAGAGTGCGGCGGCAAAGGTCAAGGGTGTTTCAGTGAATAGCGACGTCTCGCGCGACTTAAGCCTGCAAATCATCCGGTCTTGAAGCGGATTTCCGGCGGCTGGGACAGTTTCGCCAGATGGCCTGAAACCCAGGCCTGGGTTTTCCCCATCGGCATGGGCTTGCCGATCCCGAAGCCCTGAACGTGGCGGCAGCCCAGTTGCGACAGCATCACATGTTCGCCGGCGGTTTCCACACCCTCGGCCAGCGTGTCCAGTTCCAGCCGTTCGGCCATCAGGAGAATGGCGGATACCATGCGCTGCTGTTCCTGGTCCTGATCGACTTTCATCACGAAGGACCGGTCGATCTTCAGGCGCTGGATATCAAACCTGCGGATCGACGAGATCGAGGCATGACCGGTTCCGAAATCGTCCAGGTCGATCTGGCAGCCCAGTTCGGACAGGCCGCTGATGTTGCGCGCGACCATATCGTCCGGTGACGTGGCTACGACGGTTTCAAGGATTTCCACCGCCAGCCGGTCAGGGGTCAGGTTGAAGCGGTCGAGCTCCCATTCGACTTTCCGGATGAGTTTCGGATTGCTCAGTTCTTCGGGCGAGAAATTCACCCCCACCTTGGGCACCTCGATTCCCAGTCTGTCCCACTCCTTCAGCGATTCCAGTGCTTTGGACAGCATCACCTCGCCCAGCCGCTCCATCTTGCCGGCCTGTTGAATCTTGGGCAGAAACTCTGCCGGTGCAATTGTTCCGCGCTCGGGATGTTCCCATCTGGCCAATGCCTCGAAGCCGGTGACCTTGCCGGTATCCGTGGAGATCTGCGGTTGAAACCAGGGTAATATCTCGCCGTTTTCCAACGCCTTGTCGATTTCTGCGGACGCCACCGTACCGCCACCGCGGATCTTGCGCATGTCCGGCGAATAGGACCGGATCGACGAAGGTCCGTTACGCTGTGCGGCGATCAGGGCGATCTCGGCCGCCTCGACCATCTTTTGGCCGTTGTCCTGGTGAAAGTATGTGTCCAGGCAAATCCCGACCGAGGCCGAGACATAGATCGTGGCATCGCCCAGTGAGATGGGTTTTTCCACCGCGGCCTGCAGGCGCCCGGCCACCTGCAAGGCGATGTCGAGATTGAGATGCGGCACCGGCGCCAGCACAACGCCCAGTTTCCGATCTTCGTGTTTTGCAACCTGGTCGCGCGTCCTCATGGTCCTGTTCAGCCGGTCACGCAGCCGGTCGACGACATCCTGTGCCACCGCACGCCCGTAACGATCGACAAGGGCGTCGAAATCGTCGGGCGCCAGCAAGATGCAGGCTGTGTGTTTGGCATTGCGTCGGGCCTGGTTGAGCGCCCGGCCCAGATTATCGCTCAACCTGCCCTTGGGTGTGCGCCCAAAGCTTCCTGCGGGCTTTTTCAAGCGGTGCCGCAAGGTGCGTATCAGCGCATATGCCGCCAGGGCAACCGGAAACCCTATCGCCATCACGGTCAGGCCTGTTTCGCCGCCGATCCAGTATCCCGCAAGCACGAACGATGGCAGAAAGGCCAACATCAATGGACCCGACAGCAGCGGTTGCGATTTCAGGTGCGCGGCAGAGGCAGCTCGTTTCAGATGACGGTACATATAGCGATTCCCGTGATTGCGGGAGAAAGCTAGTCTTTTTGCCCTCAAGACGGTCTTAACGAAGCACCGGTGCGGCCCCGGCTTTTGCATTGAATTTTACCGATTCCCGCTGCAATCCCGCAAAGTCGAACAGATTGGGATCCAGCAGATGCGAGGGGCGGGCATTCATCAATGCGCGGAACATGACCTGCCGGCGTCCCGGGCTGTTGGCCTCCCATCCGTCCAGGATCTGCTTGACCTGCTGGCGCTGCAACCCGTCCTGAGAGCCGCAGAGATCGCAGGGAATAATCGGATAGTTCATCGCGGTGGCGAATTTCTCGCAATCGGCCTCGGCCACATGGGCCAGCGGGCGGTAGACAAACAGATCACCCTCTTCGTTGACCAGCTTGGGTGGCATCGTGGCCAGGCGACCGCCATGAAAGAGATTCATGAAGAAGGTCTCGAGAATGTCATCGCGATGATGCCCCAGCACAACCGCCGAACACCCCTCTTCGCGCGCAATACGGTAAAGGTTCCCGCGTCTTAGCCGGGAACACAGCGCGCAATAGGTGCGCCCGGCGGGCACCTTGTCGACCACCACGGAATAGGTGTCCTGATATTCGATCCGGTGCGGCACACCCATCCGCTCAAGGAACTCTGGCAGGACCGTTGCGGGAAATCCGGGCTGCCCCTGATCCAGGTTGCAGGCCAGGATATCGACCGGCAAAAGCCCGCGCCATTTCAATTCATGCAGAACCGCCAAGAGCGTATAGCTGTCCTTGCCCCCCGACAGGCAGACCAGCCAGCGCACGTTCTTTTCGACCATGCCATACTGCTCGATCGCCTCGCGCGTCTGACGCACGATGCGCTTGCGCAGCTTCTTGAACTCGGTGGTCGAGGGCGCACCGGCAAAAAGCGGATGGATATCGTCTGCATCATCTAGCATGGGCTGGCTTTATGCGGTTTGCAGCGATGCGGCAAGGGGGAGGATGGGAACGGCCGGCGGCGCTGCGCGCCTAGATTTCGGGCAAGGGTGCCGTGGCCGTTTTGGGCTCTGAGCCGACAAACCGGACTGAGGTCGCCGTTATTGGTTGAGTTTATCCAGCATTTCCTGCGCCGCCAGTGAGGGGACGATCGCGCCTTCGGCGACCTTGCCCGCGAATTCCTGCATCCGGGCCTTGGCCTCGGGGGTGTCGAGCCGGGCCAGCAGGCCCTGGCGCACCTCCTGCTCGAACCAGTATCGCGCCTGATCGGACCGGCGTGCGGCGAAATGCCCGTTTTCCCGCCGCCAGCCGGTCAGCGCGGTCATCTCGTCCCAGGCCTTGGCCAGGCCATCTTCTTCGAGGGCCGAGACCATCAGCGCCTTGGGGAAACCCTCGGGATCCTGCGGGCGTTTGCGCAAGAGCCTGAGCGCGCCGGAATAGTCCGAACAGGTGCGCGTTGCGGCCGGTTTCAGATCGCCATCGGCCTTGTTGACCAGGATCAGGTCGGCCATTTCCATGATGCCGCGCTTGACGCCCTGCAGTTCGTCCCCCCCGGCGGGGGCCAGCAGCAGGATGAACAGGTCCGACATCTCGGCCACCACGGTTTCCGACTGACCGACCCCCACGGTTTCGATCAGCACCACGTCAAAACCCGCTGCCTCGCATACGGCGACCGCCTCGCGCGTGCGCCGCGCGACGCCGCCCAGATGGGTCTGGCTGGGCGAAGGGCGGATGAAGGCGCCCGACTCGCGGCTGAGCCGTTCCATCCGCGTCTTGTCCCCCAGGATCGAACCGCCCGACCGTGCCGAGCTGGGATCCACCGCCAGCACCGCGACGCGCAGCCCCTGTCCCGTCAGCATCATGCCGAAGCTTTCGATGAAGGTCGACTTGCCGACGCCGGGCGTACCTGACAGGCCGATGCGGATGGCCTGGTGATCATCGCGGCGCAGCGCGTCCATCAGTTCGGCCGCCTGCGCGCGATGTTCGGGCTTGGTGCTTTCGATCAGCGTGATCGCGCGTGCCAGCGCACGCCGGTCCTGGGCGGTGATTTTCTGGGCCAACTCGGGGATGTTCATGGTGGCGGCGCTTCCGGGGTCAAATCTCTGACCGTCTACATGCCTTGGCCGGGGCGCCCTTGTCCAGAGCACCCGGCGGTGGAAAAGGTCGCGCAATTGGCCGATAAGCGGGACATGAAGGCTGATTTGCCCATCCGTGATGCGCTTGCGCCCCTGATCGCCGCCCTGCGGTCGCGCGGCCGTGCCGTGTTGCAGGCCCCGCCGGGCGCTGGCAAGACAACGGTGGTGCCGCTGGCGATGCTCGGGGCCGACCTGTGCCGGGGCCGTATCCTGATGCTGGAACCGCGCCGCCTGGCTGCCCGCGCCGCCGCGGAACGCATGGCCGAAACCCTGGGAGAGGCGGCCGGCCAGACCGTGGGATACCGGGTGCGCGGTGACGCGAAGGTGTCGCGCCGGACCCGGATCGAGGTGGTGACCGAAGGCATCCTGACCCGCATGATCCAGTCCGACCCGGAACTTGCCGGTGTGGGCGCGGTGATTTTTGATGAATTTCACGAACGGTCCCTGAACGCCGATCTGGGTTTGGCCTTGTGCCTGGAAATCGCCGGCGCGCTGCGCGACGATCTGTTGCTGCTGGCAATGTCGGCGACGCTGGATGCGGCGCCGGTGGCGGCGTTGATGGGTGATGCGCCGATGGTCACCTCGGAAGGACGCAGTTTCGCGGTGGAAACGGTGTGGCTGGACAGGCCGGTGCCAAAACAACAGCGATACGAACAGGCGGTTTCGGATCTGGTCGCGCAGGCGGTGGCCGAAACCGAGGGCGGCGTTCTGGTCTTCCTGCCCGGCGAGGGTGAGATTCGCCGCGTCGAGACGTTGCTCAAGACGCGCCTGCCGGCGGAGTGCCATATCCGCCCTCTCTTCGGTGCAATGGGGTTCGCGGCGCAGCAGGCGGCGATTGCGCCGTGCCGCGACGGGCGCAAGGTCGTGCTGGCCACGTCGATCGCCGAAACCTCGCTGACCATCGAGGACATCCGCGTGGTGGTCGATGGCGGGCGGGCGCGGCGGGCGCGTTTCGATCCGGCCAGCGGGATGTCGCGGCTGGTCACGGAACCGGTGACGCGGGCCGAAGCGACGCAACGCGCGGGCCGGGCAGGGCGTGTGGCCAAAGGCACCTGCTACCGGCTCTGGACACGGGGCGAGGAAGGGGCATTGCACGCTTATCCCCCGGCCGAGATCGAAGCCGCGGACCTAGCTGGCCTGGCGCTGGAACTGGCACTGTGGGGCAGCAATCCGCAGGACATGCCGTTTCTGACGCAGCCCAATCCCGGCGGATTTGCCGAGGCAAAGGCGCTGCTGAGGATGCTGGGCGCGCTGGATGGCGACAACCGGATTACCCAACACGGCCGCGATCTGGCGGCGCTGCCCCTGCATCCGCGGCTGGCGCATATGCTGACCGTGGCGGGGCCAGATGCCGCACCTCTGGCGGCGCTGCTGGCAGATCGCGATCCGCTGCCACGCGGAGCGCCGGTGGACCTGTCCCTGCGCCTGCTGGCCCTGCGGGATTTCCGCGGCTATTCCGACAGGCACCCGTGGCAGGTTTCTCGCGGCGCGGTCGAGCGTATCCGCGCCGAGGCGAAACGGCTGGCGCCGCGGGCCGCTGGCGGCGGGCAGTTCAGCGATGCCGAAATGGCCGCGCTGGCCTATCCCGATCGCGTGGGTCTGCGTCGCAAGGGAGATGCTCCGCGCTATGTCTTGTCCGGCGGCAAGGGGGCAGTGCTGCCCGATGGCGATGATCTGTCCGCCACGCGACTGATTGTCGTGACCGATCAGGATGGCGACCCGCAAGATGCGCGCATCCGCCAGGCGATCGCCATTTCCGAAAGCGAATTGCGCGGGCTTTTCGCCAGCCAGATCAGATGGATGGAAAGCTGCCGATGGTCACGGCGCGAGCGCCGCGTGATCGCCCGGCGGCAGGAATGTTTCGGTGCCCTGGTATTGGACGACCGCCAATGGAAGGGTGCCCCGACGGAGGCAGTGGCTCGCGCGATGCTGGACGGGGTGCAGGATCTGGGCCTGAACTGGACCGGTGCGGCCCGCCGATTTGTTGCGCGTGTCGAGCTGTTGCGCGAGGCCGGCCACGATCTGCCGGATATGAGCGAGGCCACGCTGATCGCCGAACTGGAGACCTGGCTTTTGCCCTATCTGGACGGTCTGACAACGGCGCAGGACTGGAAAAGATTTGAGATGCTCGACGCGCTGCGCGCGCGGCTCGACTGGACCCGAATGCAGGAAGTGGACCGCGCCGCGCCGGCGCACTTCACCACGCCCCTCGGTCGCAGGATTCCCATCGACTACAGTGGCGAGGCGCCGGAAATCAGCCTGCGCCTGCAAGAGATGTTCGGGCAGGTCGAACATCCCGCCGTGGGGCGAACGCCGTTGCGGGTCACGCTCCTGTCCCCGGCGGGCCGGCCCTTGCAGACGACGATGGACATCCCCGGTTTCTGGGCCTCATCCTACGCAGATGTGCGCAAGGAAATGCGCGGGCGCTACCCCAAGCACCCCTGGCCAGAAGATCCGACGAAGGAAGATCCCACCTTGCGGGCCAAGCGACGGGACTAGCGCCCACTGCCGGATTGAGCGCGCTTCCGCGCACGCAGTATCTCTCGTTGTCGGCCTTCGGCCTCCTCCTCGGGGCGCTCGCCGCCGCGGTGACGCGTCTTGCCAACCTGGCGCCTTGGACAGAAACGCTACTGCCTCCGGCAGGAGTATTTGCAGCAAGCTGAAGCAGGGCGTCCTTTTTCATCTTGCCTGAAATACTCCGGGGTTTGGGGCAGCGCCCCAAGGCCTGCGCGGCCCGAGCGCAAAGCGCATCCGGGTGAGCGGCGCGAACGCCTTTTCGGGGATCAGAGCGATCAGGCGCGCCGCTGGCGGCGTTCCTTCAGCCGCTCATGAGCTCCGGGCGTGCCATCATGGAACGATCCGAACCACTTGTCCCAGGGCATCTCGAGATTGCCGTAATTCACCTCGAAATAGCGGTGATGCATCTGGTGGTGAAAGGTGCCGAGCGCCAGCCGTTTCTTGTCTTTCACGAGCAGGTTTTCAAACCCTGTATGGGAGGTGACTGCCGTCAGCGACTGGTGCTTGAGGTGAAAGAGGATGTGCAGCGGGTGCGCGGGGATGATGAAATGGATCAGGATGGCGCTGAAGAAGATCACGTGTTCGACCGGGTGCATCGACAGACCGGACCACGGCCCGACATTGACATTGCGGTGGTGCAGCGCGTGGGCCAGGCGATAGAGCGGCCCCCAGTGCAGCGCCCGGTGGACCCAGTAGAAATGGAAGGAGATCCACACCGGGGTCAGCAGAAGGAGCAGGATGAACCAGATCGGATGCGCGCCGAATGACAGTACCGGCGCCCAGCCGTTACCCATCGCCCAGAGCATCAGCACCTCGTAACCCGTCCAGCTGCCGACGCCACTGGTCATCGACCAGAACATGTTATCGCGCACCTGCCCACCAAAGCTGAACTGCCTGCCCTTCAGCATCAGGTCTCGCTTGTCAAATTTCAGGCGCATCTGCTGACCCTTGCGCATGTAGAAGAACCAGTGAAGCCCGCCGGCGATCAGCAGCATCAGCGCAAGGTTACGCAGCCAGATGCCCAGCACCCATCCCGGCGCCAGCGTTGCCGTGGTTTCGAGTGAGGGGGACAGCCACACCCAGCTGACCGATGCAATGCCGAGGACAATGACGTTTTCCGCCAGCGACAGCCAGCGTGCCGCCACCCAGGATGCCATGCGTCGCGGATCGGGTGGCCAGTTGAAGAAGGGCGATACCTGGATCGGCACGTCGGGCGTATGGTGCCAGCCGGGCAGGGCCGGGGTTTCTTCGCGGTTCTGCATGTCGCTCTCCTGACAATCACCGATCAGTCTGCCACGGATGCCAATATTGGAAAAACAGAATTATATGATAACTGATATCTGAATTTCCGAGGAGACTTTGATGCAACCTGATCTTCGCCTGTCCCTTCGTGCCTTGCGCGCCTTCGTGGCGACGGTTGACCACGGGTCGATCACCGGCGCGGCGCGGTCGCTCAACCTGGCGGCATCGGCGGTTGCCGCCGCGCTGGATCAGGTCGAAGCTGAATTCGGCGCGGATCTGTTGATCCGGACGCGGGCGCGGGGGATCGCGGCCACCGCCGAGGGGCGCGAGATTGCCGCGCGCTTCCGGCATTTGCTGGAAGATTACGCCGAGGTGATGGATCACGGCCGCGCCCTGGCCCAGACACTGAGCGGCACGTTGCGCATCGGCTATTACGCGCCGGTGGCGCCGGCCTTCCTGCCCGCGGTTCTGCGCCCGATCCTGCGGGAAAACCCGTCGCTGAACCTGGAGATCCACGAACACGATAACGACAGCGCGCAGGAGGCTCTGTTGAGCGGAAAGCTGGATGTGATCCTGTTTGCCGGGCAGGATCTGCGCAGCGGGATCGCGATCCATCCGCTATGCGATCTTCCGCCCTATGTCCTGGCGCCTGCGGGGCATGCGCTGGCGGCGGGCGGGCAGGTGACATTGGCGGCGACGGCGGCCTGCCCGATCATCCAGTTGGACCGCCCCCTGGCGCGGCCCTATCTGGAGCGCCTGTTCCGGCAACATGGCCTGAAACCCGACATCGTGGCGCGGGTCGACAGCACGGAAATGGTCCGCAGCCTGGTCGGGGCCGGAGCCGGGGTTGCGGTTCTGTCGATGAAACCGCTGATCGATGTCAGCTATGGCGGCGACGATCTCTGCGCCCTGCCGCTTGAGCCGGGCCTGCCGCAACTGCAACTGTTTGCCGGGCATGTGCAGGGGCGTCCGCGCAAGCCCGTTTCTGTTTTCCTGCAGGCACTGGAGGCTTTCATGATCACACCGGTGGCACGGCGCCTTGTCTGCGGTTGAAACGGAGCGCCCTAGGTGGCTGGCGATGTGCGCCGTGATCCGGTAGGCTCGGGCCGACTGCGGTACCGGATAAGGGGGACAAGATGGCAGAAAATGGTATTCGCCGCACCAATGGGCGCGGCCGGCTGTTCGATAGCGTGCTGGATACAATCGGCGATACGCCGGTGATCCGGGTGAACAACCTCGCGCCCGAGGGCGTGCGCATGTATGTCAAGGCCGAGGCGTTCAACCCGGCGGCCTCGGTCAAGGACCGGCTTGCGGTCAACATCATCGAAGAGGCTGAACGAAGCGGCGCCCTGAAGCCGGGGCAGACGGTGGTGGAGGCGACCAGCGGCAACACCGGTATCGGGCTGGCGATGGTCTGTGCGCAGAAGGGCTATCCGCTGGTGGTGACAATGGCCGACAGCTTCTCGATCGAGCGCCGCCGCCTGATGCGGATGCTGGGGGCAAAGGTGGTGCTGACGCCACGGGCCGAGAAGGGTTTCGGCATGTACAAGAAGGCGGTGGAACTGGCCGAGACACATGGCTGGTTCCTGGCGCACCAATTCGAGACCGATGCCAACGCGGCGATTCACGAGACCACCACCGCACGGGAAATCATGGCGGATTTCGCGGACGAGCGTCTGGACTATGTGGTTACCGGCTATGGCACGGGCGGCACCGTGACCGGTATTGGCCGGGTTCTGCGCAAGGAACGCCCGGAAACCAGGATCATCCTGTCCGAACCGGCCAATGCGGCGCTGGTCAGCAGTGGCCACCCGCAGGAACGGCTGGACGATGGTGCGCCAGCAGTCAGCCACCCGGAGTTCGAACCGCACCCGATTCAGGGCTGGACGCCCGATTTCATTCCGCTGGTGCTGCAGGAGGCGATCGATGCCGGGTTCTACGATGACCTGATCCCGGTATCAGGGCCGGAAGGGATCAAATGGGCGCGGGAATTGGCCAGCAAGGAGGGTATCTTTACCGGCGTGTCCGGCGGGTCGACCTTTGCGGTCGCGATGGGCATCGCCGAACAGGCCGAGCCGGGCACGGTGATCCTGGCGATGCTGCCCGATACCGGTGAGCGGTACATGACCACGCCGCTCTTCGAGGGCATCCCCGAGGATATGACGGAGGAAGAGGCCGGCATCTCCCGCTCGACCCCCGGATTCCAGATGTAAGCGATCGGCGCGGCCATGCTCAGCTGTTGGCGATGGCCGTTTGCAGGGCGGCATAGCAATCGATGTCGATGGCGTGGCCGACCATCTGATCCATGATCGTGCAGACCTTTTCGAGGGGCAGGGCCGGGCGGTAGGGACGCTCTGACGTCAGCGCGTCGAAGATATCCGCCACGGAAAGAACCCGCATGTCCCGCGTCAGATGTGCGGCGGTCATGCCGTATGGATACCCTTTGCCGTCAAGCCGTTCGTGATGGGCCGCGGCGGTGATCGACAGGTCGTGAAATGCCGGAATGCGGCCCAGAATCTGCTGGCTGAACAGGGGGTGAAGCTTGACCTGGTCGAATTCGGCGCCGGTCAGCTTGCCGGGCTTGTCCAGAATCGCGGTTGAAACGCTCAGCTTGCCGATGTCGTGCAAAAGGCCCGCGCGCATCATCCATCGGCGATGGCCCGTAGAGTAACCCATCTCGGTGCAGATCGTACTGATCAGCTGTGCCACGCGTTCGGAATGTCCTGCGGTGAATGGGCTCTTGGCATCGATCACCTTGGCGAAGGCATAGGCGATCTCGTCCAGGTGATCCTCGTCAACCAGGTGGGCCTGGCGGGCGGGTTCGCTGGCAAGCAGATGCGCCTCGAGCCCCGGATCGTGGAAGGCCTGCGCGAAACCCGGCCGCTGCAAGACGTCAACGAAAACCGGCACCAGGTCGGGATCGAACCATGCGCCTGCCCGGCTCTGCAACTCCGAGATCGCGGCCCGGTGACCCGTTTCCGAACTGAAAATCTCGGCCACCTGCGCCAGCAGGGCGATACGGGCATAGAGCGGGATTTCGGACCCGTTCAGGCCAGCGGGACGACCGCCCCCGTTCCAATGCTCGTCAAGATTGGCAATTCCCTCTGCCACATCCTCGGAAAACCGCATCACGCGCGCCAGCTCCGCCCCGCGGTCGCTACGGGCCTTGAACAGGCCGGCGACGATATCATCGGAATGCCTCAACACGTTGCTCACGGTTCCGAGACGCTTGAGAAATCCCGATTCCGAGGCGGTATGCGACAGCAGGAATTCCAGCCCCCGCCGCGCGGTGCCGTCCACCAGTTTGTGACTTCGTTTGAACCCGATGTCATCGGTCAGAAAAAGCTGGCAGATATGGGCGGCATTCGCGCTGCCGCCAAGATCCTTGAGCAACAGGGTGAAATAGAGATCCGACCGCTGCGAGGTCGTGAGGTCAAGCGCCTCCGCGGCCTCCATCCCGATCCAGCAACAGCGCATCGCATGTCCGGGCGGCCTGCCTTCGGCCATGTCGAGCGCATGGCTGAGTGCGCCCAGAAGTTCACCAAGGCTGACAACAGGATCGGAAGAGGAGGGGAAACTGGGGTTTGGTTGCATGGCGAAAACAATACCGGAACTGAAACTGCGCTGAGCCGCTGTCTTACCGGCTTTCGCCTAACAAGCTGTTACCCGGCGATTTTTTTGGCTCATGCCGCCACGTCGCCGGCCTGGTCATTTGGCAGCCAGACCGTGAACACCGCCCCGCCTTCGGCGCGGTTGGCGACCGAGACCAGGCCATTGGCGTTCTGGATCAATGTCTGGCTGACCGACAGGCCCAGGCCGGTTCCCTCGCCCAGCTTGGTGGTAAAGAACGGATCGAATACGGTCTGGAGTTTCTCCTCGGAAATGCCCGGGCCGGTATCGGCGATCACCAGCTGCGCGCCCGCAATGCCATCACGACCGGCCGAGGTGACCGAGATGTCCAGCGCGCCGTGCCCCTGCATGGCCTGAACGGCGTTGATGATCAGGTTGATGATGACCTGCTGCAGTTCTCCGGGATTGATCCGTACCGGCGGTGCATCGCCACGCTCAATCGAAACGCTGATTTCGCCCTTGGAGATGACATGATCCACCAGGACCAGACAGTCATCCAGAACCGATGCCACATCGACGCTCTCCTCGAAGGTGCCAAACTCGGACGGGCGGGCGAATTGCAGAAGTTTGCCGACGATGGCGTTGATCCGCCCCACCTGCTGGTCGATCAGCGCCAGTTCGGTCATCACCGGCTGCGCCCCGTCGCCCAGCGTCTGACGGATCACGTCAACATTGCCCTGGATCACTGCCACGGGATTGTTGATTTCATGCGCGACCCCGGCGGTGATTTCGCCAATCGAGGCAAGTTTCTCGCTCATCACCAGTTGCTGGTAGGTGGATTCGAGCTTTTCATTGGCTTCGCGCAGCTCCGCGGTGCGCTGTTCAACCCGAACGTTCAGTTCGTCCGCCCAGCTGCGCAGCTTGCGGTCGCGTTCCTGGACCTGGTCCAGAAGCGTATCCAGATGCGCGGCAACAGTGCCGATCTCATCCTTCGAAGACACTTCGCCGATACGAGCGCCCAACTCGCCGGATTCGACCTTTTCCATCGTCTTGGTCATCTGTTCAAGCGGTGAAAAAATGCCCCCGGCCAGACGCAGGAACAGCGGTGCGGTCAGTGCCAGAACCAGCGCGAAGGCAGAGAAGATCAGGATGTAGCTGCTGCGCTTGGCGGCGGTGAAGGGTGCCTCGAGAAAGCCGACATAAAGCATGCCCACCCGCTCGCCAAAGCTGTCGATCAGGGGCAAGTAGCCGGAAATGTACCAGTCATTGACCACGAAGGCGCTGTCCAGCCAGGTCTGTCCCTCGACCAGCACCTTGTTGCGGACCGCGGCCGAGACGCGGGTGCCAAGCGCGCGCGCGCCCTCGAAGAGCCGCACGTTGGTCGATACCCGGACATCTTCCAGGAACAGCGTTGCGGTGCCCTGACGCTTTTCCTCGGCGCCCTCGGAATGGTAGACCAGCGCGTTGATCGTATCGATGAAATCGAGGTTGCGGTTCAGCAGGATGCCTCCGACAAGCACCCCCAACCGTCCGGGTACGCGTACATCCGTGGCGGTATGGATCACCATCCCGCGGTCCTCGACCGTGCGGTCGGTGGGCACGGCGGCCTCGGTGTCGATCAGGGGCAGGCGTGCCCGTGCCGCCAGGTCCGGAGACAGGGCGTCCAGATCCGCGGCCGAGAAGATGTCGATCTCGCTGCCGCCTGTACCGGCAACGGCGGTCTTTATCACGGGCCATTGCCGGGCGGCATCCTGCGCCTTGCCCAGCGGCAGGTAATAAAGGAAATCCAGCTGCAATGTTGCGCGGTTGCGGTCGAGATAGGCGGCGAAAACCGCGTCCGGCAACGCGGCAGCATCTTGAAAGGCGACCGAGCGCGCCAGGCTTTCGACATCGTCCCCGGTGGTCAGGAGGAGCCGCTGCATGTATTGCTCGGCGATACGCAGATCGCTTTCGACATTGGCGATCAGAACGTCATCGTAATTGGACGACCAGCGGCCAATCGCCACGAATAGCAGCATCGGCATCAGAACCATCAGCGGCAACAGGGCCAGGATCAACAGCCGCAGCCGAACAGAGGTCATGGGCACAGGGGGTCTTGGGTCATCGGCGCCAGCTTAGCGCCACGGCGCAATCCCGGCAAATGTGGCGTCAGGCCGGGTGCAGCAGGGCCTTTTTGCCGACGACGAACTGGTGCCGTTGCCGCAGGGTTTCGCAATGCGCCCGCACCAGATGTGGCGTCAGCATCAGGTGCCAGGTTTGGGTCGAGATCGGTGCGGGCTGGGCAAAGCCGGCGCAATCCAGCACCGCCACATTCGGCCCGCGATCGGGATGCCGGGCCGAGCTATAGCGGATCGCCTGGCAGCCCGAAGCGCGCACCCGGTCTGCCAGGTCCAGGCAGTCGCTGTAATTGTCCGGGTCCGTCCAGCGGCCCTGATCCGCCATCTCGGGCGCGGTCAGGTCGATCGACCTGTCTACCCTGATATCTGCCATCACCGCCGTATGCTCGACCGGCCATCGCGGCATCGGCGTATCGGGTGAGGCGGCAAAGAACGCCAGACTGCCCCAGATGCTTTCGGCCACAGCGGTCAGCACCTTTTCGGACCCGTACCAGACCCCCGGCGTGGGACCCGCCCGCCTGAAGCGCGAGGCGCGCGGATAGCAGCCATAGCGGAAGGGCGACCAGAACTGGTAATCCAGATGCCGGCAGGGCGCGGGCACCGGCGGCTTGGCGGCCTCCAGCACATCCTCCAGCACGGACTGTTCGTTATCGGTATCCACGATTCGCATGGTCGAGGCGCGATACTGCCCCTCGATCACCCGCCAGAGATTGCCGCGATAGGGTGGGAAGCTGTCAGGTAGGCGCACGGGCGGCATCAAGATAGTTCATCACCGCAATCAGGCCGGTCGCCTGCATCATCATCTGCCGCGGAATGCCGTTCAGAACATGGTTTTCGTTGCCGATCCACCCGCGCATCGTGTCGGGATCGGCCCCGGCAATCGCATCCAGCGACCGGAAGACACGGATCAAACAGGTTGCCAGCTCGAAAGGCTTGCCCTGCAGGACATATCCCCCGCCTTTCATGCGCGAAACCGTTGCCTCGCTCACGCCGATCGCCTGCGCCAGCTCGCGCTGCGACAGGCCAAGTTCCTGGGCCGCATTGAACACCGCCTTGGCCACCACCCGTCCCGGCTCGGGGCTGACATCATCTATTCTTTCAGCAGGCGCAGACATGTGAATTCCCTTCCTTAGAAAGATATATAGCATAACTTTCACATGAATTCAATATTTCTGCCATTTAGCATCAAGAGTAACCGAGACGACCCTCGGCAAAGAGGCATCCGTATTCAGATTTCACTGGTGAATGCTGCCCACGTCGCCCGGCGATCAAATTGCCGGGATGCTGTGGTGCCGCTGAAGGGACTCGAACCCCCGACCCCATCATTACGAATGACGTGCTCTACCATCTGAGCTACAGCGGCGCGACGGTTCGTTTAACGGGTCACGCGGTTTCGGGCAATAGGTAATCAGCCACCTTTCAGCCGCGCCAGCAACACCACTTCGCTATCGGGCCTGATCGGGGTGAACCAGCTGTCGTTATATATCCGGCCGTCGATGGCAACGGATACGCCGCGATCCAGTTGCGGGCGCAGGCCGGGAAAATTCCCGGCCAGCCCGTCCAGCAATTCGCGCAGGGTCGCGGCCTCGACCTCTACCTCGGTCTGGTCGTCGGTCATGGCCGCAAGCGAGCCCCATATCCTGACCTTGACCATTGCGCGCCCCTGCTATTTCGCCTGCAGCGCCCTGAGCACCCTGGGCGGGGACATCGGCAACTGCGTCAGGCGTACGCCAGCCGCCTCGGAGACCGAATTTGCGACCGCGGCCAGCGGCGGCACGATCGAGGTCTCGCCCACGCCGCGCACGCCGTAGGGATGGCCCGGGTTGGGAATCTCCAGGATGACCGTGTCGATCATCGGCAGGTCGGAGGCGACGGGAATACGGTAATCGAGGAAGCCCGCATTCTGCAGCACGCCATCGTCACCATAGATATATTCCTCGTTCAGCGCCCAGCCGATACCCTGCACGGCACCGCCCTGGAACTGGCCCTCGACATAGTCGGGATGCACCGCCTTGCCCGCGTCCTGGAAGACCGTGTAGCGCAGGATCTTGACCGCGCCAGTGTCGGGATCGACCTCGGTATCGACCATATGGGTGGCAAAGCTCACACCTGCGCCCTCGGGGTTGGCCTCGTGATGGCCGGCGATCGGCCCGCCGGTATTCGAGGCGATCGCCGCAATTTCCTTGAGCGTCATGGGCGGGTGCTTGCCGGCGTTTTCCCCGGCCGGGTGGGCGGCGCCGTCCTCCCATTTCACGGCGTCTTCGTCGATGCCCCAGGTCATGGCGGCGCGCTTGCACATCTCGCGCTTGGCGGCGCGGGCGGCCTCGATCGTCGCCAGCCCCACGGCAAAGGTCACGCGGCTGCCATCCGTGACCTCGTTCTGGCCCAGCGATCCGGTGTCGGCCACGATGGTGCGGACCTGTTCGTAGGGGATGCCCAGTTCCTCGGCGGCCATCATCGACATCGACGCGCGCGAGCCGCCGATATCCGGGTTGCCCTCGGAAACGGTCACGGTGCCATCGGGGGTGATGTTCAGCGACACGCAGGTATCGCCACCGAAGTTGAACCAGAAACCGCAGGCCACGCCCCGGCCCTGGTTCTTGCCCAGCGGCGCGGTCCAGTGCGGGTGATCCTTGGCGGCGCGCAGCGTGGCCTCAAGGCCGATCGCCGGGAAGGTCGGGCCGTAACTGGCCCTGGTGCCTTCCCGCGCGGCGTTTTTCAGCCGCACCGCAAGCGGATCGAGCCCGAAGCCCTTGGCCAACTCGTCAACGGCGCTTTCCACCGCATAGGCCGCCATCGGCGCGCCCGGCGCACGATAGGCCGCCTGTTTGGGGCGATTCGTCACCACGTCCCAGCCGATGGTCTTGACGTTCTCAAGGTCGTAGGGCGCAAAGGCCGACATCGCGCCGAATTCCACCGGCGATCCCGGATAAGCCCCACCCTGATAGCGCAATTCGGCAAAACCGGCGGTGATCCGGCCGTCCTTGGTCATGCCGATGCGCACATCGACCGAACTGGAGGCCGTGGGGCCGGTGGCGCGCAGCACCTCAGAGCGGCTCATCACCATCTTGACCGGGCGGCTTGTCTTGCGTGACAGCGCCAGCGCGACGGGTTCCAGGAACACGGTGGTCTTGCCGCCGAAGCCGCCGCCGATTTCCGAGGCGGTCACCCGCAGCTGACCCTGTTCCATGCCCATGATCGCGGCGCAGACATTGCGCACCATGTAGTGGCCCTGCGTGCAGCACCACAGATCGGCCTGGCCGTCCGCGCCCATCGACGCAAGGCAGGCATGGGGTTCGATATACCCCTGGTGGGTGGCCTCGGTCCTGAAGGTGCGCTCCAGCACGCGATCGGCTTTGGCCAGCCCGGCCTCGATATCGCCGTGGCCGAACTCGTATCGCGACAGGACGTTTGCCGACATGCCTGCCGGCACGGATTCATTGGCGCGGCCCTTGTGAAGCGCCGGCGCATCCGTTTCCATTGCCGCGTCGACATCGGTGACATGCGGCAGCACTTCGTAATCGACCTTGATGAGTTTCAGCGCCTGCTTGGCGATGGCCGCCGACGAGGCGGCGACGGCCGCCACCGCGTGACCATCATAAAGCGCCTTGTCACCGGCCATGCAGTTGTCAAGGATGTCGGCGGTGGCATCGTCACCGGTGATTTCGTCAAAATCGGCACGTGTGACAACCGCGTGAACGCCGGCCAGCGCCTCGGCGGCCGAGGTATCGATCGAGACGATGCGCGCATGGGCGTGCGGGCTGCGCAGCACCCGCCCGACCAGCATGCCCGGTGCGCTCATATCTGCGCCAAACCTGGCCTTGCCCGTCACCTTGTCGATGCCATCGGGGCGTTTTACCCTGGTGCCCACCACCTTGAATTCGCGGGCCTGATATTGCTGCTTGTCATCCAGTGCCATTACGAAGCCTCCCGCATTTCCTGCGCCGCATCCATCACGGCACGAATGATCTTGTCATAGCCGGTACAGCGGCAGAGGTTCCCCGCCAGCCAATACCTTGCTTCTTCCTCGCTCGGGTCCGGGTTCCGTTCAAGCAGCGATTTTGCCGCCACCAGCAGGCCCGGTGTGCAGATCCCGCATTGCAGGGCGGCATGTTCGATGAACTTGCGCTGCAGCGGATGCAGCTGATCGCCGTCGGCCATGCCCTCGATGGTGCCGATCTCGTGGCCCTCGGCCTCGGCCCCCAGCATCAGGCAGGAACACACGAGGCGACCATCGACGGTGATCGAACAGGCACCGCAATCGCCGGTGCCGCAGCCTTCCTTGGCGCCGGTCATCCCCAGCCGGTCGCGCAGCGCGTCCAGCAGGGTTTCATCTGCCTCGCACAGAAATTCGGTCGGGTCGCCATTCACTGACGTTGTGACGTGGATCTTGCTCATGCCGCACCTCCTGCGCGTTTCCTGGCAATGACGGCGGCGCGCCTGGCCAGCACCCCGGCCACGTGCACGCGGAAATCGACCGTGCCGCGTTTGTCATCAATGGGTTTTGCCGCCGCCGAACAGGCGGCCGCCAGCGCCTCTAGCGCCGGATCGTCAATTTTTGTTCCGATCAGGGCGTTCGCCGCCTCGGGCACCAGCAGCACCGTTGGCGCGACCGCACCCAGCGAAACCCGCGCCGCGGTGCAGGTGCCCTCAGCGTCCAGCGTCAGCGACACGGCGCAGCCGACCACGGCGATATCCATCTCGGTGCGCGGGATGAACCGCAGGTAGGCATCCGCCGACCGTTCCGGCCGTTCAGGCAGCAATATCGCCTCGATCAGCTCGCCCTTTTTCAGCGAGGTCTTGCCCGGCCCTGTCGGAATCTCTTCGACCGGTACATCGCGGCTGCCATTTGGCCCTGCGATCCGCGCCACCGCCCCCGCGGCGACCATCGCGGGCACACTGTCGGCGGCGGGCGAGGCGTTGCACAGGTTGCCGGCCATCGTGCAGCGGCCCTGAACCTGGGTCGAGCCGATGAGGTTGGTGGCCTCGACCACGCCGGGCCAGTCGGCAACCAGCGCCTCGTGCTCGCCCATTTCGGCGCCAGAGACAGCCGCGCCGATGCGCCAGCCGCCCTTCTCGGGCGTGATCTGGCACAGCGCGTCTATGCGCTTGAGGTCGATCACCGCATCGGGGTCTGCCATATCCGAGCGCATCCTGACCAGGAGGTCGGTGCCCCCGGCCAAGACTCGGCAATCGCCGGAGTGGCCGGCCAGCGCGCTGACCGCTTCTTCGACAGTGGTTGGGGCAAGATACTGCATGTTTCGCTTTCCAGGCTTGCTAGTGGCTTTTCGTGGCGGACTACATCCGAAGATACGACGGATGACAATAGAGATATTCCAGCCTCGGGTTTTTCGATCTCCGACCGGATTGTCAACCGAACCGGTGATCCCGGTACCATCTGTGCCACAGGTCGCGGGAATTGTCCAAGAACCGCAGTTTGCTCCGCGCTGCGTGCGGATTGTCGATAAAACTTGATGCGACGGTCCGGCTCGCCTATCTGCTCCTGATCGTCACCCAAGACAGGCAGAGGGTCCGCCAATGCAGCATCTGGAAAAAATCGACCGCGCTTTGATGTCCACGATCATCACCGTGCTGATGCTGACCGTCGGGATCTATTTTTGGGACAAGCAGTATTTCACCTTCAAATTCGCGGCCGAGGACGGGTTCGCAGAATATGGCACCGCGCTGGCTTTGCTCGTGGGCTGCCTGATCCTGATCCGGAACGCGCTGTCGCTGAAGGGCCGCGCCGCGCCCACCCTGGCGGTCAGCCTGACGTTTTTCTACGCGGTGCTGTTCTTTTTCGGTGCGGGCGAGGAGATTTCCTGGGGGCAGCGCATTTTCGGCTGGGAGACCAGCGAAGCCATGAAGGAAATCAACCGGCAGGACGAGACCAACCTGCATAATATCGAGATCGGCGGCGTCGCGCTGACCAAACATCTCTTTGGTCCGGTTCTGACCGTTGTCATCCTGCTTTACCTGGTGGTTCTGCCGCTGCTCTACCCCCGTGTCGGCTGGATCTCGGCACTGGCGGACAAGTTTGCAGTGCCTGTTCCGGGGTTGCGCCATGCGGCGCTGGCGCTGATCGGCAGCCTGGTAATTGCAGCCATCACCGTCGAACGGAAATGGGAGGTCTACGAGCTTGTTTTCGGGCTGCTGATCGTGTCGATCTTTCTGTTGCCGCAGAACCGTGAAAAAGTGACCTGAGGCCGATAGGCGCGGCGCCTGCCGGACGCAGGTCCGGTTTGGCGTTTCACAACTGGACGCCTTCACACCTTGTTGCCCTGAATATCGTTTATCGCGACCTCGCAGAACGAGTCGATAAGGCGCGACTGCCGGCGTTCGGCCAGGAATGCCAGGTAATATTTCGTCTGAACCTGCACGTCAGAGATTTGAATCGCGCGCAGGTTGGGGTGCGGCACGAATTCGAAATCGGCGACGAAGCCCAGCCCCAGCCCCTGTTCCACCGCTTTCCAGATCGCCTCGCGACTGCCAAGTTCCAGAACCGTTTCCACCCCGATGCGGTGCTGTTCCAGGACGTTCTCGATCGCCATGCGGGTGGTTGACCCGGCTTCGCGCCGGATCACCTTCTGGCCTTCGAGCTCGGCAAGCGAGATACTGTCCCGATCGAAAAACGGATGGTCCGAATTCACGAAGATCACCACCTCGTGCACGCTGTAGGGCAGAGTCTTCACACGCGGGTCCGAGGGTACTTCGGCGATGATGCCGACATCCGCCTCGAACGCCAGGATTCTCTCGAAACAGCGGCTCGAATTGCCGAAGCGTACCTCGATGTCGATCAGGGGGTATTTCTGTTTGTAGGCCACGATCATGTCCGTGGCATGAAACGGCCCCACCGCCGCGATATTGAGCTTGCCCGCGTTGAAGCCGCGAAACGAGTCGAGCAGGTTTTCCGCGTCCTGCTCGGCCTGGTCCAGCCGCGAGGTGATCTCGAACAGCTCCCGTCCCGAGACGGTCAACTCAACCTTGCGCCCGAACCGCCTGAACAGATCGACGCCGTATCTGTCCTCAAGTGCCTTTACCTGCGTGGACAACGTGGGCTGGCTGATATGCAGGGCATTTGCCGCGCTGGAAAAGCCGCCGTATCGGGCAACGGCGTGGAATGATCTGAGGGCCATCTTTAGCATTCACCCAGTATATAGTTATTATATAAACAATCAATTTGTTATATATTTTGTTTCGCTCCACACTGCCTGCCTAACAGTCGATCTGGTTCGTGACACATTGGGCATGAGGGACGTTATGTGGACATACAGCAATCCGGTAGCCGTGATCTTTGGCTCTGGCGAATTCAAAACGCTGACCGATCTGATCGCCGGACGCCGCTATGCGCTGGTGACCTATCCCGAGCCACATTTCGCCGAACTTGCCTGCCGGCTGGAAGCATCGGCGGGCGCTCCGGCCCTGACGATCGATGACGTGGCACCAAATCCCGACTACGAACTCCTGAGCGAACAAAGTGCGCGCTTTGCCCAGGCCGGAAAGGAGATCGACGTGATCGTTGCCCTGGGCGGCGGCTCGGTCATTGACTCGGCCAAGGTTTTTGCGGCGGCAAATGGAGACTTTGGCAATGTCGCGCGTTTCCTGGAAACCAAGGACGGCGCGGATGCGCTGACTTTCCTGCCGATCATCGCCGTCCCCACTACTGCGGGCACCGGCAGCGAAGTCACCTGCTGGGCGACTGTCTGGAACGAAAGCCAGGGCAAGAAATACTCTCTCGCGCATCCGCGCCTCTATCCGGAAACGGCCCTGATTGACCCCGAACTCATGCTGGGAAAGCCCGTCGGGCTTACCATGGCGACAGGCCTCGATGCGCTGTCGCATTCTTTCGAAAGCATCTGGAACGTCAACGCAAACCCGGTATCGGCGCGCCATGCGGTTGCAGCCTCCAGACTGATCTTGCAATCGCTGCCCAAGGTGATGCGTGACCCGGGCAATCTGGACCTGCGCAGCGACATGGCCGAAGCCTCGCTTTGCGCCGGGCTTGCCTTTTCCAACACCAAGACCGCGATCGCGCACAACCTGTCTTACCCGATCACGCTTGGCTGGGGTGTGCAGCACGGCATTGCCTGCTCGTTCACCCTGCCCACGGTGCTGCGTTCGGTCATCGGCATGGGTGGTTTTCGCGAGGCGGCGCTCAAAGAGATTTTCGGGCCGGATCTGAGTGCCGGCGCCGACCAACTGGCGGAATTCCTCAACAGCCTGGGCGTTGGCACAAGATTTGCCGATCACGGCATTCCGCACCAGCGATGCGCAGACATCATCGACGAAGCCTTCGCCGGAGAGCGCGGCAGGAACTTCATCGGTACCAAGGAAAACTTCATCGCGGCCGCTGAGCAGCAGGATGTCATCCGCCTGACAGCGGCGTGAACGATAAGGCGGGAAAAACCCGCCAGATTGCAACCAACTCAAGGAGAATGAAATGAAACTGACAAACGCGATCAAGCTGGCGATTTCCGGTGTGGCGATTGCCGCCGCGGGTATCGCCGCCGCCGAAGAGTGCAAGAACCCCGACGTTCTGCGCTTTTCGATGATCCCGACCGAGGAAACCACGCAGGAGTTGTCGCTGTACCAGCCGATGGTGAACCAGCTCAAATCCGCGACCGGCAAAGAGGTCGAATTCTTCCTGCCCACCTCCTACGCTTCGGTGGTCGAGGCGATGCTGGGCGGGTTCGTCGATATCGGGATGCACGGCCCCTATTCCTACGTGATCGCGCAGGAAAAGGACCCCTCTCTCAAGGTCTTCGCCACCTATGCCAAGCACAAGGGGCATTTCCAGGAGGAAGGGCCGGGCTACAAGGCCGTGCTGGTGTCACGTTCGGATTCGGGCATCGAGAAGATCGAGGATCTGGAGGGCAAGATCGTCGGCCTGACCGATCCGGCCTCGACCTCGGGCAACCTGTTGCCGCGCGTGTCCTTCACCGATGTGATCGGGGCGCAGCTCGAAGATCATTTCAGCCGCGTCGTCTATACTGGCGGTCATGACCTGTCGGCCATCGCGGTGCTTGAGGAACAGGTTGACGTCGCCTTTGTCGCGACCCACCGCCTGGACAACGTGATCGACCGCGGCCTGGCGAAAATGGAAGATTACAACCTGATCTGGTCCTCGCCCGTTATTCCACAGGATCCGTTCGTCGTTTCTGGTAAGCTCTGCGATGACCTCGTTGAACAGATCAAGGGCGCGTTCCTGACGCTGAACGAAAGCGATGAGGGCAGGGAGTACCTCAAGAACGTGAACGCCAGCAAATTTGTTGCGATGACGGATGCGGATTACGACATCATCCGCGCCCTCAAGGCGGCGAAGGACGCCAAGAACTAATCAGGAAATTGGCCTGACCTGCGCCTGGCGGGTCAGGGCAACCCAATGGAGGAGAGACATGGCTGTACTGACCGTCAAAGAACTGAAAGTCCGTTACAGTGCAAAGGGTCCCGAAATTCTCAAGGGCATCGATTTTGAAGTTCTGGACGACGACTTTCTGGCGATTATCGGCCCGAGCGGCGCGGGTAAGTCCACATTGATCCGCTGCGTCAATCGCCTGGTCGAACCATCCGCCGGCAGCATTCATCTTCTGGGTCAGGATGTCTGCGCCCTGAACGTCAAGCAGCTGCGCAAGCTGCGTCGCGATGTCGGCATGATCTTTCAGGAATTCAACCTGATCAACCGCATGTCGGTGATGGACAACGTGCTGTCGGGCCGGCTGGGATACACGGGCAACATCCGTTCCTTCTTTCGGGCCTTTCCGCAGGAAGACGTGAAGCAGGCGCTTTACTACCTCGACCGGGTGGGGCTGAGCGATCATATCAACAAGCGCGCGGACGAGCTCAGTGGCGGACAGCGCCAACGGGTCGGCATCGCCCGCGCCCTGATGCAGCGCCCGAAGCTCTTGTTGCTGGACGAGCCGACCTCGGCGCTTGATCCCAAGATTTCGCGCGAAGTGATGGCGCTCATCCGCGATATCGCGCGCGAACTCAAGGTGCCGGCGCTGTGCAATATCCACGATGTGCAACTGGCCAAGGAATTCTGCAACCGGATCATCGGCTTGCAGGACGGCTACAAGAAATTCGATGGCGCCACCGAGACCATGCGCGATGAGGATCTGGACGTCATCTACGAGATGGAGGTGCTCTGATCATGGCCTCGATTGACATCTCCCCGGCGGCGCTCGAGCTTCAGGGCGATCTGCGCCGCAAGCGTTTCCTCAAGATGGGCCTGATCTGGGCGCTTGTGCTGATCTTCATCGGCTGGTGCCTTCAGGGCACCATCATCGAAGATACGGACTGGTCCCGGATTGGCGGCCGAAACGGCATATGGGCCTCGATCGGCCGCTATTTCAGCCTGGATCTGGGTCTCTTGCCCGAATTGATCATCCCGACGCTTGAGACCTTCATGATGGCCTGCGTGGGGACCGTCCTGGGATGTTTCTTTTCCCTGCCGGTCGCCTGGCTGGGCGCGGCAAACGTAACGCCCAGCAAGACCATCTTCTACCCGCTTGGCCGCTTCCTGATGGTGCTCAGCCGCTCGGTACATGAAATCGTCTGGGCGCTCATCTTCGTCAGCGCCGTGGGACTTGGCGCGCTGCCGGGCATCCTGGCCATCGCCATGCGTTCCGTCGGGTTCATTTCGAAGATCACCGCCGAGGCGATCGAGAATATCGACGCCAAGCCGGTCGAGGCGATCCGCGCCGTCGGCGGCAACCAGTTTCAGGTGATGTATTACGGCATCCTGCCGCAGATCTATCCTGTGGTGCTGGCCACGGTGATCTTCGAATGGGACATCAACATTCGCCGTTCGGCGGTGATGGGGCTGGTCGGCGCCGGTGGCCTCGGGCTGCTCTTCTTCCGCCAGATGAACAGCTTCAACTATGGCGGTGTCTCGATGGTCATCGTCGCCATCCTGCTGCTGATCCTTCTGGGCGAAGTGATCTCGCACTACCTGCGCAAAGCCGTGATTTGAGGAGATGGCCATGATCGAACACACCACCACTCCCGATGCGGTCGACACCACGAAGGAAACACCGCAATGGTCGCGCTACAGGTATCCTGAATCGCTCTACAAGCACGGGACGCTGCTGCTCATCCTTCTTTTCCTGGGCTATTCGCTGCACTTCCTGAATGTCGACATTGCCCTGCTCTTTGGCGCACTGGGCCGGTTCGTGGGCGTCGTCGGGGATCGCTATTACCCGCCCGATCTCGAATACGTGCTGGACTGGGGCTATGTCGGGTCAATCCTGGACACGCTGCAGATGTCCTTCCTCGGCGGGTTTGCCGGTGTCTGCCTGGCCATTCCGCTGGCATGGTTTTCAGCCTGGAACGTCACCCCCCAGCGTCGCATCCTGTTCCCGGTGGGCCGCCTCGGCGTGATCTCCTGCCGGGCCATCCATGAGACCATCTGGACCATCCTCTTCGTCTCGGTTCTGGGCTTCGGGATGCTTGCGGGTGTCAGCGCGCTCACGATGTTCTGCATCGGTTTCGCCGGCAAGCTCTTCGCCGATGAAATCGAGGCCATTGAGATGGGACCGGTCGAAGCGATGCGCGCGGCAGGGGCCAACCCGTTCCAGGTTTTCATCTACGCCGTCGTGCCGCAGGTGCGTGTCGCCTTCACCGGCATCGCCATCTACACTTGGGACGTGGCCTTTCGCGCCGCGACCGTGGTGGGCTTCTTCGGCGGCGGCGGCATGGGCTGGTATCTCAAGCGCAACGTCCAGCAGCTTGAAAACCTGCGGGTCGCGGCAATCATCCTGTCGATCGTGGTGATGGTGCTGATCGCCGAGTTTCTCTCGGGTTGGCTGCGCGCCGCCGTGAACCGCGCCAAGTAATCGCAACTGAATCGAACAACCGGGCGACAGCCGAGTTGGGCTGCCCAAGATGAAAGGACGACTAAAATGAACATACAGAAGCCGATATTTGCGAATGATCGGGTGTATCCGGTGCCGAAGGTTTGTGCGGTTGCGATATGTCTGGACGGGTGTGAGCCGGCGTATCTGGAGGTTGCGATTGCGGAGGG